>JBFDTN010000001.1:0-348750 GCA_040719455.1 Streptococcus pneumoniae | reverse complement strand
CCAAGTGTGAAGAGACCAGATGGATTTGCCAGTATAGCTTTTCTAAGAGCTGCAAACGAAGTGTAAACATTTGCCTGACTGGTATTTACTTTTGGTACATAAAAACTATATCCGTCTTCAAGATTTCCATGATTTGCTGTATCTTGTTTTAATTCCGATAAATCAGCTGTAATCTTATAGACAGCTTTGCCATCTTTTGTTTCTTCAGTGATGGAGGCTATCGGCAATAACCATTCGAGTTGTTTTTGAGATTTTAACTTGACAAAATACTGACTTAAATCACTCGGTCTTTCGGATAAGGTCACATAACGACGTGTTCCCAAACGTCCTGCACTTCTAAAGGCTGTCTCATTCTCCCTGCGACCATACAATTCAGCAGAGGTGATGTCACGCAACTCCAGACTCATCGGAGTCTCGTCTTTCAACGTCACAAGCTCTCTATAATCATAAGAAAGTGTCTTGACTCCTTCTTCATCTTTAGTATCATACTGAATCGTCAATATGACCTGATAAGGAGTATTGAGGGAAAGTTGGTCAAACGTAACTGGATTATCTAAGTCTGAGAGAGCTTTCTCAGCAATCAAGGTTTCACCATGATAGAGCTGAACTTTTCCAGATTGGTAAGCTACTGCCTGCTCAATCATTGGTTGCACTGTCACCGTTTTTTCAGCAGCATGACCTACGACACTGCTAATCGAAATCTCAGGCACAGGCAAGACTTGCTTATCTTCCAAAGCGGCTTTTGCAGCCAAAAGATTAGCGAGTGCTAAGCTTACCTTTGGTGTTTCTTGAGTTACTTCTGCGACAGTCGCGTAAGGATTAGATAAGACTCCATCTGCTACTTCTTGCTCCGCTTTTGCTGCATCTAAAGCTTCTTCATAGCGAAGTACAGAGGCTTTTGTTTTCGTCTTTGTATCGACTACTGCTGTAATCGCATGCTCTAACTCTTCTTTGGCTTTTCTAAGAGACGATTTGTCCACTACTAGAGCTTCCTTGGAATCCTCTAGCTGCTTGAACGCCAAATCCACTTGTACCTTGGCTTTATCAATCTGAGATTGAACGACTTCTTCATTCAAGAGAATTTCTTTTGCTTCTTGATTGAGGCTGATAGCTTGGGTCTTTGCCTCCTCATATTTCTCGATGCTATCAGCGGTATAGCCTTTTGTATCTAGCTCACTTGATAAGGTAGTTTCTAAGAGATTCTGAGCCATTTCCAAGGCTGACTTATCCACTACTGGAGGTAGAGTATCCGGATTTAACGCTGGCTTTTCAACCACTAGTGGAGGAACATCTCCAACACTATAGTTTGGAATGGTAGCTGGATCTAGGCTTGATAAAGCTACTGTTGGGGCTGGATCTGAACCAACACTCGAATGAACTTCTAAGGTTGGCAAGTCCACCGTTGGGGCTGGGGAGTCACCCACACTGGTATGAGGTTCTTCTGGGACTTCCAAGGCTGGCAAAGCCACCGTTGGAGCTGGGGAGTCACCTACACTGGAGTGAGGTTCTTCGGAAACTTCAAAAGTTGGCAAAGATACCGTTGGAGCTGGATCACTTCCCACACTTGAATGGGGGTCGGACGGAACTTCCAAGGTTGGTAAGTCCACAGTTGGGGCTGATTCGCTACCTACACTGGAGTGAGGTTCTGACGGAACTTCCAAAATTGGCAAGGTTACTGTCGGTACTGGTTCACTTCCCACACTTGAATGGGGTTCGGTTGGAACTTCCAAAGTTGGTAAATCCACCGTTGGGGCGGGCTCGCTACCTACATTTGAGTGAGGTTCTGACGGAACTTCCAAAATTGGCAAAGCTACTGTCGGTGTTGGTTCACTTCCCACACTTGAATGTGGTTCCACAGGGACTTCCAAAGTCGGTAAGTCTACCGTTGGGGCTGCTTCTTCGCCTACACTTGAATGAGGTTCTTCTGGGACTTCCAAAATTGGCAAAGCTACTGTCGGTGCTGGTTTACTTCCTACACTTGAGTGAGGTTCTTCTGGGAATTCCATGGCTGGCAAAGCTACTGTCGGAACTGGCTCACTTCCCACACTTGAATGGGGGTCGGACGGAACTTCCAAAGTTGGCAAATCTACTGTCGGTGCTGGTTCACTTCCTACACTTAAATGGGGTTCTGACGGAACTTCCAAAGTCGGCAAAGCTACCGTTGGCGCTGGAGATTCGCCCACACTTGAATGGGGTTCGGTTGGAACTTCCAAAGTTGGCAAATCTACTGTCGGTGCTGGTTCACTTCCTACACTTGAATGGGGTTCTGACGGAACTTCCAAAGTCGGCAAAGCTACCGTCGGCACAGGTTCACTTCCCACACTTGAATGAGGTTCTGACGGAACTTCCAAGGTTGGCAAGGCTACCGTTGGTGCCGATTCCGTTCCTACGCTAGAGTGAGGTTCTGACGGAACTTCCAAAGTCGGCAAAGCTACCGTTGGCGCTGGAGCTTCGCCCACACTTGAATGGGGTTCTGTTGGAACTTCCAAAGTTGGCAAGGTTACTGTCGGTGCTGGTTCTTCGCCTACGCTATGAGTTGGCATCTCTACGGGTTTTGGGATTGTAGGAGCTAAAGTATCTTCATGCACAGAAGGAGTATTTGGTTTTACTTGGCTTTCTTCTTTTGAGGCAGGGCTAGACGCTTTGCCTTGCGAGCTAGTCTGTTCATCTTCTTTTACAGTGCTAGAAGGTTTCACAGTTTTTGGCTCATTTACTAACTCCCCTTTAGCTTCTACACTGGAACTTCCTTTAATATAGCCTACATAGCTAAAATTGGGAATTTCTGCCGTCTTTGGTAATGGCTCCCCTTTTTTCAAGACAAAAGTCTCTTGATAACCAGATAAGGACTTGCTTTCTAAGGCATTGATAGTAGGAAGTTGCATCGCTACCCCTCCTGCCGTTAACAAGGTCAAAGAAAGAATAATCTTTTCTGTAGTTGATTTTCGACTAGAAAGACTGGCTACTCCAATGACTAAAAAGACTGCTCCTAAAGCTAGGGAAAGCTCAGCAGAATTTCCACTGGTTTTTGGAAGAGTAGCGAGTGGCTTTGCACGATAGACCAAATAATAGATCTGATCTTGATTGGTATTTTGAGGAAGACCTTGCTGGATAAGGGATTTTTCCTGCTCAGTCAACTCAGACTCTGCAACATACTGGTAGGTGACAGAAATATCCTCGCTCTTTTGCTCAAGTATATCTGCTTGAACTCGTGTTAAAGTATGTGAATCACACCAAAAATCCCCCACAGCTAGGGATACAGCTCCCACAGCCAGAGTTCGAATGGAAAATTTCAAAAGGCGATTCCACATGCCCTGATTCGATGATTGATTCATAATCCTTCCTTTTTCTTTCACTTTTTTCAAATCCTATTATAACACATCTATATAGAAAACGTTTACCTTTCTATATATTTCATAGAAAAAACTGCCCTTTAAAGCAGTTTTTTGGCTTATTAGTAATACTCTCCTTGGCGGTAGTCCCATGAGTTGAAGTGGTCTGATAAATGCATCATGATCTTATCAATGTCAAGACCTTTACGGATGACGACTGGGCATGGGGAAATGGAGCGGCTGTCCTTACCTTGCTCTGGAATCAAGTTTCCATCTTTATCGACCATTGATACCATTACTCCTTGTTCGTAGCGAGTTTCTACGGTCTTATCTGGCTGGATGGACGCCACATAATCATCTGCTTCAATCACCAAATCAACGCTTGATTCAATACGCTCGCCAATGCCTTCTACTTTGCCCCGATTTCCTTTTCCAGATGGATTTGCTGAGGAAGCATAGACCATTTTGCCCTCTTCCCAAAGACGGGCTGCCAGCTGCTCTCCTGCTGTACCAAACTTGATAACAAAACAACTCGTACCACGGCTATCCGTCATCAATTCTTCCCGACCATCACCATAAGCCTTAAGTCTTTCCATTGCCTCCTCTTTCCAAGGCAGGATGCAACCGAGCAAAATATCTTCATCCCAATGTTTTTGATAAAAGGCTTCGATTTCTGGGTTGAGCTGAGCTAGGGCACGGAGCTCCTCCATACTTCCGCAAAGCACTACCCCTGGTTTATTGCGATTGCGCTCTTTGGCTGTAAATTTGCGCTCAAGTCCTGCTTTATCACTGGTCATGATGATATAGCCTACCTTTGTCGGACAGACAATACATCCGCCATTTCCTTGTAAAATCTCAAGTCCTTCTTGTGAAAGTTCCCCTATCCACTCTATATGTTTTGTCATCGTTCTATCCTCTTTTCTTTTTAATAGTTCATTTTTGTAAATAGTTACTACTGCCAATAGGCAGGGCGATTGCGTTCGTAGGCTGCAATCAAATCCTCATATTGAAGGGTGATGCCAATGTCATCTAGCCCATTTAAGAGCTTGTATTTCCACTCGCTGTCAATGTCAAAGTGAAACTCGCCCACAGGAGAGATGATGACCTGTTTTTCTAGGTCAACCGTGACTTCATCATCTGGGCTTAGCCCTGCTAATTTCTCACGGACACTTCTTGGCTGGACAATGGGCAACATGCCATTGTTCAATTCGTTATTGTAGTGAATATCGCCAAAAGACCCTGCAATCACGACCTTAAAACCGTAATCAGACAGCGCCCAGGCAGCATGTTCCCGGGAAGATCCTGCTCCAAAATTATCCCCTGTCACTAAAATGGTGGCTTTACGGTATTCGTCCTTGTTAAAGACAAAATCAGGATTTTCCGTATAGGCATGATCTAGATAACGCCAGGCATACATAAGGTACTTGCCAAAGCCTTTCTTGTCGATCAGCTTGAGAAATTGCTTGGGAAGAATCTGGTCGGTATCAATATTGTCATTCATAAGGGGAACTGTTCTTCCCGTATAAATGGTGAATTTTTCCATATTTATTCTACCTCCGCCAATTTTCTAACATCAACGAAGTGCCCAGCGATTGCTGCGGCAGCAGCCATGGCAGGACTGCACAAGTGGGTCTTGGCTCCGAAACCTTGGCGATCTTCAAAATTTCGATTGCTGGTTGAGGCACAATGAACACCGTCTGGCACCTTGTCTGGATTCATACCGAGGCACATGGAGCAACCTGGATCCCGCCATTCAAAACCTGCCTCTAGGAAAATCTTATCAAGCCCCATTTTTTCAGCTGCTCGCTTGACAGGTCTGCTTCCTGGCACGACAATGGCAGTCAGATTTGGGGCAATTTTCTTGCCCTTGACAAACTTAGCCGCAAGCGCTAGATCGCTCAGGCGAGCATTGGTACAAGAGCCAATAAAGATATAGCCCAACTCAATCTCTTCAATCTTTTGGCCTGGTCTGGTTCCCATATACTGATAGGCCCGCTCATCATTGATGTCCTTGATGTCTGGGAAGGCCTCATCAAAAGCCACACCCATAGAAGGATTGGTCCCCCACGTCACCATAGGAGCTAAACTTGAGACATCCATGCGAATGACCTTGTCATAGACCGCATCCTCATCTGAGACCAAGGTCTTCCAATCGGCAATCGCAGCTTCAATGTCCGTTGGGGCATTAGCTGTCTCTCGTACATAGTCGTAAGTCTTTTGGTCAGGATTCATCATGCCGATCTTGGAGCCAAATTCAATGGACATATTGCAAATGGTCATGCGCTCTTCCATGCTAAGACGCTCCACCGCATCGCCTCGGTATTCCACGGCATAGCCCACCCCTAGACCAACTCCGTGCTTAGCAATCAGCGCTAAAATATAATCCTTGGCATAGACACCTTTTGGGGCTTGTCCTACAAACTCAACCAAGAGCTTCTTGGGCTTGACCTGCCAAATGGTTTGGGTGGCAAAGACATGCTCCACTTCGCTGGTCCCAATCCCAAAGGCCAGAGCACCGAAGGCTCCATGCGTCGCCGTATGGCTATCGCCACAGACGATGAATTTCCCCGGTTGGGTGCGTCCTGTTTCTGGTCCAATCATGTGGACAATGCCTTGGAGTTCTGAACCGTGATCCGCGCAATCAATGCCAAACTCGACCACATTTTCTGCCAGCTTATCCATCTGCGCCTTTGAAATCACATCCCGAATATCATAGATATTGACAGTCGGCACATTGTGGTCAAAAGTTCCGTAGGTCAAGTCAGGTCTTCTCAAGCGTCTTCCTGCCTCACGCAAGCCTTGAAAGGCCTGAGGACTTGTTACCTCATGGATATAATGTTGGTCCACATACATGAGCTGGGGTTGCCCTTCATTACCTGTAATGACATGGCGTTCCCAGACCTTGTCTAAAATCGATTTTCCTGCCATCTTACCTCCAAATCCAATACATAATAGCGCCATCTATGATGAGCCCAAGCAGCCAAGCCGCTTGAAAATACCATTTTTTCGTCTTATGGTGAAAACGAGTGCCACCAGCCCACGCTCCAAGACCGCCTCCCAAAATGCTCATGGTCAACAAGGTCTTTTCTGGAATCCGATAGGCCTGCTTTCTCGCCTTTCCCTTATCCAATCCATAAGTCAAAAAGACGATTACATTCCAGACCACAAGGGTCATACTCACCATTTGTTTGATAGTCATAAGTGTTTGATAATCGCATCTACCGCTTCTTGGGTAGAGGCATTTCCTCCTAAATCTCTCGTCAAGACGCCTGCAGCAAAACTTGCTTCAACAGCATCTTCTATTTTCCTTGCTGCTGCTAATTCGCCAAAGGTCTCCCGCAACATCATGGCAACAGATAGAATCATGCTGACGGGATTGGCAACTCCTTGTCCTGCAATGTCAGGCGCTGAACCATGAATCGGCTCGTAAAGACTGGCTCCCGTTCCGTGACTGGCCGAAGGCATGACGCCAAGTGTACCCGATAAGACACTAGCCTCGTCTGACAAAATATCGCCAAAAAGGTTTTCCGTCACCAGCACATCAAACTTGGCAGGATGGGTAATCATAACCATGGCTGCGCTATCGACCAGCTGATGTTCCAAAGTCACATCTGGGTAATCTAAGGCAATGCGATCTGCCACTTTTCGCCACAATTTTGACGTAGCAAGGACATTTTGCTTGTCAATGCTGGTCACTTTGTTCTTGCGCGTCCGAGCTAGTTCAAAGGCCTTGCGCAAAATCCGCTCGATTTCAAAAGTCTGATACTCGTTGACATCACGCGCTACATTGTCCTGTAACTCATGCTCACCGAAATAAATACCCCCTGTCAACTCACGGACCACAACAAAATCCACATCCGCAATCCGCTCTTCCTTTAAGGGCGACAAATGTTTCAAGGCAGGGGAGATTTTTACAGGACGGATATTGGCATAGAGCCCTAATTCCTTACGAAGTGAAAGTAGACCCTCTTCTGGCCGAACAGGAGCACTATCGTACTGGGGACTGCCAATCGCAGCAAGTAAGACCGCATCTGCTTCTTGACAAGCCTCCAAGGTGTCTAGGGGAAGCGGGTGGCCTTCGGCGTCAATTCCTGCCCCACCAAAGGCTTTTTCAACCACTTCATAGTCAAAGGAAAGGCTGGGCTTGACCGCTTCTAAGACCTCTAAGCCTGCCGCCATAATCTCAGGACCAATGCCGTCTCCTGCAAGAGCAACGATTGTTTTTTTCATCTGCTTCTCCTCAATAGTCCGCCATATCACGATAGGATACGGTATGGCCAATGCTTCCTTCGTTTTCTTTTTGGACAAAGATATTGGCATGAATATAGGCAATAGCACTGGCTTTCAGGACGTCAAAGTCGAGACCTGAGGCATTGAAAATGGTCTCTGTCGCTTGATTTTCGACGGTCACAAGCACCCGTGCCTGCGAATCAATACCGTCTGTCACCGCCTCAATATTGTAAGACAAGAGTTTGGCATCTTGGTGGAAGAATTCATCAATGGCATTGAAAATCGCCTCAACACTTCCCTTACCAGTTGCTTGGCATTCTACCTGCTCACCTTGGGCATTCACCAAACGAACCATGGCCACCATGTGCTCACCGTCGACTGCAAGAGTCAAGTCATCAAAGTGGAAGCCTTCTGGATTTTCTACCGTCACACCCGCAATCAAGGCACGAATATCTGCGTCTGTAATTTCTTGTTTCTTATCCGCCAAGGCCTTGAACTTGCTGAACAATTCGTTGATTTCTGCCTCGTCAAACTCGAGCGCCAATTCTTTTAATTTCTCGACAAAAGCATGGCGACCAGAGAGTTTTCCAAGCGGTAAACTATTGCTCTTGACACCGACCAATTCTGGCGTAATGATTTCATAGGTGAGCGGATTTTTAAGAACACCGTCTTGGTGAATTCCTGACTCATGTGAGAAGGCGTTGCCTCCGACCACTGCCTTATTCTTAGGAATGGCAATACCAGAAAAACGCGATACCATTTCAGAAGTATTAATCGTTTCGTTTAGGACAATATCTGTCTCTACCTGATAGTAATCTGCGCGGATATTGAGTGCAACAGCTACTTCCTCAAGCGCCGCATTTCCAGCCCGCTCACCGATACCATTAATGGTACCTTCCACGCGCCCTGCTCCATTTTTAATAGCTGAAAGGCTGTTTGCTACCGCCATTCCAAGATCATCATGGCAGTGAGGACTAAAGATGATGTCGCGGTCAGATTTCACATGTTCAATCAGATACTTAAAGATATGCCCATATTCTTCAGGTGTGGTGAAGCCGACTGTATCAGGAATGTTGATATAGGTCGCTCCCGCATCCACTGCAGTTTGCACGACTTCCAGAAGAAAATCGAGCTCTGTTCGTGTTCCGTCTTCCGGTGAAAACTCGACCACCTCGAATTTTGAACGAGCATAGCTGACATACTCCTTGATATTCTCAAGAATCTCTTCCTTGGTCTTTTTCAGCTTGAACTCCCGGTGAATGGGACTGGTTGCGATAAAGACATGGATTTGCGGATATTTAGCCTCTTTTAAAGCTTCATAGCAGGCATCAATGTCTGATTTGACCAAGCGAGCAAGCCCTGTAACAGCGGTTGTATTCATGGCTTTTGCAATTTCCTTGACCGCTGTAAAGGAATCTGGACTGGCAGCTGGAAAGCCTGCTTCAATGGCTGAAATCCCCCATTTTTCAAGTTGCTTAGCAATGGCAAGCTTTTCTTTAATTGAGAAATTCACCCCTGGGGTCTGCTCCCCATCACGAAGGCTGGTATCAAGAAATTCAACTGTACGCATAATCTACTCCTCTTTCTCCATAAATAAAAACATCTCACTTGACCAAGCGAGATGTTTCTTTACTCCCGCTTGGTAAGCCAAACAGGACTAATGCTTTTGCACTAGCCCGAATACCACAACAACAAGTTTGCTACAAAAATGCGTGCTGGTTTCATGTTTGACTCTCCTTTGATGTAATGTAGTAGTATTTTACCATAGCAAAAAAAGCCTGTCAACAGAAAATTCAATATTTTTAGAAAATTTTGTAAACTGAAACTTTCTTGAATAATTTCAAAAAAGGGGATGGGACAAAAATCGTGATTTCGTAGAAATCGATTTTGTAGTCCCACCCCCGCAAGGTTGACGCGATTTGTAGAATGTTGATTTATCAACGTTTTAGATAAGTTGCTCACAACTTTATGTTCTCTTCAATGCTCCATTGAAATATTGAACCCAGCGACAACTGCTGCGTCAAAGTATTTAAACTATAAAGCTTAATAAGGTTGGATACTTTTGTCCCACTCCCTTTTACTGTTCATCTCGTGCTTCTTCCAAAATCTTTGCAATCTTTGTTGTCAATAAATCAATGGCAACCGTGTTCGTCACCCCTTCTGGAATCACAATATCCGCATAGCGCTTGGTTGGCTCGATAAACTGGTGATACATAGGTTTTACCACCCCTAGATACTGGGTAATAATGCTATCAAGGCTTCTGCCACGCTCTTCCATATCCCGCTTAATCCGACGGATAATCCGCACATCATCATCCGTATCCACAAAAATCTTAATATCCATCAAATCACGCAAACGCTTGTCCTCAAGTACCAAAATTCCTTCGACGATAAAGACATCTTGCGGTTCTTGACGGTAGCTTTTCTCACTTCTTGTATGCGCTGTATAGTCATAAGTAGGAATATCCACTGGACGTCCCTCCAACAGCTCCTTTAACTGCTCAATCATCAAATCCGTATCAAAGGCCAATGGATGGTCATAATTGGTCTGAATCCGCTCCTCAAAGGTCAAATGAGATTGGTCCTTGTAGTAGGAATCATGCTCAATCATGGCAATCTTTTCATTGGGAAAATTTGCCAAAATCGCGCGAGAAACACTGGTCTTTCCACCACCAGAACCGCCTGTCACACCGATAATAATAGGTCTATTTTGCATTTGTCTCTCCAATATTTGTTATCCTATCTATTTTACCTCAAATCATGGTATAATGGAAGAGTTAATGGATAAATCTTGACAAACTATATGAAAAGGAGTTCTTTATGTTACAACTAGGCATTATCGGAACAGGAGCTATTGCGCATCATTTTATCGCAGCAGCTCACAAAACAAAAAAATATCAACTCTCAGCCGTCTATTCACGGACCATGGAAAGTGCTGAAAACTTCGCACAAGAGTACGAACAAGACGTCGCACTCTATACAGATATGGGAGAATTTCTAGCTAGCCCTATCGAAATTCTTTATATCGCAAGCCCTAACTCCCTCCACTACGGACAAGCAAAAGCTGCACTTCTTGCGAAGAAACACGTCATCATCGAAAAACCAGCGGTCACACAACCAGAAGAATGGACTGATTTGGTGGAAACAGCAAAAGAACAAGAAGTTTTTGTCTTTGAAGCAGCTCGCAATTACCACGAAGATGCTTTTACCGTCATTGCTGATTTTTTAGCGGACAAGGATGTTTGGGGCGCACATTTTAGCTATGCCAAGTATTCGTCAAAAATGCCTGACCTCCTCGCTCAAAAAACACCAAATGCCTTTTCAAGTCAATTCGCAGGCGGTGCCCTCATGGACTTGGGCATCTATCCTGTATATGCCAGCGTTCGCCTTTTTGGTGCGCCAATCAATGCCCACTACCTAGCGCATCAACTGCCAAATAGTGTGGATTTGAATGGCTCTGGTCAATTGATCTATCCTGACTTCCAAGTGACCATTCAGACAGGAAAAGATATCAACAGCTCGCTCCCAGCAGAAATCTATACAGACCAAGGTACCCTTGTCCTCGACACAATCGAGCATGTCAGCTCTGCTATCTTCCACCCGCTAAAAGGAGAAACTGAGGCGCTCCTCATCACGCAGGCACCACATACTATGCTAGAAGAGGTAGAACGATTTGCGGAGATGATTACAAGCCCGCAACCTGACCTCTATGAAAAGTGGTTAGATGCTGCGCAGGCAGTCCACAACACGCTTTACCGCATGCGGCAGACTGCCCATATCCATTTTGAAGGAGATGTGAATGAAAACAACACTTCCCGCTAGTTGGCAAAACCAGCTAGAACAAGCTGGCTTTACCAGCTTTACCCCTATTCAAGAACAGATGTTTGAGCCGATTCGGACAGGAGAAACCGTCCTTGGAATCAGCCCGACAGGAACTGGTAAAACCCTAGCCTATCTGCTCCCTAGTCTTTTGACACTCAAGCCCAAAAAAGCTCAGCAATTACTGATTTTAGCTCCCAATACGGAACTGGCTGGGCAAATCTTTGACGTCTGCAAGACCTGGGCAGAACTCATCGACCTTCAAGCGCAGCTATTTCTCTCTGGCTCTAGTCAAAAACGGCAGATTGAACGCTTGAAAAAAGGACCTGAAATCCTGATTGGCACTCCGGGTCGGATTTTTGAGCTGATTAAACTCAAGAAAATCAAGATGATGAATGTCAATACCATTATCCTCGATGAATTTGACCAATTGCTCAGCGATTCTCAATATCCTTTTGTCGATAAGATTTGTCGCTATGCGCCACGCGATCATCAGTTGATTTACATGAGTGCGACCAGCCAAGTGGACCCAGATAAACTAGCCCCAAGTACTCGCACTATTGCCGTCGACAAGATGGAGCTAACCAACATCCAACACTTTTATCTCGAAGTGGACAAACGAGAAAAGGTTGATCTCCTTCGTAAACTCGCTCATGTCGAAGATTTCCGTGGTCTCGTATTTTTCAACTCCCTGTCTGACCTAGGAAGTGCTGAGGAGAAATTGCAGTACCGCGGTATCGAGGCTGTTTCTCTTGCCAGCGATGTCAATGTCAAATTCCGCAAGGTCATCTTGGAAAAATTCAAAGACCATGCCCTCACTCTACTTCTTGCAACTGACTTGGTCGCACGCGGCATCGATATCGAAGCTCTCGAATGCGTCGTCAACTACGAAGTACCACGGGATAAGGAAACCTATACCCACCGCGTAGGACGGACTGGACGCATGGGACGAGACGGCTTCGTCATCACTCTGATTAGCCACCCAGAAGAGCTTAAACTGCTTAAAAAATACGCCTCTGTGCGACCAATGTTTCTCAAAAATCAACAATTATATGTAGACTAAAAAACCTTGCCAATTCTCTGGCAAGGTTTTCCTATTGTTGATAAGCGCTATAATAGCAATGATGTGGTTGTAAATTTCCTTCGAATAACTCACTCACTGTGACAAATGTATAGCCATTTTGTTTTAGGTATTCTAGGACAGACGGCAGAGCGTCAATCGTCGTTTGGTGAATATCATGCATGAGAATGACCGACCCTGGCTGTGTCTTATGCACTTCATTCATAATCGCTTCTGTATTGTGAGACTTCCAATCCAGTGTATCAATATCCCACATCATAAAAGACACATCTGACGCATTTTGAATATCTTGACTAATTGCTCCATAAGGCGGACGCATCGTTCGAGGTGCTTCTCCAAGAACCTCTTTTAAAACAGCCTGCGTATCTGTAATTTGTTGAACAGCCATCTCCAAAGGCAGAGTCGGCAACTGTGGGTGATCCCAACTGTGATTGCCAATCTCATGCCCTGCCGCTTTAACACGTTTTATCAAGTCTTCATTTCCTGCAACATTTTTACCGAGCATGTAAAACGTAGCTTTGGCATTGTATTTGGCAAGAATATCTAAGGCTTTCGGTGTTGTTGCTGGACTTGGACCATCATCAAAGGTTAGCGCAACGAGCTTTCTCTCTTTCTTTTCTTGATAAGCCTGGTAAGCTGCTAGTTCCTCGCCTTGCAAATAATTGGTATCCATAACATCATATAGACTCTCCATCGCAACTTGAGCAGTCCCACCTTTTGGCAAGTCTATCTCAAATCGACCAGATTGATAACGATAATTCCAGTTTTCTAGCGGCGTTTCATCAAGAGCAAGTAGGTTCTCTTCCAGCAGGCTTCCCTCAGTCTGTTGATTACCTAAATCTTTTTTTATCTGCTCTAAAAGATGGGATTTCGCAAGAAACGGATCAGAAAACAGCTGATTCAGACGAAAAATCTCTTGGTTAGCATTTAATAAAAGACTACCATACTCTTCCTCTTGGACTTTCCCTACTTCCTTAGAAAGGGGGAAAACTTTGGACTTCAACACTACTTTTCGGCTGTCCTTAAAAGGCCCATCTCCTAGCTCAGCATAATAGAAATTCAACCCCGTTAGTGACGTCTTTGGCGCTTCTCCTTGAGGCAGAGTTTGAATGATGGTGTTCATCTGTTCCTTGATGAGACCGATCTCTCCTCCATTTGCTTTTGGGTAATAAGCAGTCACATACCGACTCCCCACCAGTCCTCTATGCTTGGTAACATCCTCTGTCTCATACTCTTTGTCCATCTTCGTTAGAAGCTTCTCAATAGAGCTTGTATAGCTGTAATCCTGCCATTTCTGATACAGTAGATAAGCTACTCCTGCCATCATGATCACTAAGACCAGATTGATCATCACTAATAGTCCTTTTTTCACACGCCCACCTCTTTCCACCTTATTATACCAAATTCTCGACCTACTTTCAAAAAGTAAGAAAAAATTCTTACATTCTCGGTAAAGAATGTAAAAATCTCTTAGTTTTGCTGTAATCTCCTTTGAATATCTACAAGCAAAAAAACGAGTATAAAGGCTGAAACCATTAAGAAAATACCTAAAGCAAGAAAGGTAGAAATAAAGCCTATTTGGTCAATCAACCAGCCTGTCAAGGGAAAGAGCACAATCATACTCAGGCTAAAAAACATAGCATTAACACTCAGCATGGTCGCTCGAACTGAACTTGGTAGATACTGTTGAATATCATTCGACACAATCGGCATGTAAAGAGCGTACAGGGCATTGGTCAATAAATAAACCAACATATAGACTTGTGCTTGATGAAACAACACCGCTCCATAAAGCAAACCTGTCAGACCAACAATCCAAGGGAACAACTTAAAAGAGGACCATTTCTTACCTACTTGACTAGCGAGATAAGTCGCTCCAATATTCAGACCACTACCAATAGTCATAAACACTGCAATCTGCCAACTGCTCAAATTCGGTAATTGATTTTGGTAGTAAAAATAAAACATGCACATCATGGCACACATGATCTGACCAACCAATAGCCACAAGAGCAAAGCAGGATTGGTTTTAAATTCCTTTACCACTGTCTGCACAATGCTAACCATCGTGATACGCTCCTCTATCTGCGACTTTGCATTAGGTTCTTTAAGCAGACTAATCAACATCATGGCACACAAGGAGTAGATAATCATGATGAAATAGGTCACTTCCAAATGCCCATGAACAAAAAATCCTGCCACGATTGCCCCTAAAGACATGGTCGCTTCTGCCACCCCTGAAATCACACTGGAAAATGTCAGATAGCGATCCTTAAGACCCGCCTGCACAGCTGAATCATACAGCAGAGCACTACTCGTTCCCGAATCAAAATTATAAGCCCATGCATTTATGGTCATAGCAAGGGCATACAGCCAAAAATGCCCCTGACCACAAATCATCAAAACACACGACACAATCGCAAACAATCTTCCAAGCAAGAGATTAAGCTTATAGGAAAATCGATCAGCCAGCATTCCAGACGGAATCTCAGACAAAAGACTGGTCCCATGAAACATACTCTCCAAAAGACCAATTTCTAACAAACTCATGCCATGTTGACTTAAAAACAAGACCCAGAAGGTCGTAATCCCAAAAAAGGAAAAAAATTCAACAGTGTAGAGAACCTTGATATTCTTTCGATAACTGGATGTAAACATAATTATCTCCTAAAAAAAAATAGTAAATTCATTATAGCATATCTGCTCTTTTCTAGCAACAAAAGTTTGAAAAAAGGCTAGAAATCTTATATCTAGCCTTGATTGTTCATAAACGATTTATTTCAAATTATCCAACTGTTCTTGAAGAGTCTTTTCTGTCATCCCTCCCATGACCGTTTGTTGAATCTCTCCATCACTATTGATAAAAACATGGGTTGGAAAGGCTCTGACTTGATAGGATGTAAAGACTTGATCCTTAGTATCAAATAAGACAGGATAGGTGATACCTAGCTCATCTGCTACTTCCAGTATCTTTTCCTTTTCCTGCTCAGCTGGTCGCTCATTTTCAAACTCTTTTTCAGCAGAGGAAACAACGGATAAGAAAACCAAATCTTCCTTGTCTTTATTGGCTTGATACACCTTTTCAAGCTCAGGAATTTCCTGTTTACACGGACCGCACCAACTAGCCCAAAGATTAATATACACTTTTTTGCCCTTAAAATCAGCCAAAGATACGCCCTTTCCTTCTTTATCCTTGATCGTAAAGGTGGGCGCTTCTTTACCAACGATTTGTTGTACGGCTGGTGCTTCTGGGCTTGTTTCTTTCTGAGTCTTTCCACAAGCGGCAAGTGCAAATAAAGACAAACTCAAACCCATACAAACGATGATTTTTTTCATCTGATCCACCTCCGAGAAATTTTTCTATCATTATAACATATTGAATTTATTTTTTCTAGTTTTTATTAAAAAATCCTTGCTTGGATTATCAAGCAAGGAATCTTATTACGGTTTAATACGGTGCAACATACGTGGGAATGGAATAGCTTCACGGATGTGCTTGGTTCCAGCGACGAAAGTCACCATACGCTCGATACCAATTCCAAATCCTGCATGCGGTACAGATCCATATTTACGTAGGTCAAGGTAGAATTCATACTCTGACTTGTCCATTTCAAGGGCATCCATTTTGGCTACAAGGGCATCGTAGTCATCCTCACGAACAGATCCTCCGATGATTTCTCCGTAGCCTTCTGGTGCAAGAAGATCCGCACAAAGCACGCGTTCTGGATTACCAGGGACTGGTTTCATGTAGAAAGCCTTGAAGCTAGCTGGGTAGTTCACGACAAAGGTCGGCACACCAAAGTAGTTTGAAATCCATGTTTCATGCGGTGAACCAAAGTCATCCCCATGCTCCAAGTGTTCGTAGTCTGTATCTTCATCTGCTTCATGCTCTTGAAGGAGGCTAATCGCATCATCATAAGAGACACGTTTGAACGGCTCTGCAATGTATTTCTTCAAGAGGTCAGTATCGCGTTCCAAGGTCTCAAGCGCCTGTGGTGCACGGTCTAGGACGCCTTGGATAAGCGCCTTAACATAGGCTTCTTGCAAGTCAAGCGACTCTTCGTGTGACAAGAAAGAATACTCAGCGTCCATCATCCAGAACTCGGTCAAGTGGCGACGGGTTTTTGATTTTTCCGCACGGAATACTGGTCCGAAGTCAAAGACACGACCAAGAGCCATGGCACCTGCTTCCAAGTACAACTGGCCTGATTGGCTCAAGTAGGCAGGAGTGCCAAAATAGTCTGTTTCAAAGAGTTCTGTGGAATCCTCTGCTGCATTTCCAGATAAGATTGGGCTATCAAACTTGATGAAGCCATTTTGGTCAAAGAATTCATAGGTCGCATAGATAATGGCATTGCGGATTTGCATAATGGCCATTTGCTTGCGGGAACGCAACCACAAATGACGGTTGTCCATGAGGAAGTCAGTTCCGTGTTCTTTCGGTGTAATTGGGTAATCTTTTGATTCACCGACCACTTCAAGGTCTGTAATATCTAATTCATAGCCGAATTTTGAACGCTCATCTTCCTTGACAATCCCTGTCACAAGAACAGATGTTTCTTGGCTGAGGCGTTTCACTGTATCAAACTTGGCTGTTCCTTCTTCTTCACCAAAGCTTTCGATGAAGTTTGGCTTAAAGGCAACGGCTTGGAAAAAGGCAGTTCCGTCACGGAGTTGCAAGAAGGCAAGTTTTCCTTTACCTGATTTGTTGGCAACCCAAGCGCCAATGGTCACTTTTTCCCCAACATGGTCTTTGACATCAATAATGGATACTAAATCTTTAGACATAATTTCTCTTTTCTTTCTTCTATCGTAATATTGTTATTTTCTTCGGTAAAATAGTAAGCGTCATTCGCTTGCTATTTGTTTTGAGAATGGCAGACAGCTTCAATGTTATTACCGTCTGGATCTATCAAAAAAACAGCATAATAATTGCTATGGTAGTGTGGTCTCAAACCTGGCATTCCATTGTCCCTAGCTCCAGCTGCTAAACCAGCCTGATAAAACAAGTCCACTTCTCTATGTGTTTTGGCATGAAATGCAAAATGCATGGGAACTTGTTGCCCCTTTTCTAGCCAGAAATCGCCACCGGGATCCGTATTCTCTGCCTCTCCAAAACTCACGGCATGGGCATTATCAAATCGGATTTCATAGCCGAGGGGAGCGAGCGTTTTTGTATAAAATATTTTTGAGGCTTGCAGATCCTTGACTCGAATACTAAAATGGTCAATCATAAAGATCCCTCAATCATTTTCCATAAAGGTTTTCAGGCGTTTAACGGCTTCTTTTAAGGTATCAAGATCTGTCGCATAGCTGAGACGGACATTTTCTGGTGCACCAAATCCTGCACCTGTCACCAGGGCAACCCCTGCTTCTTCCAAGATGGCCGTGGTAAAGTCAGTTACATCCGTAAAGCCTTTCATTTCCATGGCTCTTTTGACATTTGGGAAGAGGTAGAAGGCACCTTGCGGTTTGACAACTTCAAATCCTGGCACTTCTGCAAGCAAAGGATAAATAGTATTGAGCCTTTCTTCAAAGGCTTGGCGCATGCGCTCTACCGTATCTTGCTCGCCGCTAAGCGCTTCAATGGCTGCATATTGAGCTGCTGCTGTCGGATTCGACGTCGTCTGGCCTGCAATCTTACTCATGGCAGAAATAATCTCTGCTTCACCGACTGCATAGCCAATCCGCCAACCCGTCATGGCATAGGTCTTAGACACACCATTGATGACCACCGTCTGCTTGCGAATAGCTTCAGACAGGCTTGAAATCGGTGTGAAAGTATGACCATTATAGACTAAGCGTCCATAAATATCATCTGCCAAAATCAGAATATCGTGCTGAACAGCCCAATTTCCGATTGCGAGGAGCTCGTCCTTGCTGTAGATCATTCCAGTCGGATTCGACGGTGAATTGAGCACGAGGACCTTGGTCTTGTCGGTACGCACAGCTTCTAACTGGTCCACCGTCACCTTGAAGTCATTGGCTTCTGTTGCCTGAACAAAGACTGGCACACCTTCTGCCATTTTGATTTGGTCGGCGTAGCTGACCCAGTAAGGAGTGGGAATAATCACCTCATCAAGGGGATTGATGACACTCATGAAAAAGGTGTAGAGGGAGAATTTTGCCCCTGTTGCCACCGTCACTTGATTAGGAGCGACTGCATAGCCGTAAAATTTCTCAAAGTAGTCACTAATCGCTGCTTTCAATTCTGGAAGCCCACTTGCTACTGTGTAAAAGCTGGCACGACCGTCTCTGATAGCAGAAATAGCTGCTTCTTGGATATTGTCTGGCGTGGTAAAGTCAGGCTCGCCCAAGGTTAAGGACAAAATATCCTTGCCTTGTGCCTTTAATTCCTTGGCACGCGCTCCCGCAGCCAGGGTCACACTTTCTTCCATTTCAAGTACTCGTTTTGATAACTTCATATTCCCTCCTTGCCGAGCAACTGCCCACCTTCAAAAGTAATAGCATAGTAGGTCTGGCTAGATTTGACTTCCCAAATCGGCTGATCCTTAAAATAGCCAAAGGTTACTTTGTCAATCTCATTAGCTCCATTTTCTTTAGCAATGGTTTTTGCGTCTTCTTGAGAAATCCCCTTGTCCAAGTCATAGACATAGATTTTGCCATTCTTTTTTTGAATCAAGACAGCTATTTTTTCTCCCTTGCTATTCTTACCTAGAAAGCTATCATAGGAGTCCTTTCCATGAAAAAAATCAAAACTGTCAACTTCCGTTAAATCTGCATACTTTTGAGCAATCGCCTTGCCAGAATCTTTCTCTAAACGATAGGGACTCATCGCTGTTTCTAAGACATACAAAAATGAAAAAGCTAGTACAGATAAGACCAAGACCACGCCAAGAATATATTGCCAAATGAACAATTTGTAACGACTATTTCCTCTATTTTTCACTCGTTTATTGTACCACCAATTAAGCATAATTACAAGTCTATTGGGAAGCTTCTATTATCAAAAAACATCTCTTACGAGATGTTTGCTATTTTTTATTTGCCAAAGACGTTTTTAAGACCTTCAACTGCGCCTTCTACGGCACCTTTAGCATCCTCAACCAAGCCTTTTGCTTTTTCTGTTGCATCTTCTGCTAGTTCTTTAGCCTCGGCTGCAACTTTTTCAACAGCTCCTTCGACTTCTGTTTTCTTATCGCCAACCAATTTGCCAGCTTGTTCTTTCAATCCGCCTGCTAATTCATCTAAGTTTAAAGACATATCTTCGTCCTCCTTTTCTTTCTATCCTTATGATAACATAAAAGGTTCTATTTCTCAATCAATCTGTTTGCTAGACAGTGGAAAATATAGGGAAATCCTCGTGTAGCTACCTTGTTTGGAATCAATATCCATCCGGTAATTATCTCCAAACTGCAAATGCAAACGCTGATCCACGTTTTTCAGACCAACACCACCTAGCCTGACCAAGAGATTTTCTGTCGTATCATGAGCGATAAAACCGCGCCCATTGTCTGAAATCGACACAACAAGTGACTCTCCTTCTTCCTTGACTGACACGCGCACCAAGCCCTGACCTTTGATTTCTTTAATCCCATGGTAAATGGCATTTTCAACCAAGGGCTGCAAGACGAGCTTGGGCAGTTGAAAGTCATCAAAACGCGCATCTTCTTCAATTTCGTAGGTCAGCTTGTCCCCGTAGCGCTGCTTCTGGATAAAGAGGTACTGGCGAACGTGGTCAATCTCATCTTTCAAAGCAATCTGCTCATTTCCCTGATTGAGCGCCAAGCGAAAATACTTGGCAAGCGACTTGGTCACGTCCACCACTTTCTCACTATTGTTAAACTCCGCCATCCAAACGATGGTGTCTAAGGTATTGTAAAGGAAGTGAGGATTGATTTGACTAGAGAGGGCTTGAAGCTCGTATTTACGGACATTTTGCTCTTCTTCCTTGACGGCAAGCATCAGTTTATCTACCTGATCTAGCATGCGGTTAAATTGCTGCGCCAAGTCCACCAATTCAGGCGCTCCTTCTTCTTTGGCACGAAGGCTCGCATTGCCATTTCCAATCTCCAAAATCGTTTCCTGCAAATCCCGCAAGGGTCTAATCCAGTGGCGCAGGATGAACCAAATTCCCAAGAGACAGATGACGAGCACTACCAGTCCTGTCCCTACAAAAGACATCATGATTTTACGTTGCAATTCGTGGAGATTTTCCATCGAAGCTACCCCTATCATCACCCAATCGCTCTGAGGAATCTGGTACTGATAGACATAGACAGATCCTTGATTGACGTAACCATTCTGCGCTTCAATATATGGCTCTAAGGCTTTCATCTCTTGACTAGATGAATAGACACTCTTTTCTGGATGATAGACAAATTCATGGTTGCTATTGATGATAAAGGTAAAGCCATCTTCCCCCAGTTGCAGACTATCTAAGTAGCGTGATAGGGTATCGTAGGCAATATCAAGGCGGACGACAGCCAGATTCTCTCCCTTTTCATCCACCACTTCTTGGGTGATAGAAACGACCCACTTGTCGCTTGATTCGGATAAGTTCTGGCGTGCGGGAGTCAGGACAGGCATGGCGTGTTCATGAATGGCTGCTTGGTACCAGGCTTCCTTCATCATATCGCTAGAGGTCTTCATACTGACCGCCTCATCCGTTGACACCAAGTGACCCAATTTTGTGACAAGGACAGCTGAAATCAAATCTCGGTCAGTGGATAAAATGGTATCAAACAACTTGCGCAAATTCTCCTCATGTTGAGCAGTGGAGTCTTCTGCGTAGAGCTTGACCAAGTCATTTCCTGCAAGGCTGCTGGTTGTTTCTTTTAGTTTTTCCAAATAGGACTGGACGAATTGCCCACTTTGGGAAATGGTATTTTGCGTACTTTGCTCAGTCGTGTCTCGGATCACACTTGAGCTAGTATGATAATAAACCGCACCGACAATTCCAAGAAGAAATAGCATCGTGACCGCCACATAGACGACTAACTGGACAAACAGAGAATAGCGTTTCATCCTTGTTCTCCTTTTTTAAATTGGCGTGGTGTTACCCCCACAACCTGCTTGAAACGCTGAGAAAAATAATTCATATCTTCAAAGCCTACCTGCTCTGCTATTTCATAAATCTTCAACTCCGTCGTCAAGAGCAAGAGTTTGGCCTTTTTCATCCGCTCTTGAATGAGGTAATCTTGAAAGGGCATGCCTAGCTCTTTTTTCAAAACAACGCTGAGGTGAGAAGGGCTAAAACCCAAGTTCTGAGCCAGCGATTTGAGGGACAAATCTTGGTCTGCCAAGCGTTCTTGAATGAGTTGCGCGAGACTTGATTCCTCACTTTGCTGGACTAAATCACTAATCTGCTGGCGCTTTTCTTCTCGATCTAGTTTGTCCTTGACTTTAAGCAACATCTCCTCCACATCCGCTTTAGAAAAGGGCTTGAGGAGATAGTCATCTGCACCTAACTTAACAGCCGAGAGCGCATAATCAAAATCATCATAACCCGTCAAAAAAACGATATGGGTCTCTGGATAATGCTCCTTGACCAGCTGCGCCAAGCGAATACCATTCATATGAGGCATGTTGATGTCGGTCAAGAGAATATCTGCCTGCTCTTTCTGAAACAATTCCCAAGCCGCTAAGCCATTTTCAGCTTCTGCCAAGACCATCATCCCTAACTTTTCAAAATCAAGCAAGGAAGAAATTCCCTGCCGAACAAGGTATTCATCCTCTACAATCATGAGTTTATACATCGCACACTCCTATCTTACATCCTCTCTCTAGTATAGCAAACTCAAGCAAATAAGGCGAGGTTCAACCTCACCCTATTGTATGCTATTTTGCAACTCTTAAACATAGTCTAAGAGGTAGCCGTATCCTTGACTTTCCATTTCTGCTTTTGGAATAAACTTGATAGAAAGGCTATTGATACAGTAGCGAAGACCTCCCTTGTCTTTCGGACCATCTGTAAAGACATGACCTAGATGGGAATCTCCGACACGACTTCTGACCTCAGTGCGCACCATGTTAAAGCTGGTATCATCTTTATAGGTTGCGACATCTGGGCTGATTGGACGTGTGAAACTTGGCCAGCCGCAACCAGATTCATACTTATCTTTTGAAGAAAATAGAGGTTCACCAGTCACGATATCTACATAAAGACCGTCTTCAAATTGATCCCAGTATCGGTTTGAGAAAGCACGCTCCGTATCATTTTTTTGAGTGACTGCATACTCTTCTGCGGTCAACATTTTCTTGATTTCTTCATCGCTTGGTTTGTGGTACAAACTTTCATCGATGACAGGATAGCTAGCTTGGTTGACATTGATATGGCAGTAGCCATTCGGATTTTTCTTGAGGTAGTCTTGGTGGTATTCTTCTGCTTCAATGAAGTTTTCCAAGGCACCTTTTTCAACAGCAAGCGGTTTGTCCAATTTCTTAGACTGCTCATCAAAGACTTGCTCAATCACAGCGGAGTCTTCCTTGTCTGTGTAGTAAACTCCTGTACGATACTGAGTTCCACGGTCATTTCCCTGTTTATTAACACTGGTCGGGTCAATGATGCGGAAGTAATGAAGCAGTAAATCCCGCAACGATACTTGATTTTTATCATAAGTCACTTTGACGGTTTCCGCATGGCCTGTCTGGCTGACCAATTCATACTTGGTCGTACTTCCTTTACCATTAGCATAGCCAGAAACAGCATCTGTCACTCCTTGAACGCGTGAGAAGTATTCTTCTACGCCCCAGAAACAACCGCCAGCAAGATAGATTTCACGAAGATCTTCTTTCATGGTTTTCTTCTCCTTTTTTTCTGCTACTGGATTGACTTGGCTCACCGCCGCCTCCTTGATTTGGGCAGTGGCAGAAGGTGATTGGTTGCGATAAGCTCCAAAGATCATCAATCCTAGCACCAAGCAAATAGCTCCAATGACTAAGAACAATCTCATTTTACCTTCCATAGGTCACCTCCTATTTGATTTCTTTCAATTTACTTTCAATGCCTGCCTTGTCCATAAAGCCTGGATGGACTTCTACCAAGACGCCATCACTACCGATAAAGGCTGAGGTTGGATAAGCACGAACACCGTATTCTTCTAGCAATTTACCACTTGGGTCAATGAGGACTGGCATGTGTTTGTAATCCAAGCCCTTGTACCATTCTTTGAAATCTTCGGTTGATTTTTCACCCATGTGATCGGGAGATACGACTGTTAAAATGACATAATCTTCATTTTCAGCCATCTTCGCCAAATCATCAGTATCTCTTAGAGTTGATAAACAAATCGAACACCAAGAAGCCCAGAATTTCAAATAGACCTTTTTACCTTTGAAATCAGAGAGTTTATAAGTTTTTCCATCCACACCTTCTAAGCTAAAGTCTGGTGCCGGTTTGCCATCATTCATAGCCTCTCCTTTCACACTGTCTTTTTCAGTCATTTTATCGTCACTCATTTTCTTATCATCAGACATCTTGTTCTCTTTTTTCATCATGGAGCTGTCATCTGTTTTTTTACTGTCTTCTGCTGCTTGAGTCGAACAAGCCGTTAAAATCCCTAAGCAAGCAAGACCTGTTATGAATAAACTACGTTTTTTCATCTTCATCCTCCTAGTTTTCATCTTTCATCTCATCAGACATGTTCTCTTCGTCTTTCATCTCATCAGACATGTTCTCTTCGTCTTTCATCTCATCATCGGACATGGATTTCTCATCAGACATGTTGTCTTTCATATCATCCTTCATACCGTCTTTGTCAGACATTTTGTCCTCTTTCATGGACTTTTCATCAGACATCTTATCTTTTATGTCGTCTTTTTTCATATTGTCCTTATCAGACATCTTATCATCACTCATTTTCTTGTCATCAGACATTTTGTCTTCTTTTTTCATCATAGAGCTGTCATCTGACTTTCTCATATCATCCGTCTTTTGAGTCGAGCAAGCGGTTAAAAGACCAAGAGACAGTAAGCTAGCCATTAGTAAAGTCTTTGTTTTCATGAGATTTCTCCTTTTATAAATAGATTATCCAAAAATTTGTGCAAAAATATTGAGATTACCAAGCATGAGGAGAATCCCCATCAAGATAATGATGAATCCACCGATTTTTTTAAGCGTCCCCATATAAGGCTTGATTTTGCTAAAATAACGCAATACAAAAGATGACGCCAAGGCAACAAGCAAGAAAGGAATCGCTAAGCCAAGTGTGTAGAGCAACATAAGAACAGCACCTTGCCAAGCCCCATTTCCACCAGAAGCTGCAATCGCTAAGACTGAACTGAGGACCGGACCGATACAAGGGGTCCAACCAAAGCTAAAGGTCAAGCCTAGCAAGAAAGCGTTATAAAAATCATTTCTCTTTTTATCCTGCTTGAACTGCACACTCTTTTGCTTTTGCAGCTGAGAGATATTGATAATCCCCATTTGGTGAATCCCAAGAATAATGACGATAGCCCCCAAGAGATAACGGAACCAAGCAGCATAGAGAAGATTTCCTAGAAACCCTGCTCCATATCCTAAGGTAATAAAAACCATGGATAGACCTGCGATGAAAAAGAGAGTTTTCACAATGCCATACCAGGCAATCTCAAATCCTAAAAATCGCACGGTTCTTGGTTCGTCTGAATCAAGTAAAATGCCTACATAGACTGGTAAAAGCGGTAAAATACAAGGTGAGAAGAAGGATAAAATTCCCGCTAAAAACACCGAAATCAGAAATACAAATGAGGTCATCGCCATCACTCCTTATCATTTTGTATCTTTAGTATAGTCCTATTTTTCTCTAAAAACTAGAGAATTTAATGCGAAAAAACTAGAATTTGATAAGATAATACAAAAAATCTACCACTTTCGTGATAGATGTAAAGTGTGCTTATTTAGTTTTTATTTAGTACTAGATAAGATGCGTTAACGACATAATAAAGGAGAATAAAACATAACTATATGTTAGAGATTTTCACCATTGCTGGCAATAACATCTTTATACCAGTAAAATGATTGTTTACGATAGCGTTTTAGATCTCCGCTTCCGTCATCGTGGCGGTTGACATAGATCAAGCCGTAGCGTTTAGACATTTCTGCTGTCGACATGGACACACAATCAATACAGCCCCAAGAGGTATATCCCATAATCTCTACTCCGTCTAAGAGAGCTTCTTTGACTTGCTCCAAGTGCTTTTGCATATAATCAATCCGATAATCATCAAGAACTGTCAGGCTGTCATCTGGCCCTGCTACCAACTCATCTTTTGCACCAAGTCCGTTTTCGACAATGAATAAAGGAATTTGGTAGCGATCATAGTATCGATTGAGAACCAAACGTAATCCAATCGGATCAATCTGCCAGCCCCAATCAGAGGCTTCCAAAAATGGATTGCTGAGACCGCCCAAGATATTTCCGCGTCCCGAGACATATTTGCTCTTGTCAAAGGCTTCCGTAATACTCATGTAGTAACTGAAAGAGAGGAAATCAACGGGATAGGATTTCAAAAGTTCAGCATCGCCTTCAGCAAAAGCAATCTCAATTCCATGCTCCTTGAAGAAACGTTTGGCATAATTTGGATACTCCCCACGAACGTGAATATCAGAGAAGAGATAATTCAAATTCTCAAATTGATGGGCAGCTAGGACATCCTTTGGATCGCTCGTCATAGGATAGGCAGGCATGGCAAGAACCATACAACCTACTTTGAAATCTGGATTGATTTCATGAGCGATTTTTGTCACCAAACTGGAGGCAACCAATTCATGGTGAATAGCCTGATACAAGTCTTGCTTCGTCAACTCTTCTTTTGGAATATCAATTCCACCGCTGGTGAAAGGAAGTTCCAAGACAGAATTCACTTCGTTAAAGGTCAACCAATACCGAACCTTGTCCTTGTAGCGTTCAAAGACTGTACGGGCATATTTTTCAAAAAATCCGATCATATCTCGATTGATCCAGCCGTGATAATTTTTAGCTAAATAGAGCGGAGTTTCGTAGTGAGACAGGGTGACCAGAGGCTCAATCCCATGTTTATGCAATTCATCAAATAAATCATCGTAGAATTGCAGACCTGCTTCATTTGGTTGCTCCTCATCTCCGTTTGGAAAAATACGACTCCAAGAAATCGAAGTCCGAAAGACCTTAAAGCCCATTTCTGCCATTAAAGCAATGTCTTCCTTATAGCGATGATAGAAATCAATTCCTTCTAACTTTAAATTGTCAGGAGTGGGATTCTCTGTCCATGCTCCTAGACCACCATTTGGCAAGACATCTTGGACAGACAACCCTTTTCCGTCCACATTATAAGCTCCCTCAACTTGGTTAGCGGCTAAGGCACCACCCCATAGAAAATCTTTTGGAAATACGCCCATTTCATCCTCCTTCTACAGTCTTTTATAAAATCGCTAGTATATCGTCACCTTTTTCCACTTCTGTCTTATCCGTCATTGGCAAGACATCCAGGAAAGTTTGGGTATTGGTTACGATAATCGGTGTTGTTACATCATACCCCTTTTCGATAAGGTCGTCAAGATTCACTTCGAGAAGTTTATCTCCTTGCTGAACACTATCTCCTTCTTTCACAAAGCTCGTAAAGCCTTCTCCTTTGAGATTGACCGTCTCTAGACCGAAATGAATCAACACTTCTACTCCGTCTTCGCTTATCAAACCAATCGCATGTTTGGTTGGAAAGACAGATGATACCACTCCCTTAATCGGAGAGACAACTGTTCCATTTGACGGCACAATGGCAATACCTTCACCGAGCAATTTTCCTGCAAATGTTTCATCGTTTACTTGTTCAAGTGGAAGGACCTTTCCTTTCAATGGTGAGACAATCTTTTTAGTCGTTGAAGCACCTGTTGGGACATTTTCTAAATTCGTTACTTGAGGTTCTTCATCAATTCCTAAAATATAGGCAAGTACGAAACTGATTGTGATACTGAGTGCAGCCGCAATCAAGGCATTTGTGAAATTAGCAGGTTGGTCCGCATTGATAAATTGTGGCAAGGCAATCAAGGACGGCACTGCAAAGAGATAAGCACGCAAGCCCACGATTCCAGCAAACAGTCCTGCTACACCGCCACCAATCATAGCTGCATAAATTGGTTTCTTATATTTCAAGGTTACCCCGTAGAGGGCTGGTTCCGTAATTCCTGCTAAAAGCGCTGAAAATCCTGCTGCAAAAGCGATTTGTTTGGTATTTTGATTTTTACTTTTTAGGGCTACTGCCATAGATGCTGCCCCTTGAGCGAGGTTGGCACCGAGCATAGCTGGCAAGATCAAGACATCAGGTGTTGCAACAGATGCTGCTAGGAAAATCGGTGCAAAAGCCCAGTGCATTCCTGTCATGACGATAAATGGCATAATTGCTCCCAAAATTGCCAAAGTCAACCAACCTGCTGCTCCGTACATTTGCTGAATAAGGTTAGATAAACCATCTCCGACAATCACTCCAAGAGGACCAACAAGAACAAGAGCGATAAAACCAGAGATAAACAAGACAATGGTTGGCTGCAAGAAACTTTTGGTCACGGCTGGAACTACTTTATTAACCGCTGTTTCAATATACTTCATCAACCAAACCATGATGAGAATTGGAATAACCGACGAGCCATAGTTAGCTGGTGTAACAGGCGCTCCAAAGAGAGCCATAGGATTACCGTCGTTCACCATTTGGACAAAGTTTGGATGCAGTAGAATCCCAGCGACGGACATGGCCAAAATCGGTGTCACATGTAGCTTTTTAGCGGCTGAAAATCCTAAAAAGATTGGCATGAAATAATAAGGCGCATCACCAAAAACGCTTAAAAAGGCAATGGTCTGCGAATCAGCAGGCAATAATCCCAGCATTGGTAGGATAATAACGAGAACCTTTAGCATTCCTCCTCCCAACATAGCTGGAATTAAAGGAGTCATCGATCCTGCAATATATTCGATAATAGTAGCAAAAACATTTCCTTTTTTCTCAGTTGAAGGCTGCGCCTCTCCACCAAAATGTCCTAGCTTTGCAAAAGCTTGGTAGTAATTAGCAACATCATTTCCTAAAATTACCTGATATTGACCATTCTTACGCATGACACCAATCACGTTTGGAATGTTTTTCACAACATCATCAGATACGGCTTGTTCATCTTTCAAAACCAAGCGCAGTCTGGTCACGCAGTGGGTTGCACTGACAACATTAGCTTCTCCCCCAACAGCCTTTAAAATAGCTTGGGCAGTTTCTTTGTATTTCATCTCTTTCTCCTTAGAATTAGTATAGATTTTTTGTTAGACGACGTATATGGGCTGTTAAATACAGTAATTCACTTGAACTCAAGCGATAGTCATATTCATCCTGAATATAGTGAGCAACTTCTTGCCCACATTCATATTCTTTGGGATATTTTTTACTCATCAGAGCCAGCAAATCATCATCGTCATCTTCCTGATAATATTCATGCGCTAGCAAACGGTGGGCAAAGAGCTTGATATGGGTGATGAACCGATAATACTCGATTGATTCTTGATCAAACTCTGTCACATAAAAATTTTTGACAATCTGTTCAATCTTCATGATAATTTCGGTTATTTTATAAGACTCTTGAAAATTATTCTCAAGATTAGCATTGACAAAATGAAGGGCAATAAAGGCTGCCTCATCTTCTGCCAGCTCAATATTCGCATCTTTCTTGATAATCTCCAAGGCCTGTTTCCCAACCTTGTATTCTTCAGGATAGTATTTAGCAATTTCCCATTTGAGAGGATTGGTAATCACAATCCCTTCCTTATGACGTTCGATACTTGACTGAATATGATCTGTCAGATTGATATAGATAATTTCATCAAAATTATTGCCTAATTTTATCTTACCGAGGTTAATAATCTTTTCGCAGATATAGACCAACTCCAGCGGCACATTGATAAAAAGCTCCGTGAATCGCGTCATATTGTCCCTATTTTTTAACAGGAAGCTTTTTTCAATACTATCAACATTAACCTCATCGCCCACCTTCTTGGCAAAGGCAATTCCCTTACCAAACAGTAGAATATCGACTTCTTTCTTATTCGTTGCAATAACTGCATTGTGGTTTAAAATTCGTTTTATGATCATAAATTGTTTCCCTAAAAACAAAAAGGAACCTAATTTATCGTACGCCAAAAAAGCATCGTATAAATAGGTTCCTGCTCGCAATCATGCGATAACATCCATTTTATAATATTATAAGATTGAGCTACGTCATGCTTACACTCGTAATAACATTGTAACCGTTTTTAATTGTATATCAAAGCTGAGATTTTGTCAAGAAGAATTTTAATTATTTGACAAGAAAATAGAATAATACCAAGGCAAAAAAGCTAACTTCAACTTGGAGATAAACAGTTTTTTACTACTTATCTTCCTTTGCCTTACATAATGAACAACATGTTCTTTTAAGATATAAGCAAACTAAAATCAGTACAAATATCACTTCAAAACTGGCATGATATTCCTTAGCTGTCTCAAAAAGGCCTTGAATGATAGTCATTTTATAGCTATTTAATTTTGATTTAGTACGAGGCAACAAGGCGCAGACATAACTGGAGCTAGGTAAGACGAGTTAACAAGGTAATAAATTAAAACTAAATGACTATGATACAAAAAATCTACCACTTTCGTGATAGATGTTTCCAGTTATTCCATTTCAAAGCTCTCTGCAACTTGCTTATCTGGCAAGATAAAGGCAATCACCAAACCAATCAAGGCTGGCATTAACCATGGGAGCGACGCATCTGCAAATGGCAGGCTATTAATCAGTTGATTAAGCCCTTCTAGGTTAAACTGATTTCCAAGAATTGTCGCAAAGGCGATAATTGTCACCAAAGCAATCGTAATTTGCATGCCTCTTTTTGACAAAGGAACCAAACGATTGACAATCACTAAAAGAACAATAGCAATCGTAATCGGGTATAGGATTTGCAAAACTGGCACTGAATACTGAATGATGGCAGACAAGCCGATATTCGCAATACCAAAGCCAATCAAGGTAAAGAGCGTTGCATAGACCTTATAGCCGAATTTCGGGAAGGTTTTGACAAAGAATTCTGAGGTTGATACAATCAAGCCCACTGTTGTTGTAAAGCAGGTCATCGTCACCATGATGGCAAGGAAAATCTGTGCACTTGGTCCAAAGATCGCTTGTGTTGCTTGAGACAATACATAAACACCCTTGTTGGCGTCAGATGCCATCACATCTGCTGGGATTGGGAAGTGATTTCCCAAGAAACCAAGTCCGACATACAGCGCACTAAAGGCTAAAGCTACTACGATTCCGACAACCCAGATGGTCGATACATATTCTTTTTTAGAAGCAAAACCAAGTTGATTCATGGTTTCAACGGCGATTACACTAAAAGCAACAGAGGCAAGGGCATCAAGCGTATTATATCCTTCTAAGAATCCTGTTCCAAACGCTGCATTCATGTAAGTTCCAGACGCTGCAAGAGTCTCTGCATTTCCATATTTGATTGCTCCTAAGATGACCAAAACAACGATCAAGAAAGCAAATAAGGGAGTTAAGATACGCCCCACCAAGTCCAAAATCTTCGATGGATTGAGGGAAATCAAATAAGCTGCTGCAAAATAACAAATCGTAAAGAGCAACAAGCCCCAGTTGCTGCTTCCTGATAGAAGTGGCGCAATTCCTACTTCATAAGCGGTCGTTGCCGTTCGTGGAATCGCAAAGAAAGGACCAATTGATAAATAGAGCGCTACAAGATATGCCGTTGCAAACCAAGGAGCGATTTTTCGAGAAATCTCAGACACATAGCCCTTAGGATTGAGCGTTCCGATAATGAGGGTCAAAACTGCAATCCCCACACCAGACAAGACAAATCCACTAATGGCTGGCCAGAAGTTCTCACCTGATAAAGCACCTAAGGTTGGTGGGAAAATCAGATTTCCAGCACCAAAAAATATACCAAACAGGAGGAGTCCTGTTAACGAACCTTTTTTAATCATAAACATCTCCTTTTTATTCAATAGTATCCATTATACCAAAAATACAAACCATTCTAAAAGGATTTTCTCTATCTCTTAAAAATTTTCTAAATTCTGAATTTTCATAAAATAATAGCAAAAAACTCCCAAAGCATTGCTTTGAGAGTTAAGATTTATTTGTTCAATGGTTTACGAAGGGCACCAAAGAGGATACCACTGACAATAGCGCCAATCAAGATAAAGACAAGGTACAAGATTGGGTTGCTGGTAAGAGCGATAACAAAGATTCCTCCGTGTGGAGCTATCAGCTTAATACCTGCCAAACCTACAAGAGCTCCTGCTAAAGCTGATCCTGCAATAAAGCTTGGAATAGCACGCGCTGGGTCTGCTGCACCAAATGGAATCGCACCCTCAGTGATAAATGACAATCCCATGACAATATTGGTCAAACCAGAATTGCGTTCTTCTTCTGTGAATTTATCTTTGAACAAGAGCGTTGCTACAAAGACTGCAAGCGGAGGCACCATTCCGCCTGCCATAACAGCTGCCATCACGATTGATCCGCCTGTTGATACCGTTGCTGCAAGTGTTCCTGTACCAAAGATATAGGCCGCTTTATTGAAAGGACCACCCATATCAATCGCCATCATGCCTCCTACGACAAGACCAAGGAGAACAGCTGAGCTACCAGACAAGCCTTCAAGGAAGTTATTCAAGCCTGTGTTAATAGCTGCCATTGGAATATTGACAAGAAGCATCAACAAGCCAGTAACCATCGTTCCAAGCAATGGATAAAGAAGGATTGACTTGATTCCTTCCAAGGATTTTGGAAGACCTGCTAGGGCTTTTTTCAAGAAATTAACGGTATAACCTGCAAGGAATCCTCCCACAAGTGCTCCAAGGAAACCAGAAGACACTCCTGCAAGCGCAAGACTTGCTTCGCCACCTGCTGCAAATGGTACTTTTCCAAAGGCAAGTCCAGCAGAAGCCATGCTACCAGCTACAAAACCGGGTGCCAAACCTGGCTTTTCCGCGATAGAATAGGCGATATAACCCGCTAAAACTGGCAACATAAAGCCAAAGGCTGCCCCACCAATACTCTTGAAAATCGCTGCAATCTCATGGTAAGAACCAAGACTACCAAGCGAGTCCTTAGGCACACCCATAAATTGGTCAAATAGGAAAGCAAGAGCAATCAGAATACCGCCACCAATCACAAATGGCAACATTTGGCTGACACCGCTCATCAAGTGCTTGTAAAAACCACCTGCCGCACTTGCGCTGCTTGATGTTGCCTCTTTTTGGCTAGCATGATAAACATCACCACCACCATTCAGAGCTAAATGGATGAGTTCTTCAGTTTTACGAATCCCATCTGCTACTGGACGACTGATGACTTTCTTGCCATCAAAACGCTCCATCTCAACAGCCTTATCTGCAGCCACGATAACCGCTTTGGCACATTTGATATCGTCTGCTGTTAATTGATTGCCGACACCACTTGCACCATTGGTTTCCACCTTGATACCAACGCCCATTTCTGCTGCTACTTTTTGAAGCGCTTCTTGAGCCATATAGGTATGTGCAATTCCTGTGGTACATGCTGTTACCGCAACGATAAAGTCATCGCCATTGACTGGGGCAACTACTTCTGGTTCAGATTTTTCTTCTGCTTGGTCAAACAAAGCCAAGACTTCGTCTGACGAGCTTGCTTGTCTCAATTTATCTGCAAAACCATCTTTCATCAAGTATTGGGACAATTCTGCAAGAGCTGCCAAGTGCGTGTCATTTGCTCCTTCTGGCGCTGCAATCATAAAGAACAAGTCTGTTGGCTGACCGTCTAAACTTTCGTAATCTACCCCTTTGTTTGATTTAGCAAAGAGAACTGTCGCCTCTTTTACCGCAGCATTTTTACTGTGAGGCATGGCAATCCCATCACCTAGACCAGTGGATGTCTGAGCTTCACGCTTTAAAATCCCTTCTTTAAAGGTTTCAAAATCTGTCACATAGCCATTCTCCACCAAGCTTGCAATCATTTCTTCAATAACTGCCACTTTTTCAGTTGCTGCTAAATCTAGCAACATCACATCTTTTCTCAGTAAATCCTGAATTTTCATCGTTTTTCTACCTCAACTTTTTGATAAATTTCCTCAATATAAGCAGCCGTTGCCAAGTCATCTGAGAAGGTAGTTGCTGTTCCACACGCTACTCCCCATTTGAAGGCTTCAAGTGGATCGTGACTACGAACAAACTCTCCTGTAAATCCTGCCACCATCGAATCACCCGCACCGACTGAATTTTTAACAACACCTTTAATTGGCTTTGCAAAGTAAGCTCCCTCTTGAGTCACAAGAAGAGCACCGTCTCCAGCCATGGAAATAATGACATGCTGAGCACCTTTTGTAAGCAATTCTCTCGCATACTGCTCAATCACATCCAAATCCTTCAACTCTACACCGAAAATAGTTCCCAATTCATGATTATTTGGCTTGACCAATAAAGGCTCATAGCTAAGAGCATCAAGAAGCGTCTGACCTTCAAAATCACAAACCACCTGAGCACCGGATTTTCGAGCCAAAGGAATCAATTCCTTATAAACTTCATTGCCTAGATTTTTAGCGCTAGATCCTGCAAAGACAACCGTATCATCGGCAGATAATTGTTCTAAAATCGCTTTTAGTTCTGCTAATTTTTCATCTGAAACAAAAGGCCCTGTTCCGTTAATCTCGGTTTCGGCATCTGCCTTGATTTTCACATTGATCCGCGTATCCTCTGCTACTGTGACAAAGTTCGTTGCGATAGCTTCTTCTTCTAAAGTGTCGGTGATGAATTTCCCTGTAAAACCACCGATAAAACCAGTCGCAGTACTTTCCATTCCCAAACGTTTCAAGACACGGCTAACGTTAATTCCTTTTCCACCGGCAAAGGTATCATCGCTTTCCATGCGATTCACACTCCCGACCTCGACCTTATCCAAGCGGACAATGTAGTCAATGGACGGATTGAGTGTTACAGTATAAATCATACTTCTATAACCTCCGTTTTTTCTTTTAATACTTGCAAAAGGGGAGACGTGCCCTTAATCGTAATCAAACTAGCACGCTTTAGAGGAGCTACCTTAGCAAAGGAAGAATAGCCAATCTTTGAGCCATCTGCCAAGATATAAGTCTGCTTCGCATTGTCTAAAATCGCTCGCTTCACTGCTCCTTCTTCCATATCAGGAGTGGTATAGCATTCCTCATCAACACCATTCATCCCCAAAAAGGCCTTATCAAAATTCAACTGGCCAATTTGATTGAGTGCAACTCCACCAATACTAGCATCGGTTGAGTTTTTGACCATCCCTCCGATAATCACTGTTGGGATTTGCTTTTCCACCAACTGGGTCGCATGATGAATCGAATTGGTCACCACCGTCACTTGCTTGTTTGTCAACTCTTTGATGAGCAACTCATTAGTCGTACCTGCATCAATAAAAATCACTTCCTGTTCTCGAATCAAACTGGCTGCTTTTTGAGCAATTCGCTCTTTTTCTTGAACGTTTTTGATAGATTTTTCTTGATTGCTTTCCTCTTCTTGGAGCGAGTGAATACTTTCTGCTCCTCCATGAATTCGCTTGAGCTGACCTTCTGCTTCTAGCTCATCCAAATCCCTTCTAACAGTGGATTCAGAAGTCTCTAGAGCTTGTGTTAGTTGATCTAAGGAGACCACACGATGATGGCGGATTTCCGCTAAAATCACTTGCTTTCTTTCTGATTTTAACATAAGTCCTCCTTCTGCAATCGTTTACAGTATCTATTATATCCAAATTTCTATCAAAGTCAAGCATTATCTCTCAAAATCTATCAAAATATTTCATGTACTAAAAAATCCACTCTAGCATATCGTACTAGAATGGATTTGATACTATTATTTTTCACGAATGACTTCAACCTTATAGCCATCAGGATCTTTGACAAAATAGTAATTTGGTGGATTTCCTGGCAAACCTTTTGGTTCTGTCACTTCGTAACCTTTTTCGCTATGCTCACGGTGCAAGCCTTCTAAATCAGGTGTGCTGAGTGCCACATGGGCAAAACCATCTCCAATCACATAAGGACCATGATCATAATTATAAGTCAATTCCAACTCATAATCATCACCCTCCAAGCCCAAATAAACAATCGTAAACTTATGGTCTGGAAAATCCTTCCGACGCAATTCCTTAAATCCAAAAGCATCCGCATAAAAAGCGATTGATTTTTCTAAATTCTCAACCCGCAAGCAGGTGTGCAACATCTTACTAGCCATCATATTCTCCTTTTTTATTTCTATTATACCTTAAAAAAGAATATTTGGCTGAGTTAAAGATTAAGGAATCAGATGTTGAAGATAAGGAACAACACTTTCTCCCTCCAATTCTGCCAAGGAAGAAATCCATCGATAGTCGCTATGTTCCTCTGGATCTAAGATAATGGGACGCTCAGCCACAAGTTTTGCCTCATACACCAAGCGCGTAAATACTGCTTGCTTAGTTTCATCGACATTACTATCCTCATGTAAAATTGCCCCTAGTTGGATCTCTTGATTCACTTCTTCCATACTCTCACGCCTAGCAGCATCTCTCGGAAGTTCCAAATATTCCACTCTGCCCTCTTATGTCAAGCAAATGACATCATTTTCTCTAATTCATTTCTACCCAATTATAGCACAATTCTTGTTACTAAGAAAGAGACCTAAACAGATCTCCTCTCTAATTATTTATAAACTACCTTGAAAAATCCCAAGCAGTCCACAATGACTTTTTCTACGTAAGTTTCTAACAATTCTTTTGTCAAGCTATTATTTCTTGGTAATTGCAGTTCATCTCTTGCTTGCAGATTTTCTTCTAAGTCAACGATTTCCTTATCAATTAGCTGCTTCTTACTGATATAAGCGTCTCGACTCAGGTTATTTTCCTTATAGTCCTGAAAACAGGATAATTTTTGTGCTTTCAAACACTCAATCTCTCGAAGGACATTAGCTTTTGACTGTTTGGGACGAGTAGCCTCTAACCTAGGAGCTAAGCTCTTCATAATCTCTTGTTCAATTTTATCCGAACGACAATATTTCATTTCATCACCCTGATTTTTACAATATAAACAGTAAAAATAATGACGTTGGTTACGGTTTCCCTGAAATAATAAGCGATGACCACAATGCTCACAAAATACCAAGCCTCTTAACAGACTTTGTCTTAACTCATGATTTTGTTTCTGTTTGACTTTGCCAGTAATCCTTGATTTTAAAGCTTGTTGAGCCTGTTCAAACATTTCTACTGGTATAATTGCCTCGTGATTGTTCTCAATTCGTTCCCATTCTGATTCAGGTCTCTTGTAATGTTTGCCATTGATATAGGTTCTTGTATTAAAGAGATAGGTCCCTTTATAGGCTTCATTTTTTAAAATCTGTCGGACACTTGTTTTTGTCCATACATTTCTTGTCTGCTCATCAGTCAAAATGATAGACTTTTGATATCTCGCTTGACTAATCTGCATCTTTCGTTCAGCTGGAGTAATCGTCTTCTCTTCGTTGAGTAACCTAGCTATGTACTGAGTTCCCAGTCCTTCGATACACAATTGAAAAATTCGTCTCACAATCGAAGCGACTTCTTCATCAATAATAATTCTAAATCGGTCCTCCGGATCCTTCAGATAACCAAACGGAGGCAGCCAGCTCATATTTTTCCCTGAGCGTTTCATGGTATTCATGGCACTTTTAACTTTTTCAGAGACATCTTTGGCGTAAAAATCATTGAGCAGATTTCTAAAGGATACATCAATCTCCAAACCATTATTTTCAGACATTAGACTATCATATTGATCATTTAAAGCAATGAATCGGACACCTAGAAAGGGGAAAATGTTCTCCAGATAGTTCCCCAATTCCAAATAATCACGCATAAAGCGAGATAGGTCTTTGACTATAATTGCACGAATCTCTCTTGATTTAACCTTATCCATCAGACGCTGAAAGGCAGGTCGATTGACGCTTGTTCCTGAAAAACCATCGTCCACAAACTCCAATCGCTGAAATGCCTGGAATTCAGATGAAGCATCTAAAAAAGAATGCAGTAAATAGCGTTGATTGGTAATAGAATTACTCTCATCACGATCATAATCATCGACAGATAAACGCATATACAAAGCAACTTTAGACATCGCAATCACCACCTATCTGACAGTTAAATGTGACAGTGATATTCTTATCAATATCTACTTCAATACGTTCGATCAAACCGCTTAATAGGTCTTCGGTTAAGACTATTTGTTTCTGACTTTTGAAAAGATTCTTGAGCCAAAGCACTTGCCTCTGATACTCTACTTCCACTTGTCGTATCGATATATCACAGTTGGTGATTTCTGTTGATAGTGTTTCAATTTTTGTATATTTTTCAGATTTTTGCGCTAGATAGTCCGACTGGCTCTCCCTAAGCAAGCTATAGGACGCATAAAGATCACCTAGCTCTGCTCGCAGATGCATAATTGTCTGACGATGTCGAGCAGCTTGTTTTTGATAAGTGGCAATACACTGTTCTTTCTTTTTTTCTAAACTAGATAATAAGGTTTCGAAATCCCCTAGTCGTATCATTTCATCTTGAAGTATCCGTATCATCATCTTATCTAACATTTGTTCGCTAATATAAACGCTTTGCTTGTTGGATGTAGCCGTGTCATAAACATAATCCATAAAGTAGTAATAATCATAATCCGATTTCTTACCTGAAAAATGCTTACAATAGCGATACATTTGAGTTGAACTATCTCGAGCATAAAGGAGTCCCTTATAACGGTTCGGAGTTTTAGGGATGGCTGATTTCCAGACATGCTTTCGATTTCGAAACAAAGATACCATCTTATCATACTCATCTTGAGTGAGGTAGGATTCGTGTGCATACTCAAAGCGGACATACTCTTCTGCAGATAGATTCTTGTTGGTTTTTCGTTGCACGAGATGTCCTAGATAGACTGGATTTTGAACTAAACGAAGAAGATTAGGACTTCTCCATACTTTGGTATCCTCCTCAGTTCGATACAAGTGTCCTGTTCTCCTATAAGAAGTAGGAATGGCAATCTGTTGTTGATTCAGGTGATTCGTTACTTTAGACAGTGAGCTACCCTCTAATAACATCTTAAAGACCAGATCTAAAATAGGTTTCACAAGAGGGTCAATAGCAAGCTTTATCCCCCGTTCATGTTTTACTAGCTGATAGCCGTATGGAGCAAAACCACCGATGTAATATCCTTGACTGGCTTGATGGATGTTGTGAGCTGTGACCTTTTTTGAAATGTCTTTTGAATATAAATCATTGACTAAGTTCTTAATTTCCACTTCAAAAGACTTCTTCTCTTCCAATCCATGGAGCGTATCCAATTGATCATTGATAGAGATAAATCGAACACCTAGGAATGGGAAGACTTTATCAATCAAACGTCCCATCTCAATATAATCTCGTCCTAAACGAGATAAATCTCGAATCAAGATACAGTTGATAGCTCCTTTCTTGATGTCCTCCATCATCTCTTGAAAGGCCGGACGGTTGAAATTGGTTCCTGAGTATTCATAATCCACATAACATTTGACGACGCTTAAGCCATGCTCTTTGGCAAAAGTCCGAGCAAGACTCTCTTGGCTGTCCAAGGATTGAGATTTGTTCCGCCAGGTTTCCGTCCGTTCTTTTGATAGACGAACATAAATCCCTGTTCGATAAGTCTGAATGGAAATTTCTTCTGTCACTTCTGAGCGATAACGCTGTTTCGTACGAGCCATTAGACCACCTCCCTTTTAACTTGAGCAAGCTGTTGGAGGATTTCTAACTCTTTTATATCGTGGAACACCAGCGTTAGCTCCTGTTCCTCATGAATCTCAATTCGGTCTAGCAAGGTCACTAGGGCTAGGCGATTTAGTTCTTCTTCCTCTCGTGAATTACTCAATTCTTCCAACCATGCTTGCTTATTCTGCAATTTCTCATAGAGGTCTTGTGCTACTCTTTTCTTTTGGACAATCGTATTATCAATCCTTTTGAGCTTTTGGCGATAGCTTCGTTGAAACTCTTGATATTCTGCATCGTCGATCAATCCATCATCCAAATCCATATAGAGAGATTGAAGCAATTGTTCATATTTCTGACGCTCCGCAATCAAACTAGTAAAGTCAATCTCAAAGAACTGTTCTTTATCAAGATACTTGGGACTATGTTCAATCAAGCGAGACTTCCAATCAAGGTGTTGACGAACTAAGGTTGATACCACCTCAAGGAGTATTTCATATTTTATGGCATGACGACTACACCCTTGTCCTTTATTGTAGGTACTACAAATATACTGAATGCTTGCCTTGCCTTTATAACGGTTCTTCCTCTGTAACATTTGAGCCTTACAAGCTCCACAAAACAACAGTCCTGCAAAGATATTCGGTTTATCCTTACCATGCTTAACATCTCGAAGCAAGAGGTTATTGGCAATCTCAAATGTGCTTTCTGAGATAATCTTCTCATGGGTATCTGCCACTCGTATCCAATCTTCGGGATTCACCTGAACTAAGCGTTGAGACTTGTAATTAAGCTTGGTATGTTTCCCTTGTTCTAAATCTCCGACATAGACGCGATTGGTTAGAATACGATTCACCATCTTAGTATCCCACTTATGAACATAACTATAAAAACCTTTGAAATTTTCTTGATTCGCTTTCTTGTATTGTCCAGGGGTATTAGCACCAATGTGGTTTAGATAGTTTGCGATTGCATTTGACGAGTAGCCTTCTAACTTCAAGGAAAAAATCTTCTCAATAATAGGACGAACAGCTTCATCTACTACCAAATGATTTCTTTGGTTTTTATCTTTGCGATAGCCGTACGGGGCAAAAGCTCCAATAAATTCTCCCTTTTGTCTCTTGGCTTTCTGGGTACTGCGGACTTTCATAGAAATATCTCGACAGTAACTATCATTGATGAGGCTTTTAATTGGTATCACCAAGTGGGTTTCATTCGTATCTGCCGTCAAACTATCATAATGATCGTTAACCGAGATAAACCGAACCCCCATAGCAGGAAAGATTCTCTGAATATACTTACCCGTTTCAATATAGTCTCGCCCAAAGCGAGATAGGTCTTTAACCAGAATGGTATCAATTATTTTCTCATCAACCATCGTCATCATTCGGATAAAATTAGGACGGTTAAAGGTCAGTCCACTAATACCATCATCCACAAATTCTTCTAAGATTGTAATATCATGCTTTCTAGCATAGTCTCGCAAAAGCGAGCGTTGATTAATAATAGAGTTGCTTTCAACATTATCTCCATCGTCTCGTGATAATCGTAAATAAATACAAGCTTTTGTCATTGTCATCTCCTTAATCGAATAGTAGGTGCTTACCGATTAAGGATTGAGGTTCTACTCTTTTATTCTACATAATTTACTAGAACTTGTCCGCTAAAAAACTAAATTTTTTCAAGTCCCCCGTTGTAAAATGAAGTGCAACAGAAAAAGACATGTTTATCTGATATACTAAAGTTGCTAAACAAAGTATAGAAAGATAGATAAACATGTCCACTACTGATTGTACCACAAAACGTTCTTATACGCATCTGACAGCTGGTCAGAGAGGGAAAATTCAGGCTTGGTTGTCTGATGGTCATTCCATGGCTGAGATTGCTCGTAGAATAGGTGTTCACCGTTCCAGCATCTCACGCGAGATTAAGCGTGGCTCTGTCCAGCAAGTCAAGAAAGTCAATGGTAAACTCGTTTATTTTCAGGACTATTTCGATGAGACAGCCCAAAATCTGGCTGAAAAGAGGCGGGAGGTTGTTTACTGTCTGAAACTTGAAAAGGTCTCAGAGTCTTTCCTAACCGCCTTTACGGAGGCCATGTTGGCTAAGCCAAGAATTCATAGTGTCGATACCTTTATTCATGCCTATAAGCAGGACAATCCTGATGAGCTAGTTCCCAGCACTAAAACCATGTACACCTATATTCATCAAGGATTACTGGCAGTTAAGCCTATTGACTTACCTCGTGCCGTGCGACTAAAACCAAAGGTCAAGAAGCGTACATCAACTAAGAAGCATTTGGGGACTTCCATTGAGGAACGCCCAGAAGAAATCAATAATCGTTCTGAGTTTGGACATTGGGAGATTGACTCTGTCCTTGGATTGAAAACAGCTGGAGAGCCATCTATCCTGACCCTGGTTGAACGCAAGACACGCTACGCGATCACCGTCTATCTGGCTGGGAAGAAGGCGGAGTTTGTGAACGAAGCCGTGTCTCAACTCCTTAAGGATTACCCCATCAAATCCATCACAGCGGATAACGGGGCGGAGTTTGCGACTCTGAGTCAATTAGAAGGGGTTCAGGTGTACTATGCTCATGCCTATTCCTCACACGAACGAGGCACCAATGAGAACTTTAACGGCTTGCTTAGGGAGTTTATCCCAAAAGGTAAATCGCTCAAATTCATCACAGCTGAGAGCTTAGCTACGGCTACCTCAGCCATCAACCAGAGACCAAGAAGATTATTAGGCTATCAGTCTGCCAAAACCCTGCTTGGGCTAGCCCAAGCAGCCTAATGCCCACTAAACTTTGTATCAGATAGACACTGTTGCACTTAACTTGACAATTCGGCAATTTTTTCAAGTTTTCGTCCCAGTAAATCATCTAGTATATCTGTTAGGCTTAGTTGCTTATCCGTCACTTGAACTGTGACCTTATAACCCTCAATCATTACATGCGGTGTTTCACTACTAGATTCTGTTTCTCTCATAATATTTTCCTTTATTTTTTATAATGACTTCAGTGGGTAGAACTGGTTAAGTTCATCATGGGCATCTCACCCGCTGTCCTTTTACGCTGGCAGCCTGAACGCTCAGAAGTATCATTATCCTTAGTTTGTGTCTTGGCAAATAGAGTACCAATCTATTTTATAGTTGATAGGTTACCGCTCGTATCATTGCGAATCAAACTAAACTGCTCGACAAATAAGAAAGTCCCACCTCAGATTATTCAGTTGTCAAGGAGCACTGAGAGGACTTTCATCCCCTCACTATATAGAGTGAAAAAAATAGAGTTTTTACCACCCTACTGTAATAATTTTTTTAGATATTTCAAAATTTTATCTCTACGCCTAGCAATAGTTGAAATAGAGACATTTCTAGATTTAGAAACATCATTTAAAGTCTTATCTTTGAAAAATAAATCATTCACTATTTGAAACTCTTCTGTATTTAGAGTAAGTAATGCCTCATACAGTAGCTGTAATAATTCCCGTGTCTCCATTATTTTCTCAATATCCATCTGAGAATCTACCATAAAATCAGCTAATTGTATCTCATCATAATCAGAAAAAGGTCTAACATGATATTTTCGTTCTAAGCGATCTAGATACTTTTCTCTATTAGTTATGCGCCAATATTCTTTGTATATTTCTTTAGAAATAGGGATTTTTTGCCCTTTAACATAGATAAAATAAGTCATTCTATTCCTCCTCATATTTTTTAATATGAAGAAGAATGGGCGGTGAACGATTTTTCATTAACACTCTCAATTTTTTAACCTCATTATTAAGAGTGAAAATTTTCAATAGTTTTACCGCTTATCTTTCAAAAAGTATAATAAAAAACGATAAAGCAAATGCTCTATCGCCAACTAACTTAACTACATGATTACCTTTGGTGGTTCTATCGGTTTGGGAATCGGAATCGGTTTACGAAATTTTGGTTTGGGAGTAGGTTTACAAATACAGTGACAACTTCCGAAATTTTCAAGTTCTCCTCCTGTAACATGAGACAACTGACTCGCTGAGAGTTCTTTCATCATAAGTGATACCTCCTAATATATATTTTTTTAACTAAACATTAAGAACAAATATTGAATAACAGAGAAGATCACTAACAAACTGTTATTCAAAAGATGAACAGCAATTGAATCTACAACATTACCCCGACGGGCATAAGCCAGATAGAAAATCGCTCCAAGGGCAAAATAGGTAGGAAACTCAATCGGATAAACAACATGTAGTAAGCCAAAGATAGTAGAGCTGACAATCAGCTTTAACCATTTTTGATTTTTCTTGAAAAAGTACTGGCTAAAGAAACCTCTGTAAATCAACTCTTCCATAACTGGTGCAAAGACACCAATAGCCAAATGAAAGGCAACAAAATACAGAGGAAACATCTGCATCACCTGCTCATTTGTCGCAAGCAAAGCCGCATCATTTGCAGACGTTTGATTACCTGTAACTACTTGAATAAGGACTGTCCCACCGATAGCTACTACACGAGTGGCTAGATAAAAGAGTAAGGCTATCCCAAAATCTTTCCAACCAAATCTATATTTCTGTCTACCTGATCTCTTTTGATACTGTTTCCAAACTAGTACAATAATAGCTATTGCCACAATTAAGTACCCGATACTTGCTCCCCATCTCATTGGTTCTGCCGTAGTCTCTTGCATCCCAATCAATCTCATGGGAAATATATTGATGAGTAAACTGAGTAAGATGAGACCGATAAACTTCATGATATTTTTAAATCGTTGCATAGATTATTCCTCTCGATTTCTTATCATAAAGTATCTCATTCTAATTACAATCAAAGTCAGACAAAGTGCGACTCCTAAACGGAAAAAATGATTCGAATCTTGCTCACCTGTCTTAGGTAAAATATTCTTTTTAGTCGTTTCTGATGAAGCGTTACTGAGAGGTGTGACTTGTGAGGAGGGAGCTTTTGTTTCCAAATTATTAACAGAAGTTTCTTCTCTTGCACTCCTAACTTCTTTAGAAGAATGAGCAACGTCTAAAGAAGTAGATACCGAAGTTTGAATTTCTTGGTTTTTACTTGCTATTTGATGAGATGATGTAGAGAGATTATCAGATACTACTCTGTTTTCGGAGAACATCTGTTTCTCACTTTTCTTATCAGCATCCGACACCTCTACTATCTCTTCTGAATGTTTATCAGGCTCATTTTTGGGCTCCTCTTTTTTATCTTCATTATCATTTGGTTGTTCTGGAGCTTTGCCAAGATAAAGATAATCATAAAGTTGTTGCGGAGTCACTCCTCCACCAACCCAACCAGAAACAGGCTTGCCATTTTTTAGGTACAGTACCGTAGGTGTTCCTGGAATACCAATTGTTTTAAAGACAAATTCTTTAGCTGTATCATTAAAATCTTCACCGTCAGTATCGTAGTATTCCAATCGATTATCAATAATCCGATTAAATTCTTTTAAATCTGGTGAAAATTGACGACAATAGTAACAGGTACCACGACCAAAGTAAAGCGTATGTTCAAGACTATCTTCTGTAAATGCATGACGAACATCTTCTATACCAACTTTTTTGAAGTCAGCAACATTAACGGCATACTCCTCAGGCGTTACCACTGCAGGCTCTGCTTCAGAAACTTCTGTATTGTCTGATTGATTATCCATCTCCTCAGTTGTAGAGCTTTCTGTAACAGAATCAGAAACCTGTGTAGCACCTGTTGGCATTTCTTGACTTTCTGCTAATACTACACTAGTTCCAAAAGTAGCGATAGCTGCTGAACTAAGTAATAGAGATTTCAATAAATTTTTCTTCATGTAGCAACTCCTTATATTTAATAAACCAATTTTACTTGATTTATATTAGAAATATTCGTTCAAATCCTAAATAGTTATCGAAACGTCTCGAAAGAAACAATGAGTATATATCACATGAACTTATTTCAAAAGGAGCAACATGGTTACATATCGCTCCTTCCACAAATAGCCCTGAAATTATATGATCTGGTATTCATATCCCTAAAAGTTTCGCTAATATGATAAATTTCAGAAGTATAACTCACTTACAGAGTCCCTACTGGTCCATAAAGTCTTAAATTGGGCTTTACTTGATTGTAATGAAACTGATCATAGCTCCGCCAAGCTTGTCTCAGTTCTTCACTCACCTCTAAAGAACTAACGCCGATTAAAAGGCTTGTCCGTTGGTAAAATTTTTCAAGAGATATCAATAGCTTATTATCTACAGGCTTACTGTCCTGCAAGACTGTCAGTATCTCCGATAGATTCTCTTGAAATTTTATGGTGTCATAGTTCGCTTGGTGAGCTGCTCCTTGAAAAATATTCTGTATCTCATCTATCAAATCATGAGCTTCTTTTCTGATGTCTGTCATAGTGCCTCCTTATCGTCTAAGGCAATGGATTATGTAAATCTCCCAAAGAAGCTGCCATATTGTTAGCTACATTTGCAACTATATTACCATAATTTACAATACAATTTCCATTTCTTAGACTAAATGATGTTCCAATTTTACAAATAATATTATCACTAATATGCGAAAATGGAGAATAATAACCAGGTGGAACATAGCCTCCTGAAACGCTTTCAAGATTTGTAAGAGTTATTTGATTAAAGCTATAGATTCCTTGTGCATTCATATAGAATACCTCCTTATATAATTATTTTGTAGTGTTGCAACTTTGATAAGCTTATTATAGCACCTTCTTTAAAAAATTTTTATCCATTTCCTGAACAGTCATTGAACATTCCAGAATGGGAAAAGACTAGCACAAGTTTATCTGATGCAATATACAGCATTACACTTATTATACAGTAGATAACCAAACTAGAAACCCATTCCAAAGCATGTGCAGGAACAGGGGTGGATAAATCGTTTTGGAATTTTTAAACACAAGCCCCTGAATCATTCCTGTCCAAAATAAATAAAAAAATCTGTCCACTTTCTCATAAGAAACTTGAAAAAATAATAAAGCTGTTATAGATTATATGGCATAAAATCGGCACTAGTAGATTATCGCTTAGTTTGTAAGAGACTCCATAAATAACCTCTGCTATTGCATAATATAAAAATGATACCGCATCAAAAGGACTATGCAAATAAGAAAAAAAACAGGAGGTAAGTATTATACCCAACCAAGAGTTTTGGAAAGTACCTTTTTGAACACATCCTCTTAGACATAATTCTTCTTCAATGGGAGAAAAAACGGCAACCGCTAGTAGGAAAGAAAGACTATAACCACTACTTCTTTTATCCACAAAAGCACTTGAAGCACCCGATGATACTTTAAAAATACTTGTATATATAAAAAGAAACGCTATATCTAGGATAACAAATATCAAAATCTGAAATATCTGCTCTTTTTCTATCCTTTTAAAATGAATTACCTTCCCCTTCCGTATATAGTTGATACACAAAAAAAAAGAAAGCAATACAAAAAATAATAAATACAATCTCGTTATGATGATAATTCCCTTGATTGATAATGTATCTCATTACCCCGAATATAATCGGTAACATCGTCCCAAAGGTGAAATATTTTCCTCTCTCTAGCACCCTTTACTCCTCCTATCAACATCTCGGCTTTAGTTCTTTATGGAAACAAGACAACCCATGTTTGACCTTATTCTAGATTAAACATGGGCTATCCTTTATTCCATTAAATGTTATCTACACGGCAAAACTGGTGCTGGATATACTGGGCCATATTCATAATATCTAAAACTCTGAAGTCTATCAGCTCTCAGTCTCCAGACTTCTCTCCCTACCCTACAACATCTTGTCCAATTTTTTCAGATTATCTCGAAAGTTTCAGACGGATTTAAAAGATTAAGCCTTACACTCGTATCCAATCATCATTTATTAAAACGATCTTCGAACTGGTATAGTATCATAAGCGGGACAATGACTCCAAAAAAATCAAACCAATGTAAAGCTCTCATCGCATAGGAAACTAAACCAGCTAAAATAAATATAAAGACACAAGCCCTGTAAACTTTACCTTTAAAGCTTTTAAAAGAGAGACTCGCCAAAATATATAAAATACTAATGATCAAAATAGCCATCTGAAATATGATTAATTTCATCGCTTTCCTTTCTAATGACGTAAGCCATAGGCAATAATCCCACCTACAACAGCACCTCCAGCTGCACACATTAAATATGTCTGTGGCCCTGCTATAATACAATGCTGGCTGACTTCAAAAGCTCCTGATAAAGCTCCGATAGCAATAAGCGTTCAATTGTTTGTGTATTCATAACGAATACCTCCTCATTTATTTCATATTGACTTGTCTCGTTGCAACTTTGACAAGTTTAGTATAGCACCTTCTTTAAAAAATTTTTGACCATTTCCTGAACAGTCATTGAAATTTCCAAAATGGGAATGTTTGCCAATTAAAATACTTGTGAAATCGTCTTTTAGGATAGAAATAGTATGACAAAGAACTGTTCGTTAAGAAGTATAGTTCAAAACTAACGTTAATTCTAAATCTAAAAATAGCTAATTAGAATTTAAAAGACTATACTAGTCGAACTCAAAATATTATAAAGCTGTTGATACTTAAAACTTCCCTAAGATAAATCTAAGGGAAGTTAGATGAAAACTATAAATTTAGTAATATGATAAAAGCTACAGTTGGAAAGTTGAGAAAATAGAATAGACAACAGTTATTCACTATTCAAAATTGGTTATTAAATTTCAATTCCTTGGATTGATATTCAACTATTTCTATTTTTTTGGGATATTCTCATGATGGATGCGGTTATCAACACAATTCCAGTCCCTAAAGCAAGCAAAATCATTATGGAATTCACCATAATAGGTACTATTGTAATACGATTGATAAGACGCATTACAGATAGAGATGCTAAGAAAAGTAAAGCGTATGATTCTAGTCTAAGCAGAGACTGCATTTGATTATCAACTGCCCTTAAAAATGGTGGCAACAAAAACAAAGTGATTATTATAATAAATATATTAGATGTAATTTCTTCTCCATTATTAAAAAACGAAATCATGAGCATATTTGTAACAATTATAGCAACTGCACAAATAACGAACGAATTTTTTTTTACCATTTTTCTCACCTCCAATTTTATACTCTTTAATAAACTATGTTATGTTGCAAGTCCATAGCCCATATAAGCTCCTGAAGCAGCACATGTAGCAAGATAAACTGCTCCTGCACCCCAACCAATCGGATTAGTAGCCATAGCAACCGCTAATGTTGCTCCTAGGTAAACAGAACCACCGGCAAAAACACGATCCCAATTGGCTCCAGCTTCAATTGCCATCAGTTCTTCTGTAGTAAGTGATGTAAAAGTACTTGAATCAAATGTAATTGTATTCATAATGGATACCTCTATATAATTATTTTTATTTTGTCGTGTTGCAACTCTGACAAGTTTAGTATAGCACCTTCTTCAAAACTTTTTTATCCATTTCCTGAACAGTCATTAAAAATTCCAGAATAAGAAAAGTTTACCGTTTAATACCTATGATCAACCATTCAGGAACATTATGAATCATACTGCCTCATTTCTAACTTACCATTCAAGACATTTGAATAACCATTTAAGATTTGAACCTCCTTTCCTTAACTATGCATGTCATAATAGACTTATAAATGCACAAGAAAGGACTTATTCAAATGACATCCTATAAACGAACATTTGTCCCACAAATAGATGCTAGGGACTGCGGGGTTGCTGCTTTGGCTTCTATTGCAAGATTCTACGGTTCTGATTATTCTCTAGCACATTTGAGGCAATTAGCCAAGACTAACAAGGAAGGGACAACTGCTCTTGGTATTGTAAAAGCCGCGAATGAAATGGGATTTGAAACGAGAGCTATTCAGGCAGATATGACTCTTTTTGATATGGAAGATGTCCCTTATCCCTTTATCGTCCATGTCAATAAAGAGGGGAAGCTCCAACACTACTATGTCGTCTACCAAGCAAAAAAAGACCATCTCATCATCGGTGATCCTGATCCGACAGTCAAGGTCACGAAGATGACAAAAGAACGATTTGCCTCCGAATGGACAGGGGTTGCCATTTTTCTAGCACCTGAAGCCAGCTACAAACCGCATAAAGATAAGAAGAATGGTCTAATGAGTTTTCTTCCTCTGATTTTTAAACAGAGTTCTCTCATCTTCTATATTGTACTATCCAGTCTCCTAGTCACTCTCATCAATATTAGTGGGTCTTATTATATCCAAGGAATTTTAGATGAATATATTCCTAATCAGATGAAGTCAACCTTAGGAATTATCTCCATCGGCTTGGTTATCACTTACATTCTCCAGCAGATGATGAGCTTCTCACGAGATTATTTGCTCACGGTACTGAGTCAAAGATTAAGCATTGATGTCATTTTGTCTTATATCCGACACATCTTTGAATTGCCCATGTCTTTTTTTGCCACACGGCGGACAGGCGAAGTGATTTCCCGCTTTACAGATGCCAATTCCATTATTGACGCTTTAGCTTCTACCATCCTATCCCTCTTTTTGGATGTCTCTATTCTCATCATCGTGGGCGCTGTACTACTGGTACAAAATACACATCTTTTCTTACTATCACTGATTTCTATCCCTATCTATATTGCCATTATTTTCATCTTTATGAAACCATTTGAAAAGATGAATCATGATGTCATGCAAAGCAATTCCATGGTCAGCTCAGCCATTATCGAAGATATTAACGGTATCGAAACCATCAAGTCCTTGACCAGTGAAGAAAGTCGCTATCAGAAAATTGACAGCGAGTTCGTTGATTATTTAGATAAATCCTTTAAACTAAGTAAGTATTCTATCCTACAAGGCACACTGAAGCAAGGTGCTCAGCTAATCCTAAATACTGGTATTCTCTGGTTTGGGGCGAGATTAGTCATGGATAACTCGATTTCTATTGGCCAGTTGATTACCTTCAATACCTTGCTCAGCTATTTTACCCATCCTCTGGAAAATATCATCAACCTCCAAACAAAACTCCAATCTGCAAAAGTAGCAAATAATCGTCTGAATGAAGTTTACCTTGTTGAATCAGAATTTAGCGGTGATCAGAGCCTGACAGATCCTCAATTTCTTTCTGGTGACATTCAATTTGAGGACCTTTCCTACAAGTATGGTTTTGGTCGTGATACCTTATCAGACATCAATCTGACAATCAAAAAAGGCGACAAGGTGAGTCTTGTAGGGATTAGTGGTTCAGGGAAGACGACTTTGGCTAAAATGATTGTCAACTTCTTTGAACCCTACAAAGGACGCATCACCATTAACAATAACAACCTCAAAATGGTGGATAAAAAAGTGTTACGAAAGCATATCAACTACCTTCCCCAACAAGCCTATATCTTTAGCGGTTCTGTGTTAGAGAATTTGACCTTGGGAGCTAATCAGATGATCAGCCAAGAAGATATTTTAAGAGCTTGTGAAATTGCAGAGATTCGCCAGGATATCGAACAGATGCCTATGGGATATCAGACAGAACTCTCTGATGGAGCAGGCTTGTCCGGTGGGCAAAAACAGCGGATTGCACTTGCTAGGGCTCTTCTCACCAAGGCTTCTGTTCTGATTCTCGATGAAGCAACAAGCGGTCTTGATGTCCTAACAGAAAAAAAGGTGATTGATAATCTGATGACAATGACCGATAAAACCATTATTTTTGTAGCTCACCGACTTAGTATTTCTGAGCGAACCAATCAAGTCATTGTCCTTGACCAAGGAAAGATTATCGAAACTGGCACTCATCAGGAACTAATGGCCAAACAAGGTTTCTATCACCATTTATTTAGTAAGTAAGGAGATGTATTCCATGAATCCAAATCTTTTTAAAAGCGCTGAATTTTACCAGCGTCGTTACCATAACTTTGCGACACTCTTGATTATTCCCTTACTCTTACTTGTCAGCTTTCTTGTCATTTTTTCGCTATTTGCCAAGAAGGAAGTCACTATCACCTCACGAGGAGAAATTACTCCAACAAAGATTATCGCTTCTATCCAATCAACCAGCAATAACACCATTCTTACCAACAATCTAGTCAATAATCAGTTGGTAAAAAAAGATGAGATCATCATCAAATACTCTGAAACGATGGAAAGCTCTCAAAAGCAGGCTATAGAGACGCAATTAGCCCTCCTTCAACGACAAAAAACTGGACTTGAAACGCTCAAATCCAGTTTGGAGCAGGGGACAAACCTCTTTGCAGGCGAGGATGAATTTGGGTATGTTAACACATTTAATAACTTTATCACACAATCGCAAGATATCGAACTTGGTATCTCAAAGATCAATACAGAAGTGAACAACCAAGCTGCTATTGCTAGCAATACTGTCTCAGCAATCGACAATCAGATTAACGAAATCCATCAACAAATCTCCGAATACGAGGAACTTCGCCAAGCCATTAGCAGTCGCTCTACTAGCTTACCAGCAAATAATCCGCTTCAAGCTACTCTAAATACATACTTGTCTCAAGCCCAAGATACTGCTACAGCAGAGCAGTACATCTCACAAATCAATCAAAGCATTTCTAGTCTTGAAAATTCCATTGCCAATCTCAAAATCCAACGTGCAAGTACAGGAAGCATTTCGACTTATGATCATAGTTTAGGAACAAAAATCGAAGTTCTACGAACTCAGTTCCTACAAACAGCTTCTCAACAACTCGCAACTGTTGACAATCAACTACTTGATCTCCAAGCAAAATTAGATCAAGCCGGTGTTCAATTAAAGAACGATACCATTACGGCGCCTGAAGAGGGAATTATACACCTTAATCAGGAATTTGAAGGGAAAAACCTCATTCCAAACGGCAGTGAAATTGCTCAGATTTTTCCTAATATCAGTGAGACGAAAGAAGTTTTCATTACCTATTATGTCACTTCGGAATACGTCTCTTTACTAAAAGAAAAGCAGGTTGTTCGTCTCAGTCTTGAGAAAATCGGAAACCAAGCAATTACTATTATTGGAAATATCCAATCCATTGATAAAACAGCTACCAAAACAGAACAAGGGAATCTCTTTAAGATTACAGCATTGGCTCAACTACCTGATAAGGACAGCACACTTATCCACTATGGCTTACAAGGACGTGTGACCAGCGTTATTGACAAAAAAACTTACTTTGATTACTGTAAGGATAAAATCTTACATAATTCTCAGTAAATTCGCCATTTAGGAATTTTCAAGGACTATTCGCGAATTATCTATACAATTAATACAGTTTTGATTATAATAAAATAAATTATATAAAGGAGGTCCTAACATGGACAAGAAGCAAACACTAGCACAATTTAAAGAACTACCCTGTTCTGAACTTCATCACATCTCTGGCGGAGATTGGTGGACTGATTTTTTTAACAGATTTACACAACCACAAGAAATGAAAATAAATGGAGGCATTAACAAACATCAGCTAGGATAAAATAAAGTGAAAAGGAATAGAGATTCTCCCTATACCTTTTCACTTTATCTATTATGGCTTCAAGCCAGTTTTTCTCGCAGAGAAAAACAAGAAAAGAGCTTGGGACATAAGTCCTCTGCTCAATCGAGTAGGGGCTAACTGGTAGCCCCTCTCACACCACCGTACGTGCCGTTCGGCATACGGCGGTTCAATTAACTTTTAACGCATGTCGTTCTAGGTAATAATCCAAACAACTGACCAGTCCTCGTTTCATGAGGACTGGTTTTGATATAGCTCGTTTTAGGACTGACTTTTGTGCCACAAGTTGATAGTGGTTACCCCATCCAGATACTCTATCTGCTATCCACTTTGGGACCCCTAGTTTAAGCAGTCCCCATAGTCGCCTCGATTTCCTCTTCCATTGTTTCCAGATAATCACCCTCATTCGTGTTCGCAGTCTTTCATCAATGGTTACCATCGACTTCCTCATGTTCGTCAAGGAGAAATAGTTTATCCATCCTCGGATAACATAGTTTAATTTCTCAATACGGCTGTCCAAGTCAATATTCCATTTGCGTGTTGTTAGTTGCTTGAGCTTTCTCTTAAAGCTCTGTACGCTATCTTGATGGGGACGACTTTTCCAACCTTCAGTTGACTTCCAGAAGCCAAATCCAAGATACTTCAATTGTCCTGGTCGTGTCACCTTAGTCTTAGTCATATTGACCTTGAGTCCAAGACGTTTCTCAATAAAGCGACTAACTGAGTACATTACTCGCTTAGCCGCCGCTTCACTCCCAACAGTGATGACACAATCGTCTGCGTAGCGAACAAAGCGGAGACCTCGATTTTCTAGCTCCTTATCCAGCTCGTTGAGGACAATATTGGACAAGATCGGTGACAGATTTCCTCCTTGTGGAGTCCCCACTAGCGTCTTATGTCTTTGGCCATTGATAACCACACCTGCATGAAGATACTTCCGAATAAGGGATTCCGTATCCCCATCCTGGATAATGTTATGAACAAGTGACATCAATCTGTCTTGGGGAACTGTATCGAAGAATCTTTCAAGGTCGATGTCCACTATCCACTCATAGCCATCGTTAAGGTACTCCAATAACTTGATGATGGCTTTTTCGCATGACCGATTCGGTCTGAATCCATAACTGGTTTCTACGAAGTGAGGCTCACAGAGTGGACTGATAACTTGAACGATTGCCTGTTGAATCATTCTGTCCATGACTGTTGGGATACCAAGCTGACGGATTCCGCCGTTTGGCTTGGGTATTTCAACTCGGAGAACTGGCTGAGGTTTATACTTCCTTTGCTTTATCAGTTCCTTGGTTGGTCGCCAATGTTGGCGAAGATAGTCATCCATGCCATCAATGGTAACGCCATCAATACCAGCTGAACCCTTATTGGATTTGACTTGATTGTAGGCTTCAAGCATGTTGGAACGAGATAAGATATTATCTAGTAATTCTGACATGTGTGTATTCCTTTCTTGTTTTGGTGTCTGAGAGACATCTTATATTGGTGAACTTTCTTCTAGTCAATACGTGACTGCGTCCAGTTCTATCAGACCGTTCATTTTTCAGACACAAGTGAAGTAGGCATACTTCGGTCTGTCGATTTTTATTTCTTGCGACAGAGTTCAAACAGTCTCTCCCCAGACTGTTTGAATATTCAGTCCTTCGCTCCACTTCCATTACAGAAGCTTCATCACTACTATGACCTCTGTTCACGCTAACGCGTTTCACAAATCTCTAATTGTTTTATTGGCTGACTTCTCATGATTCGTTGTTACTACGTCTAATCGACGCTCATGAGACCTCACGGGATAAGTCGTACATCTTTCCTCGTTTACTCTCGTGATTTACGCCAACAGGTTACGACTACCTTTTGGGACTTTAGTGTTCTTAGCCACCTCATCCGCTGTTAACGCCTTATATCACGTTTCTGTTCGTAGAGCCACGATTTCGCTATCCCTTCCTCTCCCCGCTACCTCACGATAGTCAGGCTTGGGAGTCGCTATTGGGTTCACCGGTAGCGGGTGCCCACAGAGGACTTGCACCTCAGATGTACGACATGCCCGTCGTACCCAAAAAAGCAACGGTTTTTGTCCGTTGCTTTTTGCGTTATAGAGATAGTCTTGTTAAAATATAGTTGCTAAGAAAATATTAGAAAGGCTATCCCATGCACCTCTACTATAACACAAATCAAACCATTTTACCACTAGAACTTGCTTCTTGTCTGCCACCTAATCATATCGTATTTACAATTGAAATGGTTGTCAATGAGTTGGACGATGCGCTATTTCAGTCTTTCTACCATGACTACGGTCGTCCCTCCTATCATCCCAAACTCCTCTTGTCCGCCCTCCTGTTCGCCTACTCCCAAGGGATTTTCTCAGGTCGTAAAATCGCTAAACTCATGCAGGAAAATCTAGCCATGCAATATTTGACGGGGCAACTAACGGTCAGCTATCGGACTATTAACCGTTTTCGGGTCGCAAATAGCATGGAGACCATCATTCAAAACCTATTTATCGAACTCAACCTCCGTCTGAAAATGGAAGACCTCATCTCCTTGGACTGTATCTATATTGATGGCACGAAGATTGAAGCGAATGCCAATAAGTATAGTTTCGTCTGGAAAAAGGCAACTGAGAAATTCTCTGCCAAGCTACAGACCTCACTAAAGACTTATTTCCAAGAAGAAATCACGCCACTTATCCATGAAGCAATCGAATTGGACGAAGAGGATCTCATCACCTCTGAGCACCTAGCAGAATTTACAGCCTTGCTGGAATCGGAACTAGAGGAAATCGACCAAGACATTAAAACACAGCCTGTCAAAGGAAAAGATGAGCGAAAAGGAAAACGCCGGAAACTGAGGAAAGTTCTCCGTAAGGTACGGGAGGATTTTTCAGTGCGGGCAGAAAAATATGAGAACTATCAAGAAACCTTCCAAGGTCGCAATAGCTTTTCAAAAACAGATACAGACGCTACCTTCATGAGACTCAAAGATGACCACATGAACAATGGGCAACTAAAAGCAGCCTATAATCTTCAAATCGCAACAGAAAATCAATTTACTCTTCACTACGATATCTTTCCAAATCCGACCGATACGAGGACTCTCATGCCTTTCTTGAATTCCTATCCTCATCCTCTCAAGACAATCGTCGCAGATGCAGGTTATGGAAGCGAAGAGAACCTTGTCACATTAAATAAACAAGGGATTGAACATCTTATCAAGTATTCCCTGTTTGATAAAGAGCAGAAGAAAAGGCATCAACAGTCTGACAAGAATCTTGCGAATTGGATTTATGATGAGAAGACGGATACTTATCGACATCCTGAAGGACATGAGTATGTCTTTCATCATCTCAAGCACGAACAAACAGAGAGTGGTTTTGAGAAAGAAACCAAGGTATATTATGCGGTCCATCCTGATCTAGCCCCGCAAAAGGGGCTCTACATCAATGAGCGATACCAGCAATTAAAGAAGGAAGAAAGCAAGGCGCTTTTATCTGAAGAAGGCAGTCGTATATTCGCCCAACGCAAGGTGGATGTGGAACCTGTCTTTGGACAGATAAAGGCTTATTTGGGTTACAAACGATGTAACCTAAGGGGCAATCGTCAGGTGAAAATCGATATGGGATTGGTCCTTATGGCCAATAATCTCCTCAAATACAACCGAAGAAGAGCATAAAAACGAAAAACCAGAAGTTCCGTCAATAGAACTTCTGGTTTTTTAGTAGTCAAGAACTTTTTATCCCAGGCTCCTAACAAGGCTTCTAGCTTTCATTTATTTTTCCTAGTATCATCTAATTGTTCAGGTTAGACAAAGGAGGAAAAATAAATGACTAAAACCAGTTATAGTTTATCACACACCAAATGGATGTGCTCTATCGTATTGTCTTCACACCTAAGTACCGAAGAAAAGCCATATACTACAAAATTAGGCAGGATTTAATCGAGATTTTCCGTCATCTATGCCAATATAAAGGAGTTGAAATTATTGAAGGTCACATGATGTCAGATCATGTTCACATGTTAGTTCTAATTCCTCCAAAACTTGCGATTTCTGATTTTATGGGCTATCTGAAAAGCAAAAGTGCCTTAATGATATTTGATAAACATGCGAATTTAAAATATAAGTATGGAAATCGCAAGTTTTGGGCAAGAGGCTATTACGTCAGTACGGTAGAATTAAACGAGAAAACTGTTGCGAAGTATATCCGTGATCAGGAAAAGACTGACATCGCTCTTGATAAGTTGAGTGTTAAAGAGTATGAAGATCCATTTTCAGATGGAGGTTTTAGAACAAGATAAAAGCCCGTTGTTACGGACCTTAGTCAAGTAATAGAAGCTAACCTGAACGAAGTTCAGCGAGCGTCTTTAGGCGCCGCTGGAGGGAAACGGCTTATAGCCGGTGTACAAGCCACCCGTTTTCACGGGTGGTTATGACTGGTCAAAACCTATCTCTAAAATCTGACAGAAGGTATGGTTCTGACTGGTCGTATTGAGCGAGGTATTTGGGTAGTGTTCGAGGATTTTCATCACATTGTATAGGCCAACTCCTCTATTGCTCCCCTTGGAACTGCTCTCAAAAGAATAGATTTCTGAGGTATCAATTACTTCTTCTTTCATGGAATTTTCAATAATCAACATCTGTTTATCAGCGACATGCAATAAGGCAATGTTGATTTTAGGCACAGCAGTTCCTATCGCAGCATCAATGGCATTGTCACATAAAATCGACACAATCGTGATAAAATCAACCAACTCCATGCCTCTTGGCTCAATAACTTCAGGGACTTCTAGGGTGACTGATATATGATTCTCACTAGCCTGCATAAACTTTGCTGCTAATAGACTTTTTAAGGCTGAGTTAGGGATATTCATCAAGCGACCGATGTCATATTTCTGATTCCGTAATCTTTTATGCGAATCCTTCAATACCGTTTCGTAAATTTCCTTGATTTGAGACATATTGTTGTCCTCAATACTTAACCGCAAGGTCGTCAACAGGTTGGCATAATCATGTCGAAATCCCCTCACCTCCCGATAAAGCTCTTCAACATGATGGCTGTAATTTTCCATATTGCTCAGCTGTAAATCTTGTTGAAACTGTAATTTCTCTTGCAATTTTTCTCTTACATGCCTATCTAATTGCTTGATAAACCCCATAAAAATAATGAGATAAACCACTAAAATCAATCTACGATAATCACGGGTCACAATCCCTTCTCCATACTCTAAATAAGTTAGACATTGCATCAAGGCATAATAGAAGACCATAGCCCAGTTTGCGCGGTAAAGCACTCGTCGATCTTTCAAGTCAATCAGACTGGTCTGTAACTTGATAAAATCATACCGTAGCCATTTGAGAAAAAGAAAGACAAGAACTACACTTAGAAAACCACTAAAATAATAAATGTTGTCACTTAATGATAAAACCTTACCCTGCTCCAATAAACTTAAAATAAAATAAGAATTGACACGATAAAAAAGATTCCATAAGGTAACTGGGAACAAACCATAAAAAACAATCAAGGTTTTAGGTAGCGGTTTCAACAATACATAAGCCAACAACAAAGCATACAGTGGCTCATATAAATAATCCAACACATTATTTGGCATCACCTGCTTCACAGTCGCTAAAACAAAAGCTATCAATATTTTAAGTACAAATGCTATGAAAATAGATCGAGGAGAAAATTTGATACGATTGATATCAAAAAATAAGACGATAACTAAACCATTAGATAGAAAGGCCTCAATTAGGAATTGAATAATCTTCATAAAGCCTCCTCCATTAGTGTAGATGCTCAATCACTGACAAGATTGCCTCCATCTTTTGTCGTGCAATCAAACAACTTGCTCCATTCGGAAAATAAAGGACCTTAGCCTGCCTGTCAACCTTGATAACATTCTTAGGATTGATAGCAAATGAACGATGACATTGCACTAATCTCTTCTCCTGTTTTAAAATATCTGATAAGCTCGCAGTAAATTCCATTCGGTCAGTCTTCGTATAAAGGATAACTCGATGAGGACGTGGAGAAGTCTCTATATAATAGACGTCTTCAAAAGGATATTGAACCTGAGCATATTTCGATTTGAAATAAAAAGAATCATCAGCTATTGTTTTCCCCTCCTTACTCTTTGCGTAGAGTAGAGCTGTTTCTATGCGAGATTCAAAGTCACTCTCAGCTAATTCCTTATCAATATAATCCAATGCCAATACTTGATAACGAAATGATAATGGCATAAACTCAGAGTGAGTTGTTACAAATACAATAATCGCATAAGGGTCTATCGCTCGAATCTGTTTCGCAACTTGAAGACCTTTGAGTTCTTCTGACTTTATCTCAATATCCAAAAAGAACAGCTGATGAGAACCTCTCTTATGAATTGCGCTAATCAACTGATCAGGCTTTCCAAAAATGTCAAAATACGTCGGCTCAATCTGATGCCTCTCTAGCAATCTTTTAATCACTTGCTCAAGTCGAGTTTGTTGTAAAAAATCATCTTCCAACACAAAAATATCCATACTAAAAATCTCCTTTATTGAGCCATTGTTCTACTAACTGTTGATAACGACGTCTAGAAAAACGAACCTGATGTGCACCCTCATCTCCAAGAAGAATCGTCTTACCTTGCAAATTAATCTCAGTCACTTTTGAAATATTGACTAAACAATTTCTATGACATCTAACAAAATAATCTGAATATAGGCTTTCTATATTCTGAAGTTTCTCTAAAACATCATAGTTCCTTTTTTCAGTCACAATCTCAATATAGTGCGGTTTGACTGGATGTGATTTTATGTAATAAATATCAGCTATCCTCACCTTCATCGCATGTTGTTTCGTTTTTATCATCATAAAATTCATTGGTTTCCCTCCTTTAATGAAAGAATATCACAAAACCAATGATCCATCCGTCCTCAATCCCAAATGGTAATTGAAACATCCTGAATGGCAAGTTATTTCCTATTTAAGAAAATTTAATAACCATTCAGGAAATGCCATATAAGACTAACTAAAATAATGATAAACTACTACATACTAAACTTTGGAAAGGAATATTTATGATTGAAATTTTTCCAAATTCTTTGATTAGTTTCTTTATCGCTTTCATAACAAAGATATATCTATTAAGTAAAACAAAATATCGTGACATCAAAATTTCTCTATACTATCATCCCTATAAATCTCATGTCCCTACTACCTATTTTATCATAAAATCAATATTTTTATCAGCAAATCAGCTGAATTTTTATTTACAAGATATACGAACTCGTTCAGAACTTGCAAATATTATCATCATTGGAAGTCACATTGACTATGAAGAACTTTACAGAAATCATTATCGAGTGTTTGGAGTCATTGATACCACAGAAACTAAATCCATAAAATTTATTAGAAATCAAATCCATTTGTATTTAGATAGTCTATACGGTTCAAAGAAGGTGTAGAACAGCAAAGTGTTTGGCTAAATTGCTCTAGTCTGTTAACTTTATATTCATAATCATTTATCAACTTATCCAAGACTTGCTGAGCTGACTTGATTTCTTCCTCAACTTGTTCCAGTTGCACGGCAGCAGTCAGGTTCATCTTTTCATAATCATATCTGGCTAAACGTCTGCTTTCTGAATCTGAGTTGTTAAGATTGAGCAGCACTTCGGCCACTTTATTAAGATGAGTGAGCTTATCCTGTAAGTCCGTGATAGCCAACTCTAGTTGAGCAATCTCTTTGACTAGTTCATGTTTAACTTCTAGATAAGACTGATTGTTAGTGTCCAATTCGATAAGGAGATTTATTTCTGCAATCTTTTCCTTGAGGCTTGCTAGCGTCGATCGTCTGCGTTTGGGGATATTCTTGCTATCATGTGTCAACTGACGGATTAAATCACGCCCTCGCATGTAGCGATTCAATCCAGAATTCTCCTTGTTATAAATGAAAAACTGAGCTGTCTCGCGAATAAAGGCATGATAAGACTTGCCCACTTCTGCTTCCTTAATATCTAAATGACGGTTTGGAATAAATACCAAGCCGTCTCTTTTGATTCCATAATTGATTCTGATAAATATGCCTTCATTGACCAACTTATCAATCTGATGCTCTGCAAGCACCACCTCAAATTCCTGAATTTGATCTCGCTTCTCTTTGAAATCTTGATAAGCCTGATACAAATCATCCTTAACTATCTTATCTGTATCCTGCTTCTCACGATAAGCCTCAAAATCAGCCACAAGATTTTCTGAAATAATAGATTCTGCTTGTTTCCTATTTTCAAAGTAATCTTTGAAAAATTGAACATCATATAAATTTTTTTGACTAACTTTTTTGTTTTCAATTGAGATACTTTGCTTAGAATCCTTCAATGTGAAAATAACATTCTTCTGCTTTAGGGAAATAGTCAAATGAAGCTGTTCTGCTATTTCTAAAAGATGAAATAAATCATGTGCCCTTGGTAATAAAAACTCGAGTCGTTGTTCTATGGCATGCTTGGCAAACTGCTCTCTAAAATAATCTTCCGTAAACGGCCCTCGCTTATCCAGCTGGTCTCCACGAATGACTTGTTTCATATCCATATCTGGCATCAAAAAGCGGGAATGTTTACGTGAAAAATCTATCTGAACATTTAAAGCTACCGCCTTTTCCAAAAAGTCATCAAAATTTTTACTGTTTTCCATGAGAAAATAAAGTCGTTGCTTGAGTTCAAATTTTTTATTGGTCTTTCGATAAGTGACAAACTTTGCGTGAGAATATCGATTAGGTGTCAATATCTTTGCTCCTGCTTCTTTGGCTAAACGATCAGAAATCATCCGTAGATTCCGCTCCTGAGCGTAATCCCATTTAAGTTTCTTATCTGAATTTAGGTCAACAGAATTGATAAGTATATGGTTATGGGTATGCGACTTGTCTGTATGAGTGGCTACGATGAAGCGAAAATTTCCTCCAGTCAATTCTTTTACTGTCTCATAACCAATACGATTGATTTCTTCAGGAGTGAGATTGTCATCTGGAGAAAAAGATTGAATTAAATGATGCGCATGGATTTTAGTTTGCTTGACTTGTTGACGGTCATTTCTGAAGTCATAAAGTCTGTCGTTATTAACAAAATTAGCATTATACATATCAACTAACTCTTCATAGCTTGGAAAATCTAAATAGTTACTCATACCAAAGTCAGATACTAATTTCAGCTGTTCAGTCTTATCAGGATTTAAAATATACTTAATCAGACTCTTACGATACTTCCTCCCATGAGTCGCATAGTGCTTAGTAACTACCATAAAATTCTCTCAACTGGTGGCACTTGATGTCGAAATCTTTCTCCACTTCCTTGATGAGCTGGCCAATGCCATGCACCAAAAATTCTCTATCACTTAGTGTTAAGATATGAGTTTGGTTAACTGTCCGTGCGATTTGATTGAGATTATTCCCGATACGTCGCAACTCAAAAACTAAATCTTCGTAGTTACTTGTATCAATCGTCAAGAAAGTCATATCAGGATTAAGTAACACCTTTCTGGCATAGGAAGAAAAATTTTTACACTGACTTTGACTGATATGGTTGTTCAAAATGGCAAGTTCTTGATCTGTCAAAAATACTTTTTTAAGATTCGTTCGATAACGATTTTCCATATCTAGACTCCCATGTACTTATCTCGAAAATCAGTGCTAAGAGGAACAGATTTCTCAACTTCTGCTATCAATTCCTGAACACAGGTCAAAATAATCCGTAGGTCCTCTGATGTAAGCTGTTGATTTTGTTCTGCCAAGGTTGTCACCTTCAAAATATCTCGGCCGATTTGTTCAATCTTTTGTAACTGCCATAGGGAGAACCATAGCTCAATAGTTTTATCGTTGCTATTACTCTTAAATAGATTATGACGAAGAAATTCTGAAAAACTGTCTATCTGCTGGTCTTTCATCATCTTTTTTATCACGCTTTCCTCTTGTCTCGTCATTCTAAACTGCTTTCTAACGAGTTTAATATCCTGTTTCATCCTGTCTATCCTTTCAAAATTATCCTTGTCTGACACTATAAGGCTGCCTCACATTGTCAGTACACCTCCTAAAGACCTCACACGTTCCTTGTTCGGTCTTTGCGAGCTCAGTTATTGTGTCCACAATAACCCAAAATCTAATCGCCAGCCGACCAAAACCTTCCAGTTTTGACAGCTAACGATATAATAACTTGGTGACTACGCCCCCAAACCCCCAGTTAAAAATCAAGAATTGATTTTCTTATGAATGATATTAGGATAACAAGGTTAGTTTGGAAAAATTATCACATCATCAAAAATAAGGTAAGAAAAAAGAGAGCAGAATGCTCTCAGTTAGATTAACGAATTCTTAATTTTTTCATAATCTGTATTTGTAAATTATATCTATATAAGCTATCGTTGCTTCGAGTAATTGAAGAACATCCAATACGCTGAGCAATTTCTTCTAACTTTGAAATTGAATACTTAGTATAAGTTACTCTTTTTTTGAGCAAAAGTAATATATCGTCAGTATCAGAAAATTGGTTAAGGATGATTCTTCCTTTAGAACTTGAATTAACAGTAATCAAACTAAATAGGTATGCAGTTTGCTCCGAGGTAAATCGTCCAGAGTATTTCTTCCTAAAATAGTGAAATGTCTTCAAAAGTTTTTTTAATATATCGTCAGAATTGATAAACTTATAATTAAAACCAATTCCAAATTTCAACTTATGGTCAATTCCCTTTTCACCGCTAGAAGTAACTCCATAGATCAAATTTTTTATTCTATAATAGAGAATCCAGAAATCTTCATCAGTAGAACTGGAAGAATTATAATATTTAAAATATCGCGTAATTCTATTCAGAATTTTTTTATCATACTTTTTTTTAGAAATGTCAATATGAAATTTTCTTATTACTTTATTTTTTACCTTTTTTACTGAAATACTAAAGTTATATCCTAAATATTCAAATTCAATACTATTGGTTTTATACTTATAGATACTAGTTTTATCACTATTTCCTGATAAACCAATTTTATTTAATTGAGCGAATAATAATTGCTTTTCCTTAGTTTCATCAATATTATCGCCACTAGGATAATTTTTTATTATTAATATATCATCCACATATCTTACATAAAAAATTGGAGAAAATTTTCGCCTTATAGCATCATCAAATTGTTCTAAATAAACTTCAGATAGTGCATTAGAAAACGGCATTCCTAAAGGAATACCAGAGATATCGCTATTAAATATAAATGTTTTAATAATATCCATACTACAATCTTTTAACAAAGACGATCTAACTAATTTTTTATATAGTCTGTGCTTGTTGATTGATGGAAAAAAGTTTTTAATATCTGCTTTTATTACATAAAAATCCTGAGGCGTTGCCTCTAAATCTGATTGATTGCAATAAATATTACCTTGACTTAAAAATTGAATCAATGATTTAATAATAGCATTCCTATTCGGGATGCTCAGATTAAATTTATTAACTATCTCGGTGTTTAAAGCATTTAATGTAGGTCGTAATGACTTATCTTTACTCTCTCTTAATTTATAAACTTGTCTGCCATCTTGTATTATTCCTACAAACATTGAATTAAATTTCATACAAATCCCCTAAAATTGTAGGCAGACTGAGTGGAGCAACTATTTATGCCCCACTCGAGATAATCAGCACAGAATAACTAGTGATTACATGTACCTTTTAAGTAAAACTTGAAATAATCTTTTTGTGTGTGAGAGAGCGCAATCTTGTATAAAATATTTAGCCACTTCTCTTGCCTACCTCTATATGATACAATATAGGTGATAAAAATTCAAGGAAATATAGCAAACATGAATAATAAATTTCTCAAACAAGAGTGGTTTTTGACTACTGAAGTTTTACCTTTTGAACTTCCCATTTTTTTCTCCAATGCACCAATAAAAAACAATTTAGAAGCATTAATAAATCTTGTCCCGACTGATCTTAAAAAATTTAACGCTCAATTCAATGATAAGTACACTATTCCTCTAAATTATGAAATACCTAAAAACAATGGTGGATATAGAACAATTTCTTTAATGCATCCAAGCTCACAACTGAAATTTATGTTTTATATAATGAGATATGAGTATCTTTTGATAAACTATCTTCAAAAGTCGAAATTCAATGTTCGTAAAGTCCAAAAAAACAATACAATAACACATAATGAAAGCAAAGCACTACATCAAGAACGATTAAAAATCGAACAAGATTTTGGCATTACAGGAAATAGTAGTATTACAAACGAAGAACTAGATCGTTTTTTCAAGAAATATTTTACTTACAATAAAAATCATAAATTATCAGGTATAATGAAGTCCCCTGGCTTTCATAGGGACAGTTTAAAATATCGTTTTTTTTCTAAGCTTGATATCCAGAACTTTTTTGGAAGTATATATACACATTCAATTACATGGGCAATAGTTGGAGATAAGCATTCTGGTAAAGGATATGCTAGTCAAAATTTGAAGAATACTTTTGCCACTCAGTCAGATATTATACAACAAAAAAGTAATGACAATGAAACAAATGGTATTATGATTGGACCAGAAATAAACAGAATAATTGCCGATCTCATCCTAACTCATTGTGATTATAATGTTGAAAAACAACTAGATAGCAAAGATATTAAATTTGATAAAGACTATAAAATTTATCGTTTTGTTGATGACTACTATGTTTTTTCCTCTACGTATGAAATATTAGAAACTATTGAGCAGGAAATTGCCAGAGAGCTTTCAAATTTCAATTTAAAACTAAATTTTGAAAAACACCAAATCAAAGAACAACCCTTCTCGCTATCTGATACCCCTATCATACAGTTAAAACAACTTCTTAATATATTTTCTAATAATCGTGAAATAAATCAATTAAAGTTATTAAAAAATGACAGTTTAGAAAAATATCAGCAACTTGAGCCCTCCTATAAACTTTCGATAACACAGATTTTAATCAATGAGCCTGCTTGGATACAACTATACGAAACAATAAGGGACATTGTTAGCACTACCCCTAGTTCTAAAAGACGAATCACTTTATATTTTTTAAAATTTATTTCTCTGAAAATTTATGAACCAATTTTTATGGGCAGTGAAAGCACTTATTTTTTCAAGTACCTTCGTACAATATATATTGCTTTAGAGGAAATAAACAATATTTACTCAATACACCCTGACTCTGACACAACCAAAGCATACATTAAAACTCTAATGAAATTTAGAGCCTCGTTATCCAATTTAAGATCAATAATCAATAAAAATAAAGAAGAATTTATAAAAAACAGTGAAAACTATCTATCAGATATTGAGAATAGAATATTCGAAAATATCTATAGAATATTGAAGAATAACTCAAATAGAATCAATAATATATCTGATTTAATTGTATATTTAAAGTCTTTTGACAAGAAGTTGAGCACACAATTTTTGTGTCAACTACTAGATGAAAATCCAGAGGATTACTTTACTCTCTGTGCTGTTGGATATTATATAATCGGGGATGAAACTAGATATAGGGTCGTCTTAAAGTATCTATTTAAGTCAATATTGAATTTTATCCAAAATTACCAAACACATACAATCAGCCTTTTAGAAGATGCTAAATATTTTTATATTTTAAATGACTTTCTTCATTATCCAGAATTTCAAAAACTAAAAATAAAAAGAAAATTTGCAAAAGATATCTTACAAGAATCCAAAAATAAAGAATTAAATAAGCTAGGACAGGACAGTATTTATTACGTAATTTTCAATCGGCTTATGGAGCAGTCTTATTATAACTGGAATCTAAAACAAATTGATTTTGAAAAATTACAAATTCAAAAAATAATCATTGATAAAAATAATTCTTCTTTTGATGATTACTAACATTACTTAAAGATTGAAAAGCAAAGTGAAAACTTTACCTACTATAGTATGGTTGTAGTCAGTTAACTACCACTATTCATAGCCAATAACTTTTCTAAATGATAATCCCCATCCTTCATCATCTCCTCCTCCACCTTGCTCCAATTTCCAAAGAGGCAGTCTTGTAGAACTTCTGCTGCGGAACCATCATCTGTTTCGGAATCAAATACACAATTTCTATCTCTTTGGTAAATCTGCATCTGCCTGAAGAGTTGTTCGTTCTCTAACTCTCGTACATTCTCAACCAAATGATTCACAATGTAATCATGGTGTTCCTTCGGGGTTGCTCTTGCTTGACTTGGATCTATCGCATAGAGTTCCTCATAACGAATCAAGGTACTGAGATAGGATAACTCAGGCTTCGTCGCAATTAAGGCTAGTGAGACTTGATACCCTTTTGATTTCAATAGTTGAGCTGTCTTTCGAGGGACTTCCGTGGTTCTTAGCGTTCCTTCAATTAACAAATGATAGCCCAATTGGCTCAGTTCATCCACAAGATGTTCCACCATTTTTCCTGCGAATTGTTTGGTGTATTCAACGCTGTCCTTGCCATATTTTTCCTGCAAAGCTAAATAATTCGGGTGTTGGGAGCGATAACTATCCCCATCAATAATAATGATGTTCCCTTGAAATTCCTTTTGTTTGATACGGTGAATCGTTGTCTTGCCTGCTCCGCTTTGCCCACCTAGTAAAATAGCTTGCGGCTGCTCAGAAGCCGTTTTACCACGTGTTAAAGACCGAATCGTTCGTTTCAAAGCCCGTTCAAAATCTATCTGACTAAATTTTTCTAAGGTCATTAAGCCACCACCTGATGACTGGCTAACTCCAACATCCTCTCAATCCCATCTAAATAGCCATTATAGCGTTCTAATGCCTCAAAGGAATCTACAAGGTAAATCTTCGTATTCAGTAAATCAGACAAGTCATCACTCATCAAAATCCATGGATTAAACTCATCGTCAAAGGCAATTCCTTGTCCGTCTTGGTAGCGATACAATCGAGATAAAATGGCAGTTCCCCGCTCTTTCAACACCTCTATTTTTAAGGTTAACTGATAGTCTTCTACTGGGGTAAGCATTTTTTCTTCTCCAACCAAATCGACATAAGACACATTGAATTTTTGACAGATAGTATCAATTAATTCAGTTGTAATCGGGCTTGAGCCATTTTCATAACGGCTGAGGCTATTGCGTGAAATGCCAACAATGTTCGCAAACTCTGTCTGTGTTAAGTCATGCTTTTTTCGCAGTGAACTAATATTATCTCCAATCATAGTAGGTCCTCCATAGTAAAAGTATATCATAAAGTGTTATTTTTTGCACCAAAAATGGTGCATGTCTGTATTGTATATTCAAGATATTTTATCATAGAAAAACTAGGTTCACTCCACATGTGAACCTAGTTTCTTTACGATTTATTTTCTTCTATACATCAAATCAAATAGCCAATCATTGATAACAATCCACATGTTAGCCCATGCAGATCCAACGCCAAATAGTTTTTTATAAAGTTTTTTCATCAATCACCTCTCCTTTTCTATAAACTACTTTATCATATAGAAGGAATCTTCAGGTAAATCTCCCTCAATTGACTCAAATTGTCCCTGAACTGACAGTGCTTAAATCTACTCCTTCGGTAGAATATTATTTTGGCTTCTTCATCTGCTTAAACTGCTCAATCCGTTTCTCTAGTTGCTCGGTGTGTAATTTGTTTCTAGCTTCTGTGATTGTATCATCCAGTGTTTGTTCCTGGGAAACTTCCTTTTTCTCAGTCACACTTGGTAAGGGAAATTCTTGTGACTTTGTTTCAAAGACCAAATCCAGTAACTGCTCGACCTTGATTAGCTCACTCTCAGACATGGCAGATAAGCGATGAATCAAGCGCTTGAAACAATCTGGATTGGGTAACTTTTTCTGAAATAATCGCATGTTCTCTCCTTTCAAAAAGCAGTCCGTCTCAGGACTGCTCGGCATTATAAATCATCAATCGCTGCTGAAATAGCTTGTAGCTTCTTAGTATGCTTGTTCTTCTCATCAATCAACTGATGCAATTCTTCAATTTTCTTCTGGCTCTGTGCAATATCGTCATTATTTTGAGCGATAATCTGGGCTAGATGTTGTTTGTAGTCGTTTGTAATGTTTGGAGCTTGAGCTTTAACAGGGATTGGTGTTTCTTTCCCCTTAGGCTCCGCCTTTTTTTTCGCTCGTTGTTGCTCCATTTCAAATGCTGAAACATAGTCAACTTCTTCAGTAAGTGTTGCCTCATTTTGATGAAATAGTGCGGCGATTTTCGCCCGTTCTTCTGCAGATGATGTTGGCGTTTTATCATCTAGTGGTTGGTCAAAGTTCCAAGGTTTTGTCATTTGCTTTCCTCGTTTCTATGATTGGTTGGATGTGGTGAAAGGCTCACTTCCCTTTCCAAAGGCTTGATTCAAAGCTTCGTCAAAGGTTAAGTGGCTGGCTTGTTGCCGTTTGACAAAGGTGCTATACATAGCAGCCTGTAATTGCTCACGATAGGTTTCTAATTTTTCAGTTTCCCTAGAAACCTTCTCCTCCTGCCTAGTCACTTTCTCAGCCAGGCGTTCAATAACACTCATAGTGCTGTCCTCCTTATTAACACTTTCTAGCTTATGCTATGACTCTTGATTTTTTTATCACAATTCTATCATCCGTGATTGTTTAGGTGGAGGATTGGTTCTTAAAATTTGTATTTGGGCAGACTGTATGGCCTCTGACAAAGAAGGCTCCTGATTTCTTTTGATAATGTCATTCCAATCCGTCTTATCTTTATTTTCTAGTAATGGTGGCAGGTCTGCTTGAATGGGTAGTCCCGTATCCAATAGTTTTTGACAAAAATCTCGTCCAGCTTGGTCATTATCCACTGCTAGCGTTATCAAGTCCTCATGTGTCTGAAAATAGGTTGTCGTATCTTTTATTGCCTGCAAATAATGACTTAATCGACCAGGATTGATAGTATCTAAAAAAGAGAGCTTGCCTTGTTCCTCTGCGGCTAAACGTAGGGTCTGATAGGCAATCACCGACTGTTTTAGTCCCTCCATGGAGACCAGTCGAACATTTGATAATTTGTCCTTATGGCATTGAACATAACTCATCAGATCAATCACCGACTCGCAAAAGATAAGACGATTGGGTTTGCCTATATCAAAACTAATTCCCACATAGCCATGCGAATGTTTCATGATTTTCTTGAGATAACCTCGCTCATGTCGCTCATCATTCTTCACAATTCCCTGAAGACTAGCTCCTTTCAAAACGCCATTATGGTCATAGCTCTTACAAACTAGAACGGATTCTCTGTACTCCCTTGTCTGATAGCTTGCTTGAGCTAAAAGCCCTTGACGTCCAAAGGCATTGATCGTCTCATCATTTAATCCACGAACTTGGTTCAAATACGTTCTTGCTTGTTTAAAGCTTTCTTCAGGTAAATAATAACGAAATGGCTGAGGAACACTTTCTACTATCTGAACTTGTTCAAATTGGCCAGTTTTAAGAAAAGCTAGAGCTTCCTTAAACGAAACGCCTGACACTAACTGCACAAAATCAATCACATCCCCTTGAATGTCCCTTGAAAACCACTTAAAGGTATTGGTATCCGCAAAAATACGAAAGGAATCATGGTCTGGGTGCTCGTACACCTGACCTGATACTCTGTTAAACTGATAGCCTAAGTTAGCGGCCACGTCTAAAATCGATATTTGTTTGAGATTTGTTAATGCTGTCATCTATGTTCTCCTTATCAAAAAAAGCAGAAGAATACTCCTCCTGCTAATTACTATCACTTGTGGTTGTGCTTTTGATGTCAGGAATGGCAGAGCTACTTGCTTCCATGTTTGACTTCAAGTCATCGAACTTCCCATTCCAGCTAGTAACTTGATTGACCAATAACTGATCCCTGATTTTGGCATAGGAGACTTTCATTGTCTTCGTCTGTGTCTGTGTCATTTTCTGCTGGTGGTCGCTCATATCAGACACGTAAGTAACATGATAAGTCACCTCCACAAGTGCTTCATTGGTCTCTCTATTGACAAAGATATCTGCTTCATCAAATCGGTAGTCCAGCATATAATCCTTATACACTTGATTGATTGCCTCTTCTTGCCGAGAGACTTCTTCAGAATAGGCGGAGTCTGTCATATAAGGCTTGATTCGGTGATTGTTCTCACCGAGTCTCTCCTTAGTGAAATACTGGGTTAAAAACTCCTTGACCAGCTCGTCTGATAAGACTGTCGCTTCCTCCTTTTCTTTTTCCTTGACGAGCAGTTTTTGGGCTTCTGCTTTGATTTGATGTTCTGTCTGCTTGGTGACAGAGTGTGAACCAAGGCTATACCCTATCATCACTAAAAAACTGGTGACAGCTATTCCTCCGATACCAAGCAAAAGCCTGACTTTTATTTTGTTTAACATGTTGGTTATCTCCTTTGACATTAAGATAACCTCATCATAACAAGATTGATTTGGAGAGTTTATCACACTTATAGGGACTACAAGAATAAAAAATTAGATTGAATCTTTTTAGTACTTCCTAAATAAATGGAAGAAGTTAAGTTCTTTATCTTCTGAATCTTCCATTTTCTTAATTAATTCGATATAATATTATCCAAGTAGCAAACCTAAAGAGGTATTCAATGATAACAATTAATCAAATAAATGATGAAGAAGTTAAGAATCTGTGTGAAGATGTTTATACACATATGAAGGTCGCTTATCGCAAAAATTTAGATAAGTGGTGTTTGAGAAACATATCATCAATATTTCAGAAAATATTTGGTAGAGATTTTTCAGATACACCATTTTTAGATATTATGCTACTTTCTTATGATGAACTTGAAAAGCTTGTTTCAGACTCAGCAATTATCAATCTAAATTACAAATTCAGTATAAAAAGTAATAGAAAAATAAAAGGAAATAGATCGGTATCAATTAAAGACTATCTAATCAATAATGTATATAATGCAATTAGTAAAGACAGTCGGCGCAAAAAATTTCTATCTATAACTAATTTATCAGTATGTCCCTACTGCAATCGGAATTTTATGAATTCTTCCACCAACAAAAATACCTGTGAATTAGACCATTTTTGGAATAAATCACAATTCCCTATTTTTGCAGCTTCTTTTTATAATTTAATCCCTTCTTGTCCAAGTTGTAATAGGAATAAAGGTACTGATACATTTTTATTGTCCCCATACAATGTTAAAATTTCACCAAATCAACGTTTAAGATTTAGTTGGTACCCCCTATATGGTGATTTTTTATTCAACCATGATCATATATATATTACTTCAAAAATTCATAAAGATTTCAAAAAGGATTTTTATTTATTAGATTTACATAATCTATATCAAATACATAGTGATTTTGTTTTGGATACAATTTTGAAGAAAATTTTTATTCCAGAACATTATTTGAACGAAATTAATAATATAATTCCGTTATCTGACAGCGACATTGATAGACTATTTACTGGGGTGTATACTGCTGAAAAAGATTACCATAAAAGACCTTTATCAAAATTAATTTCGGACATATATGTTGAATTAAATCAATTAGAAAGGTAAAAAATGAAACTTCTAGGATTGATATTACGTGATTACGAAGATTTAATAAGTAACCAAATTTTTAATTTTTCAGATGAATACACCATAGACTTCGATTGGAATGAAACAGTAACAATTAGCAAAAATCCATCCTATATTGCTGGTTTTTATGGAGAGTCTATTACAAACATTTCAGCAATTGTAGGCATAAATGGTGTTGGAAAAACATCTATATTAAACTTTATCGGCTTCAAATTCTCAGAGCGTAAGGAATTCTTAAGTAAATATGAATACTTTATTATCTATGAACAAGATGAATCAATTTTTATTGAATTTAATAATAGGCATACAGTAAAACGAATATTATTTAATGATCAAAGTATCGAAACTTCTAATGGTCTTATTGGAAATACTGAAACTATATTGTTCAAAAAACAAGGAAATAATTACCAAATCGTTGACAGAATACCTGACGGAAGCATAAACTACATTTTCAAAAAATATCTTCAATATAGTTTTAATGAGAATGATGACAAATCTGACACATTATTTAGCAAGAATTTGATCACTAGACACTTATGCCAACCTCCTTCTAACTATAATACGATTCAAGCATTTAGATTTTTAAAAATAAATGATTTCTTCGCCTCAAATAAAATAATGAAATATAGAATTTCATATTGGTCTTATGAAGAACTACTAACCTTATTAATTGAGAAAAGTATCTATGACGAAAGAATTTTGGAATTGCTCAATTTTTTCTTAGATAGCAGGGGAAATGATTTACTATCTCAGTTTATTAATCAAATAGTTGCTTTTCTTATAAATTTAATGCTTTCTTTAAGTGAAGTATACCATTTTTGGAACGAAGATATTGAAGAACTACTTCTAAATCAAATTTATGAATATCTAACTTTGGTCTTACAGGATATTCAAATAGATGGTTTATCTATGCAACTTGAGAAAAGTTCTCAAATTTTAAAAGAGTATTTTCGAAATGAGGATTCCGAAATAGATAAGCTTCATAACTATCAAATTACTGATTTTATTAATTTTTCGATAGAAGCCATACAATTATTATGGAAAGCTTCTGACTACTTAGAAATGAATAACAACTCATTTATTATTGATTTTTCATCAGAAACAAAAGAGATTAACGATTTTCTAATGGGATATAGAAGTCTTCTGCATTGTAATCAAATAAACCCTAATGGCATCGTTGTATTTCCTGAAGATAATTTATTTTTTAAGTTAAACGAACTGTCATCTACAGGAGAAGAAAATTTAATTCAATTTTTAGGACAATTAATTGAATTGATTTCAAATGCTAAAAGTGGGAACCATATAATCTTAATAGATGAAATAGATGAATCGTTTCATCCCTCTTGGTCAAATAAGATGGTTCAACTCCTAACTCTATGCTGTACTTACTTTTTAGATGTTGAAAATCCTTCCTATCAAAATGCAACAAATACAACTCAAAATATAACTTTTCAGTTTATTATTACAACCCATTCTCCCTTTATATTATCTGATATAAAAAATCATAATGTAATTTCACTAGAAGAACATCACGGAAAAGTAATTCCTAAACAAGTTAATACATTTGCTAAAAACATACAACGAATACTATATGATAACATGGAAACAATTGATATCTATGGAAGTTTTGCTCAATGTAAGTTAAATAAAATCGTAAATATTCTTAATCAACCAACTATTTCCCCTACATTAATAGAACAAACTAAAATTGAAATACAAACAATTAATGAACCAATAATACGTAACAAACTCAATCAGATGCTTTCTGAAAAAGTTTCACCTAACGAGAAGATTAAGCTATTAATTTCTGATTTAACAACTGAAGAACTTGAATTACTAAAAGATTGCTTATCACAGTAGCAAAACTTCAGCATAGCAATTAAACTAAAAATAGGGCTACCAAATCTTAGGTAACCCTATTTTTATTGTTATACAGTTCTACTTCTAACTAATTTTATAACAAGTCCTGCTACAATCAGAAGATTAAAAGCAATATAAAAGCCGGTAAAACTCCAAATGCCATTAGTCGCTAAATCTTCGGTGAAAAGGTATCGCTCGGTGAAAAAGAGGTAAATCCCATAGACTTCCATAAAGGCGAATCCACCAATCATTCCAATAAGAAAGAAAGCACTGACTGCCTTTAAAATCTGAAAGAGAATGACAAAGATAAAACCGACTAAGGCGATAAGAAGCACCGCCTGTAAGGCTTGTTCTAGTAGACCTTGCATAAACCCTCCTTCTAACCCAACTACTTACGATAATGATTAGCTAAATTCTCATCTAGCTCCCCTACTTGTGACACCAACTCAAGATACTCGTCACGTGTCACTTCATCTAGGTCTGGAAAGTCATTCTCACGAGTCGCAATAATGACCTCCAGTTGACCAATGATTTCTTGCTTTGAAAAGCTATAATCAAGGGTTTCGTCTTCGTATTGTTCCTTTAGGGATTGATAGTTTACCCTATCTTCTGGACTGGTAAAGCCTTGAGCTAGCCACTCCTCTAGTTGGTAACGCATGTCTTCTACTGTCTGAATCATTTTTCTTTCCTCCTTTTGTGATTTCTTGATTTCATTTTACCGCGTTCAAAAATTTTTGTCAGCCATTTTTCTTAAAATTCAAGAGAGATTTGTTCTTCCTGTTCAACCTGCAAGACTGTCTCATTGAATTGAGCGAGTGCTGCATCAATCTCTTCCATATCCGCTTCTTGTTCGACTAAGGGGGCAAGTACATCGTATTTGGCCTTTACCAGCTGATAGTCCTCTTCTTTTGGAAAGACTTTCTCTACTTCCGTTCGTGCAACTGCTAGCTTATCCTTGAGATTATGAACCATGTCTTCCGTCTTTTCCTGGTCATCTAGGATATGGTCAATAGCGTTGGTAATCCGCTGAATGGTTCCCACACCTGATTTCAAATCAAGGGATACAGAATACTGATTATCCCCTGAAATAGTGAGCGATACCGTCTCTGGTAAGGGCTCACTGAGTCCTCTTGTCGCCATTTTCAGCTCAAAGCCCCTAAAGGAGGCCAATGTCTTGACTTCCTTGGTCTCAGAACGGTTATAAGTGATGAGTTTTCGCAAATAGTCCCCCGCTTCTGCCCGATTATCCATGACCTGGTTATCAAAGCGCATGATAAAGTCGAGGTGTTTGGTTGCCAGAGATTGGGCAATATCACGGTCGTACTGACTAAGACGCTTTTCTAAGACTGGTAGATGTTTCTCACAATAAGAAATGGTATGGCGATATTCATCTTTCGAGCGATTGAAGGCTCGCTTTTGATTCTCCAGAACTGTCAACTCATTTTCCAACTCCATTTTAAGTTTGAGATAGGGATTACCCGTCGCTAAAGCCTTAAAGTCTGAAGCGGTCATGGTTTGTTCGTCAATGTCTTCAGCTGACCTGACAGGGTCTTTTGAAGTCATGATTTGTTTAATGTAGCGCAATTTATTCTCTTGTGTTGCCCACAAGTAATTATCAAATGATCCTTTGGTAATATAGTGATAAATGTCCACTTCGGTATACTGATTCCCTTGTCGAATCAATCTTCCGTTGCGTTGAGTAATATCACTTGGTCTCCACGGCACATCTAGGTGGTGAACAGCTTTCATGCGTGATTGGACGTTTAAACCTGTCCCTCCTTTTTCAGTTGATGCCATGAGAATCCGAACCTCACCACTGTTAACCTTTCTAGACAAAGAGTTCTTCTTCTCGTCGGTATTGGCATCATGGACAAAGGCAATCTGCTCTCTTGGTATCCCTCGATCCACTAAAAGGTCTTTGATTTCATTATAAACATCAAAACCTCCGTCCTTGCTCTTAGGTGTCCCAATGTCCGAGAAAATCATTTGAGTGGCTTTGTCCTCTTCTCCTTCTCGATAAATCCGCTCGACATTATCGACCACTTGTAGAATCTTCTGATTGTCTAATAAGGTATAAGAAGAATCAATTAGACGCATATCAATGGCTAGTTTTCTTGCTTCGCCAGTCACCTTTAACATGTTATCCTGACTTGGATCGACACTTCCTGATTTAATGGCGTCAGACCTTGCAACCAACTCTTTCAAATAGTCCTTTTGGGCATCTGTTAACTCACTTTCTACCGCAATGACCTTGGCTTCTGGGACTGGTAAATCAAGCATATCAGATGTCTGAATATCGGCTGTTTCCTTGTAAATCCGCATAAGCTCAGGGAGATTCACAAACTTCTTAAAGCGTTTCTTAGGCTGATACTTATCACCCGTTGGCGCTAATTCCATGGAATTTTCAATATTGCCAAAGGCTCCAACCCATGAATCAAAATTCACAACCTGGTAACGCTCCAAGACATCTGGCTGGATATAATTCATCATGGTGTAGAGTTCGCTAATGGAGTTTGAAACAGGAGTTCCTGTCGCAAAAACGACATTGCGATTGTCATGCTCTGCCTGAACCTGTCTCACTTTCATTTCCATATCCACGTTCTTTTTAGAAGTGGTATTGGTAATGCCTGCGACATTGCCTAGACCAGTAATCGGTCGGATATTTTTGAAATGGTGGGCTTCATCCACAAAAAGAAAATCAATCCCTAGATTCTCAAACTCAATAAAGGTATCTCGCTCCAGTTTTTGGAGTTCTTCTAATCGACTTTCTAAGCCCTTGATCGAACGTTCTGCTTCTTTGACGGTGTATTCGCTATCGCTCCCTAGCTTGATTTCTCTGAGTTGCTCTAATTTGTCTTCAATATAAGCCACCTGCTTTTCTTGGCTCATGGGAATCTTTTCAAACTGAGAATCTCCAATCACAATGGCATCATAATCTCCTGTAATAATCCGTGAAACAAACTGCTTGCGCTTCGCTTTTGCGAAGTCTTTCTTGGTTGTCACATAGACCTTTTTGGTCGGAAAGAACTTCATGATTTCTTGGCCAAATTGAGCTGTTAAGCTCGACGGCACGACATAAAGAGGCTTATGCACCATTCCCAGTTCCTTCAGTTTAAAGCCTGCCCCAAGCATGGTTAAGGTCTTTCCTGACCCCACTTCATGGGCTAAGAGAGCACGTTTTTCCTCCACAATGCGCTGAATGGCATTTTGTTGGTGGGGACGTAAGGAGATATGTTGGGCCAATCCGTCAATCTCTAGACGACTACCATCATAGACCTTTGACACCGTTCGATTATAGAGACTGTTATAGGTCTTCTCAATCAGCTCCCCGACATCTGGATAACGGGAGACAAAGTCTTGAAAGAGTTCTTGGAGATTGGTTTCTTTGGCACGAAGAACCGTTGTTTTTTCGACATCGGTCACATTCTTTTTCTTGTCGCCTTCAACGATTTGTTTGGTGATGGTCGGTTGATTGGAATTAAGGAGATTTTCAAAGATTTTCCGCCCTGTATCATACCGTGAAGCAGGAACTCCAAGGCTTCTATCCTTTGCTGTCGAATAAGTATAGGCAAATGTAGAGTGATACGAAATGGTCCCGTCAATCGGACTAGTGGATAAGACCGTATCCAGCACCGAATCCGATAAGTCAACGCTCTGTCCCATAAAGGTTTCATAGGCAAATTTCCCATACACAGCTAGGGGAATCCAGCGGGATCCAATACGATAATCTATATCCGCTAAGGTGACTCGCTGTGGACGCACTTCTTCAAGTAGTCCCTCATAATAGCTCCAGTTGAAATCATGATTGTCCTGCTTGATGAGTAGGTCCACTACTTCTAGTTTTGTCACTACATCACCTGATAAGAAGTCCTGACGTGAGACATACTTGAGGTTTCCTTTGAGATAGGATTCTGGGTCAGGAATAATCTGGTCTCCTAATTCTTCAATCAGGCTTTCTTTAGACTCTACAGGATAAATGGACATCATATAGTCAAAGTCCACCCCACGACCATCAGAAAGACTGGAGTTGAGAGCGTCCAGAGCAGAGGAAACTGCTGTCACTTCTTTTTCAGGGCGTACGAGGGCTTTTTCAAAGGCAAGAGATTTGGTATAAATGACTGTCTTTCCACTCGGATCTAGACCTTCATCCTCAAGGCTGGCAAGAAGTGAATACTTATCATCACTGTCAAAGAGATTGCGATTCACAGCACTATTCAAATAACCAAATTGCTTGACAAAATGATCATAGGTGCGATTGAGTTTTCCGAGTAAGCGTGCAAACTCTTCCTTGTCATAGTCATAATAGCGTTGAATGGCAATGACCTCTTGATAGGCATTTCGGATATCCACCATGCCCTTAATTCGGGCGATTTCTTTCTCAGACAAGGGAGCTTCATAAAAGACTGTCTTTTTGAAATAGCCTTTAAACTGCCCACGTTTTGCCGCATCCTCTGTCACATAGACATCAAGAGCTGTGCTATCCGTTACTTCTAAGGCATTAAAGCGGTCAATCTGTTTCTGAGAGTGTTTAGTGTCCCATGCTTTAAAAACTCCTTCTTCATCGACATAGTAGCTGATTTCTTCCGTCTTGGTCCCGATACGAATCCCTTGATTGTCACGGTAGTAAATAGTGGAACCCTTATAGCCAAAACTATACTGGCCAAGAGTCTCTCGAATATCTTGTGGAATGGCCTGATCTACCACTTGTTTTACCAGAACCTCTGGGTTAATGAGGACTTCAGAAGCATCTATCATTCTTGGTGCTTTGACATTCCCTAAGGCTTCTGATAAGGCGTCCATCAAATGGTCCTGGCTTGCTTTTACAGATAGTGTCCCGCCATTAAAATTCCTAACCTGATAGGTCCCTAAAACCTGAGGGTTGTACTCTCCGTCAAAATAAGGATTGAGCCAAATGCGGTCGTCTTTTTCATAGCGAATCGACCCTGAGAAAGCCAGTTCATCTGCCTGATAGCCCTTATTCAAGTGCTTTTGGAAGAACAAGATATCGGTTGTCACATTGGTCCCTGCAATGGCCCTAAAGGCTGTCTCAGGCAAGCGTACTCCTCCAAGAAAGTCTGTTGTCTCTCGAATATCCTGTAGGATATTTTCCGTTCGTTTGTCCATAGTACCAGTTGAGGAGATAATCGCCACTTGCCCACCGTCATGGACTAAATCCAGAGACTTTTTGACAAAGTAATCATGGATCATATAGGGCTTGTCATAGGTGTTATCCGCAATCCTAATATTCGCAAAGGGCACGTTTGACATCACTAAATCAAAACTATCATTCTGAAAGGCAACCGTCTCAAACCCTTTTACCTCAATGTGAGCAGTAGGGTGGAGGTAGCTCGCAATGGCCCCTGTTATGGTATCCAACTCCACTCCGTACAACTCACTTGCTTCTCGTAAGTGGTTGGGCATAGCCGCAAAGAAGTTTCCAGTCCCCATAGAAGGGTCTAGGATTTTCCCACCTCTAAAGCCGTCTGCCTCTAGTTTTTGCCACATCTGTCGGATAATTGCTGGATCAGTATAATAGGCCGTAAGAGACGATTGTTTCATGTCGGAGTATTCCTTATCCGACACTAAGGCTTTTAATACCTCCCTCTCCATAGAAAACTGAGGGTTGTACTCGTCAAAGAAACTATTGGCTAGCCCTCCCCAGCCGACATATTTGGCAAGTAATTCCTGTTCACTTGATGTTGCTTGACGCTTCTCTTCTTCAAGTTTTTTCACAAGTCGAATGGCCGCAATATTAGTTTCTACCTTGTCTCTTGCCGTCTTTGGATAAAAGTCTGTCAAATCTTCTGGAAACTGGAAATCTGTTAAGGGTTCAGATGGTCTTTCAACAGGGCTAGGGGATTTCTCGTCTACGCTTTCTAGCTCTTCGTGACTATCTAAATTCCCAAGAGGGACAGGAGCTTCCTCCTCTGTCTCATCTAAGAACGAAAAGAGGTCTAGTTCCTGTGGTTCTTCCTCCACTTCAACTTCCTGAGTTGGCACGTGAACGGCATTCGTAATTTCTTCCAGATTCCGTAAATAGAGGACTGGATTTTCTTCAATCAGATAACTGAAGTCATTTTGAAGTTCAATCCGTATCAAGTCATTTAAGCGGGCATCTTCAATGGCTAGAACCTTAAACTCCTGTCCCTTGTAAGTTACCATGGAACCAATAGGATAGAGGTCAAGAACTTTCTGAACCAGTGGATTATCATATCCTTGCGGAGGAGTGACGATTTCAGGTTCAGGTTGATGAAGCTCTTCTTTCCAGTCTCGAAAAACTAAATCAGGCTGTTCTAGCTTGGCCTCTTCAAAGGCTTTGGCGTCTTCGAGAGTCACTTGTTCATGTAAGAAGGCAAAGGCAATCGTCCGCAGCTCCTCTAATGCCAGATGACTGGTCAAGAAAAAGCGAACTTTTTCATGAGACAAGCCCATTTGAAGCAGTTCCGTAGCTAAGGCTAGTTGGGTGACACGTGCCTTTGGATAATCGCCTAATAAGGTTAAGTCCTCCGTTTTCAAACGGAAGCGGCCAGCCGCATCAAGGAAAATGTCTACCTGTTCAGGCTGAACATCCTCTAAAACAATTCCTGCTTGAAGCAAGGCATTCTGATTTTCTGCTCGGACGGCCCGTCCAATCTCACCTAAGGCGACTTCTTCGAGACTCGTGAGCGGACGCTTCAGTTCAAAGACATCGCCATTTGCCTCCACATAGGTGAGGAGGTTATCTCCCTCATAGACAGGAACCATTTCCATCTCATTGTCAAACGCACCACGTCTAAAATCTGGTAGCTTAGGAAGATTGTTTCGTATATGGTCAAAATGACTCAGAATCTCAAACTTTTGAGTGAGTGTCAACTCTTCATAAGGAGGTAAATGTTCGGTCTGTCCTGTCCGTATATCCAGTTGCGATAGGTCCTCCTCTAAACTCGCAACGATAGAATAGCCATCCTCTCGAAAGCTCACTTCTTGAATCGGTTGTAGCTCCTCTTCTTCAATCGACTTTTCTTCTACCTCTGGTTCATAGGTCAGGAGAAACTGCTCAATATCACGGCTGATACGGTCTGACAGGTTATTGGCGACTCGGCATACATTGACGAGATTTGCCTGCTCACTTTTTGATAAAAGAGAAGCTATTGAAATGGACTGATAAGCCCCCTCCTGATCCAAGAGTTGAAATCGTGTCGCCAAATTATATAGGGCCACTTCAATGACCAAGGTCTTCTCATCTGCCGTCAGTTGGGAGAGCTTCTCTAAACCAGTTTGGCCAAAGCTTTGCGTGTACGTCACTAAATCATGGGCAGCTTCAAAGGGACTTGCTTTCACAAAAGCAGAAAGATCTGTCTCAACGTGAAACACCTGGACTGGTGCTGGTTGTTCTCTTTTTTCTAGCCTAAACTCCCTTACCAGTATCTGCCATTCCTCATCAAAGTGGACAGCTTGATAGTGTAAAAAGGATTCTAATATCCGCTTGTCACGAGGAATACTCCCTCGTAACATGTCTAATAATTGTTCTTGATTCATTCTCTTCTCCATTACAAAAGGGCTAAGAGAAGCTCTCAGCCCTTTGTTTTAGTCTAGGACCAAGGTCCTCTGGTTTTGAGTCGGTAGGGGTGTGTCGAGGAGCCCCGTCACATACTGGTATAAAAAGGAGCTGTTTCCATCAAGCAAATCCTTGTGTAAGGCAATTAAGGTCACATCCCCAAAATAATCGTGACTCGTGAGGGAGAGGTCCTTTTGGATAATGTCCTGCAAGGTTTCTAAAGCCAAAGACGAATACTCATCAGCTTCTAAAACATCATAGTGCTCTAGGGTTTCAGAAATACTGTTGGAGGAAATGGTCTCCATGATAAAGCTAGAGCCTTCTCCTGTTCGATAGAGTTTTTCTAACAAATCCGTGATGTCTGTTTTCAAGATTTCCCGATACTGCTCAGCCCTTAGCCATAAATCCTCGTGGACCAAGGACAAATCATCCACCTCCATAAAGTCCAGATAGAGCTGATGAAGAAGACTGGGATTTGAAATACTGAATTCCATGGCAAATAAAGCCTTGACAAAGTCCTCATAATTGCCCCTTGCCATATCTGAAAGTGTCGCTTTCATAGTGTCAAAGGTCCAGGTCATAACTCGTCTCCTTTTCTTGGTGCAAAGTAGGAAGACGTCCCTCTTCTACTTCTTCAAGGTCTGTTTTTCCATCCCCATCGGTATCTGGACTAAAGGGATTGGTGCCAAGGGCTAATTCCTGGGCATCCGTTAGTCCATCATAGTCAGAATCAGTGTCATAAATCGTTTTTGCTTTCATCTAGTTTTCCTCCATTTTTCGTTTAGACAGACCGAAAGCGAAGCCAAGGAGAATACCTCCTCCCACCAAGCCAAAGAGTGAGCTACTTTCTCCCGTACGTGGTAGGATAGCTGCAGGAAGAGTTGCTTCTGGAGTTGGCGTTAGTGGTCGCAAGGAATCAGGCAAGTCAGGAGTCGGTGTTTCTGGCTCAGGCGTATTGGTTTGAACCGTATTTGAACGAAGGACATAGCCATTCACCACATGATCATAGGTATTTTCTACCTGACCTGACGCAATCCGCTCCATCTGTAGATAGACATCTGCCTGAAATTCTGACTTATCTGACACATTCTCTAAAAAGGCTTGGTCAAAGGAAATGGTCACTTTTCCATTTGTTTGATCCACCTGTTGTAGGGTATACTTGGTCACTTCCGTCCCTTTTGATAAAACCGTTCCGTCTTTTAAGGTCACATCCACCAAGGTGTAGGCTTGGTAGACGCCGTTATAGGCATCATGTGTCTCATCGTAGTCATCTTCAAAGCGGTAATCCACGAGAGCAGTTGCGCGATTGCTTGGAATGAGAGATCCTACTAAGAGATAGTTAAAAATCTGATGAAGAGAAATAGCTTTCCCATCAAGACTGTCCTCTTTATGAGATAAGTCAATCACCACATCTTTTTGAGGGTCTAGTTTTGGTACGTTGTTTACGACCGTCTCAGTCACATAAGCAAGACCAAAATCAATCTGATAGGCCGTATTTTCATACTGACCACCTGTTTTTGTCAGCTCATTTTTAACGGTCATGGGAGTCGTAACAACAAGTGTTTGACCAGTTTTGACATAGGTCTCATAAAAGGCTTTCGGATCATCAGCCGTAAAGACTTGAATAGCTCCTTTGGGGGTAAAGGAACGAGCTGCCATGGCCTCTTGAACGACTTTAGGTGCTTCTGATAGACTAGCATACGCTGTTACAGACAGTCCTTTGACCAAATTCCCATCCTGATCCATGACCTGAATTCCGTCAGGATTCAGCTCAAGCGCCTCTTCAGGGTAATCATCGACCATGTAAAAGCCTTTAGCGAGAGCATCTTCTGTCACCACCATGTCCTTATACTGGCTATAGTCTAAGCTAATCTTGTAATAGTTCACGGTATTTGGGAGCACGGTTTTGCCATCAATAGAAATCCCCGCTTGATTGGTATTGGACTTAATAGGCTTCACCACAGGCACATGATTGGTCACCGTGTTGGTCTCATAAGCCATTCCAAAATCAACCTGATAGCCGACATTTTCATAAGTTTTACCTGTGTTATACAGTTCCTTACGAACCGTCATGGGATTGATAAGGGTCAAGCTCTGACCTGTTTTCACATAGGTCTCGTAAAAGGCTTGGGGGTCTTCTGGCTCAAAGACTTGAAAAGCTCCTTTTGGAGTGATTCCTCGTTTTCCAAGTGCGTCCTGAAGAGCTTGAGGTGCTTCTGACAAGGTCGCAAAATTTTTGACTATAATCCCTGAGACCGTCTCTCCAGCCTGATTGATGACACGAATCGCTGTGCTATCTGGAAGAACGGCTTCTTCTGGGTAGTCATCCACAAAGTAAAAGCCTTTTTCAATCTGTTCCTTGGCTGCCTGAATCCCTTGATACTGGTCCAAATCCCAGGTTAGCGTATAGAAATTTTGAGAACCAACGAGCATAGCCTTCCCATTAATGTCCACCTTATCCTTGTTCAGATTTTCTTTCTTAGGTTCAGGGGACACAAGTGTGTTGACCACTTCCTCCGTTTCGTAGCCGTTCCCAAAATCTACTTGGTAGGCCTTGTTTTGGTAGCTTGTAGTCTTGCCGTACAAGCTATCTTTCACCGTCATTTTGGTTATAACCTGGAGTGTTGTTCCTGTTTTGACATACTGGTCATAGAAGGCCTGATTATCCTCTGGCTCAAAGACCTGAAATGCGCCTTTCAGCGAAATCTTGGCATGAGCGAGTTTGTCTTGTAATTCTTTGGGCGCTTCTTGAAGACTGGCATAGGCTGTTGTCGCGATACCCGAAACGATTTTCCCATCAAGGGTCGTAATCGTGACCCCATTTTCAACTAAATCAAGCGCTTCCTCAGGATAATCATCGACATAAAAGAAGCCACGTGCAATCATCTCTTTTGAGGAAGTATCCCCTTTATACTGGTCTAAATCCCAGGTTAAGGTATAGTGATTGGTGGATCCAAAAGCAACGACCGTATCATTTATCACTACATCATCCGCATTCTGGTTCTCCTTGTGCGGTTGAATGTAGCTAGTAGTCTCTCCGTCACCTGGAGTCCGAACAGTCACGATATTAGAGGTGACGGTATAGAAATTTGGCATTCCCTTATTGATGAGGAGTTTGTAGCTATTTGAGTAGGTGGCGCCATCCTGCTGCACTTGCCCGTAAAGTTTTGGAGTAACGAGTGAATAAGATTTATTCAGCTCCTTGTTTACCTGCTCTAGTAAGCCTTCCTTTGCGGTCAAGGTCACAAAGTTCTTGTCTTCGACAAAGGTCACATCATAGTCAGGATTCTCAAGTTGTGTTTTGGTCAGATCAACGTGATAACCTGCTGGTAAATAATCCTCAAAGGTAAGACTCATGGTCTTTTCTCGATTTGGCGAAAGGTCATCCACTGTTAAAGGATAAATCACCGTAGAATCCTTTGCGACCTGTTTCTCATGGATGTTTTCTTGGTCGCTATTCACCACTTCTTTCATAATGGCGGGTGTCGTTGTCAGACGATACTCATGGTAGTGAATCGTTGGTACTTGTGGCACTTTTGGCAAGGGTTCTGGTGTTGGCTTGGTAGGCTCTAGCACCTTCGTAAGCATCAAACTTGGTTGCGTCACTTTCTCCAAGGGTTGGGGTGTAAAGGTCACAAGAGGATCTGGCGTAAAAGGTTTTGGCGTGAATGTCTGAGGGTCAGCTGTCAGCGGGTCTGGAACAGGCTCAAGGTCAGCCTTAACATGGGGCTTAGGACGATAAGGGGTGACCGTTCGAGCGACAGGGAGGGTATTTAAGGCAAACCAATAAGTCTTTCCTCCGACTTGCGTAGGCATATCTCCCTGCCCAAAAGTCACCGTGTAGGTATTCCCCGATGTAGTGGTGGAGACAATCGCTCCCTTATAGGCATAACGACTGGAAGAGGTATCCCATTCTTCGGGTAGGTTCAAATCACTAGAGCGATTAGCACTTAAGGAACGAGCCAGGCCTTCATTGGTCACTTGAATGGTCGAACCATTGATTGGGACAAACTTTCCAGATGAGTCCTTGACATACTCAAGTCCAATATCGTTGTGATTAAGCGACGAGTAGGTGAAGACACCTGGTTTTTCTTTTGTAAAGCTGACTTGCGTGCCGTCTTCCAAGAAATACTTGGCCTTTACACGAAACTCCATTTTGTCTGTCCGCCAATCACCCGTCCCGTCATTACGGTAAGCAATAAAGCCCTCCGTTGGGTCATTAGGTACGACCAACTTGACCGCATTTGTGCCAACTGGAGAAGTCAGATTTGTGATATCATAAGCGACCTTGGTGATTTTCTTGCCATCAAAGCTCGCCTTCTTCAAATTATGATAGGTAAAAGAAAGCGTCTCACCTGTTTTAAAGCTGTCATAGACAAAGAAGCCCGTGGAATCAAGGATGTTAGAATAGCCACCAAGCATGGCATCCCCTGTTGAGATAATCCGATCAGGATTACGAGTGCCTGCCCCGTGTTTAGCCTGGGGTTCCCCATTGTTTAAGTTAAGAGCTTGAGCCAGTGCTTCTGAAATATACCCTTCTACACCTTTTGAAATCTCTGCCAACTCACGTTTGTAACGCTCCTGTTCTTTGGCATTATAGGCATCAATAGCCGCATTTTCTTTCTTAGCAGCTTCTTCTTTTTCGTGATTTCGCTTGGTGATTGCCGCAATCTCATTGGCACGGTCTGTCACTAGTTGTTGGTTTCGTCGATTGGCCGCATCAACCGCTGCTTGACCGGCTTTATTTGCTTCATCTACAGCTCGTTTCTTCTCCTGATTACGCTGCTCAATTGCTTCATTTTCCGCATTTGCCTTGGCTATACCTGCTTCATTTTCCTTTTGAATCAAGAGGTTCTTTGCGGCTAGCTCGTCCGCAAGCTCTTTCTTCTTCAAGTAGGCGGCAAGATTGTCTTTATTCTCCTGATCAATCTTTGAGACAACCTCCCTATAGTCCTTATAGCTTGACGGACTTGAGCCATCACCTGAGGAAACTTCTCTTGTCGTTACAGTCACTTCAGCCGTCGCATCATTCGCTTTTACTTCTGAAACCTTCTCAGAAACAAAACTGCTTAGGCTATTGCCTGCTTGATTTGCCTCTTTATAGGCAGCATTTAAGGACTCGTTTTGCGTCTCAATACGGGTCTTTTCACGCTTATAGTTTTCTTTTTCAGCATGATAGCTAGCGGTTACCTTAGAAATACTTTCCGCCTGCTTAGCAGCATCTCTTTCTGCCACTTCCAATTGGTGGGCAGTTTCCTTAGCCGTTGTAGTATTTCCTAAGTCCATAGGCTCATCCTGAATGGTAGTAACCCCTTCTGCTTTTGCCTGATTCACAGCTTGCGTTACGGTATCATGCGGAACTGTGACCGTCATAGCCCCACTTGACTGACCCGTTGAGGCAAGGCTATCGGTCTGTTCCACAAGGCTACTTGGTTGCGCTTCAGGAAGATTAGTAGCTGGATTTTCTGTCAGGCGTACAGTATCCACTGAAGGGGCAGTTGTTTCCACTTCATCTGCCTGAGCGACTGGAGCGCCCCAAGCGACAACAGCTGTCATGACCGTACCAAGCGCAACTGAACACAGGGTGCGGTATTTCTTGCTTTTACGCAAGACATGCTTTTCACCTTTTTCTTGATTGACCAAAAAGTGATGATTCCATTGTTTCGTCATAGACATTCCTTCTTTTCTTTTGATTCGAAGCAACATGAAGGTAGACTCCATGTCACTCTCTTCTCATCATAAAAAAGAAGACTTGATTTTAGTATCACATTACTTTCAAAGGATTTTTCTAAAATCTATTCTAACTATTAATGAATACCAACACAGTACAAAAATATGATATACTTTAAGTTAGGATATTATTGATATAGGAGTAACACATGGCGATTAAACAAAGTGAAGGTCGAGAATCTTTAAAACTGAAATTACACAGTAGAAACTTGCAATTTAAAGACAGAGAGCTTGACAACGCCCTTATAAAATATAATTACTTTAATTTGTTCAATGGCATAGAAAATCTTTTGCTTTCGAGCAAGAATCCAAAACAGTTCAATAAAGTAACATTGGAAGACTTTATTACAATTTATAAATTTAATAAAAAATTAGCCGCTACGATTCTCGAAATTCTCGACAATATTGAATCAAAATTAAAGAATTCAGTAGCTTATCACTTTACTCAAACTCATTGTCTCACAATAAGTGATACAATGAACTACACATTAAAATCAAAATATGTAAATCCAATAAATAGTCAATATGCGAACAACTATCCTTTTGTAAATTACCAAAATAAAAAAATTTACTCTGATTTCGATAATTTTATTTTATTTCAACCTTTTTATCTGACAAAATTAATCAATGAAAATGACCATATTAACTATCAATTTTATACAGACCCCCGCTATACTAGCCAATCTGGGACAACAACTTTTCGAACAGGTCAAAATCCACATTATACTTATCACCGCCATGTTGCTGTCCCATTCTGGGTGGCAATTGAAACAATGACATTAGGTGAAGTTATCCGTTTACTACATTACTTAGAACCTAGTATATTAGAAAAGGTAATGAAGGATTTTGGTATGCCGCTATTTTATCGAAATGAATTTTTAAATATGTTTGACATTATTAAATCACTTCGAAATTTCTGTGCTCACGGATCATTAGTGTATCGCTATCAATCTCCAAAATATATTAAATTAAATGCAAACTTAGTAACATCATTTAACTTAACACCATCTGAAACAGGAGCACCATCCTCCGTTTTATCACTTTTTGATGCTCTACAAATTGTCAATTATTTTGAAAGTACAAGACCATTAAAAAAACATATAAATTCAATTATTTATAGAAACAATAAACATTTCAAATCATCAGATTTTGATTTGAACAGCCGCTTATTAACAAGAATGGGAAACCCCAATTTAAAAGAATGGAAAAAATTTATTTTTACAGAATCTCAACACCGTTTTTAAATAAATTAAAGCTTTTTCTTGACATCTCTATTTAAATATACTAGAATTATTATAGAAAATAGAATTGCTCCTAAGAGCGCTGGAGAATATCAATCTTATATTTTCCTCGAAAAAGACCCCTTGGTAGAAATACCAAGGGGTCTTTTGGTTACGTTATATAAACGATGATTCACACTAACGATTTTGTTACATCTTTTTCTTTGTTCAAGATAACAATTATTTTAACTCAATAATACGCATTTATTCAGCTATCTTTATTTCACCGTATAAGCAAAACTCATAGTGGAATCCGGCCCACTAATTCTACGAAAAGTATAATTGGGATTACCATTGACATTGGTTTCTGAAATAAGGAATGACCCATCTGGATACACTTTCTCGATAAAAGCCACGTGCCCGTATGCTGCTGCAGAACCGTGACTCCCACCCGCAAAGGAGATGATGGCACCTGCTTTTGGTATTGAGCCTGTTTCACCACCAAGACTTGCGGCTGTTCTCACCCAATCTTGGCCGTTCCCCATGGTACTGATAATAGGGATTTTCTCCCCATTTCTGCCCTTTAGTTTCAAGCCAAGTTGGTTGATGCGTGCCGCAACTCCCCACGTACATTGACCGTAGGCATAGCCCATGCCATCGCCACCACCTGGTACCGAGTTCTCATATAGGTCTCCACGAACAGCTTCCAAGGCCTTTGGATCACTTTGAGCAGTTCCGCCATTCGGCTGACTAAAGCCTTTTTCTATTTGGTAATACCACTCGGTTGCTCGAGTTTGTCTCTCCAAGAGTTTATCGCCTGAATTACCCTCCCAGTAAATCAAAAAGAGCTGGGTGAGACTAGCAGGACTACCTGTATGGTGAAAGAACTCTTTTAACCAGTTGGTGTAATAAGGACTATCGCCATGAAGCATAAAATCAAGTTGTAGATTTAGGTCGTACCACTTCTGATTCTTCTTTTTGGCATATTCCAACAAAAGCGTATGGCGACGTGAACCGTCCGCTGTATCTGTCCATTGTCCTAATCCTAAGCCACGTCTTAGGATATTTGTGTAACGCCCATTGTAGATAGCTGGTCCACTGATGGATAGCCAGTCTTCATCATCCCAAGAACTATCAGTTGCCCCAACAGGAGGATTCAGATAGTCTCCTTCTGCTCGTTTTGGATTGATAGAGGACTCTACTGACCAATTCCCTAAAATAGCCGCAATAGCCTGATTGGTCGCTCCTTGATTTTTTAAATACTCATAGATAGCCTTGGCTCTCGCAAACTCATCGCCCCCAAACTGACCAATGGCAGGCAAAATCGTTGTCTGTAATTGAATAACCTTGGGAAAGTAAAAAGCAGGATTGACATAGACTAGTTTGTCGGTATCCTCATCAACCTTTTGATAGGCTACTTTGAGGCCTGTTCCGTCCTTGGTTTGGCCAATCACATCTCCTGCCACTACCTGTTGGCCCTCAATTACTCGACCAGTCGCAATCTTGTAGAGGGTGAGCTTTGCCTTATTTTTCCCTCTTCCAGCTGTCAGAATCAGATTTTCGCCATCAAGTGATACTTTACCATCCATAGGAGCTACAATAACCTGATTTTCTTTTGCTTCTAACACAATATGATGATGTAACGTCGGTTTTTCATCCACTAACTCATAACCGTACCGAACGGTCATGGTTAGCGCATCGTCTTCCGTCTGCCCTTGAAAGGGATTGTCTAACTCTTCTAAAGCCAGGTACTTCCCTTCTTCTGTCAATTCCTTTAAAGTTTCCTGGTCCTCATCAGAGAGTTTGTAGGGAGGATTCTGGTATAAATCTGCCATCGCCTTGATAGAAGATCCTCCATTTAAGTCCTCCCAAAGCTGACTTAGATAGTCTTGATAGGTCATTTGACCACTATCCATTTTCTCTTCTAAACGATAGTCTTGGTACTTGAGGTTCATAAAGGTCATGACATCATCTATCTTGGTGTAATAGGTAATTCCTTGGTCGCTCTTTCTCGAATGTTCCGCATCTTCCCACGTCATGTGGGTGTAGCTTTTAGTGAGTTCAAACTCATCTTGCTGGATCAAACTCGTCCCTGACACACTCATGACAAAACTCATCATCAAAAGAAAAACTAACAGCAGTCCTGAAACAAGCCAAGTCATGGGATTGAGGACTAGGCTTGAAAAGAAACTCACGCTTCCCTTGAGGGCTTGAAGCATTCCTTTCAACCCTGCTGCCATTTGCTTCCTAGCTTCTTTTAGAAAAGTTTGGTAGCGTCTCCTTGGTTTTAAAGGTTTATTTCTGGTCCAACCCCTCCCTTTTTTGAAATTCTGATAGCGTTCTTGGCTATTTGCGACTTTTTTCTTGGTAAAACGAAGGCCCGCCTGCCCTCCTTTGACTAAGACTTTTCCTGATTGATAGGCGAATCGACCATAGCGCCTAGCTTTTAAACTCGTGTCTTTTAGGCTTCGCAATCCGTCCAAGTCATCCTCTTGTGCCACCACATCAACTGCTTCAAGAACCGCAAGGCGCAGACCTCGTTTGACCTTGGTCGAGACCTGCTTTTCCTTATGCACCCTTTTAAGCTGTTTGACCTCACGCCTTGCAAAATCCTTTTCTTTTTCAGCCTGAAGCCGCTCAAGTGATTTTTCTTGTTTCAATCGAAATCTGAAGGATTTTTCATGAGGAGATTCTCTATGATAGGTAAACTTGGGATTGACACTCTTTGTTTTTTCTTCTAGCTTGACTTCTGCCAAGTGTTTTCTCGCTAGCTTCAAGCGATGTCTAGCCTGTGGGAGACGGTATTTTTTGATTTCCTTGGCTTTTAAGGCTCTAGGAGAGACATGGGTGATGGCTTCCTGAAAGGTTTCTTGTGCGGCCGTTTTTTCTTCTTGGAAGGCTTGTTTGAGCGCCGCTTTCTGGCTTCTCATTTCTCCTTTTTCTGCCCGTCTGATGAGAAAGCGTTTCTTAGGGAACAACTTTTTCAGTTCCTTTTTCTCCCTACGATAGTTCATACGACTATCTTTAAGATTGCTTTGAAAAGACTGTCGAGCAGCCTTAACGGTTTTCTTATCGTGTTTCATCTCAACTCCTCATTTTCTCTGGGTCTGTACTCATGATGTCAAAGAGTGCCGTCTGGTGAGGAATCTTATTTTTGAAAGGCACAACGGTTGCGCCCGCTTTGATGAGACCTGCGCCTTTGTCTGGATTCACCAAGTATTTTTCAAGCTCTTTTGATAATCCCAACATGTGAACCAATTCCTCACGGTCATTCTTAGCCTGTTTCAAGAGAATCATAAACTCACTATTTGCGATAATGCGTCTGCCATTCGAATCAAGGAGTAGGGTCTCCACATTTTGCGTAATGCCTGTTGGGGTAGCCCCGTATTTACGAACCCGACTCCATAATTTGAAGAAGAAGTCAGAGGCATACTTGTCCAACAATAGGAGCTGCATTTCATCAAAATAAATCCAAGTTTTCTTGCCTAACTGTTGGTTCTTGACCACACGATTCCAAATCTGATCAAAAATAACCATGAGGGCAATTTGTTTCAATTCATCCCCTAGCTTTTTGACATTGTAAATAAGGAAGTTACTGTCTGTTTTGATGTTGGTCCGATGTGAAAAGATATTAAGAGACCCCTCCACATAGAGTTCCATATCAAGAGCCAAATTTTTCGCTTCTTCTTCCGGTTGTTTCGATAAAACAAAGACCCACTCGACTAAAGAAGGCTGATCAAAATGCTTGTAGGTCAGTCTGGTTACTCGGTCAATAATGGATTTTTCCCGACCATCCATTTTACGGTCAAGAAGTTTTCCAATAAAGGATAAGAGAAACTCTGATTTAACCTTGACAGGATCTTCGTCCATATTCTCATCAGACAAATCAAGGACATTTAAGAAGGTGGTGGAGTCCGGCGCAATATCAATACTCTCTCCACCAAAGGCTTGACCGATAATACTATACTCATTTTCAGGATCTACGACGATAATTTCTGTGTTTTCATTCCCTTCTCTTAGCTTGGTGGAGATGATTTCATGCTTGGTGGCCATTCCCTTACCAGCACCAGACGTTCCTAAAATCAAACCTGAAGGAGTGTTGAGCTTTCCACGGTCAATGGTTATGATATTACTAGAAATCTGATTAATGCCATAGAACTTACCTCCCTTATCCTGTATATCGACAGATGTCCAAGGAGAGTTGACGGCAATGTTTGATGTCAAAAGAGAGCGAGAGACACCTTCTAAAAAGTTCTTCCCAAAGGGCAAGAGACTGTTAAAGGCTGCTTCTTGCATATAGGTCAAGTTGTCAATCACAAGGTCATTTGAGCCTGCCACCTGTTTGATGATCTCAAGTGAATGTTTCAATTCTTCCTCATGATCCGCAAAGACCCCAATCAAAAAGAGGGTATCAAAGAGCTTGTCTCCTGTTTGGGTCATGGTTTTAAGCAGCTCTTCTGCTTCATCAATATTGGTTTCTAGCACTTGACTGACTTTTTCTAGATAGACTCCTGTTCGTGCCATCTTTTGTTGTTCCCCAATTTTTTGTGATTCCATGAGTGTTTTCTTCGTTCTGAGTTTCTTCATGGCTTCAGATTTGGTAGATCCCTTGGCATGAAGGCTAATGATGACTTCTAAATCCGACTGCATCAAATCACGAATAAACCGATCTCCCAATTCCATACCATAATCCCGCACATAGACAATTTGTAAGAGACGATTATCTATCTCCATGTAATTCTTCTGTTTAAAGGACAGACTAGCTGGGGCGATAAAGTGCTTGGTCGTTTGTCCTGAAAGAGCTAGGTCCTGATAGGTAAAGGGCACCTGATGTTCCCCTCGTAACATATCCGCTAGCTGGTTGACTCTCTCCTCACCTTGTAGGAGGCTAAAGCTCGCATCAATTTCTGAAAAGCCACTTTTAAAGTATTCCCCAATTTGCGATAGGGAGCGAAAGGCGAGTTTTGGGTTTTGGTCTTGTTTTCCAAAAGAAATGAGTTTCATGGCTGAAAAGTTATTCTCACCAGCTTCTAAGTTATTGTCCATGATACGGTTTAACTCATCACGGTAGGTGTCAAAGCCATCCTCATGATGCGGATATAGGACACTTTTTCGGAATTTTTCTAAATTGACTTTCTGGTTAAAAATGGTTAGTTGGAAATTGGTTTTCTCATCGAGCGAATTAATCAAATCTGAATAGGTTTCTACGATCGCTCCCTTTTCTTCTAAGCCTACCGTCTGGTAGTTGACATCTCCTAGGAGATAGGTCTGAGAGAAATAGTCTGGCAGTACTTGCATGAGGCCATTAGGAAAGAGGCCTTGGTAGGCCAAGGTATTGACGGTTGAGGGTAAGATTTCTCTTTTAGTCGTTTTCGCCTTAGAAGAGAGCTTTGGTTTCATGAAGTGTTTTGGTTTTGTCACGGGAAACTCCTTTCTGTCCTGTTAAGGTGCGTTCTGGTTGTGTCATTTCATAATGAAAACGGTACTTAAGATAAATTTCAAAGGGTAAATCATTGGGACGATAGACCCCAAATAATAGGAGAGGAATGGTAAAGCTACAGACAAAGCCATAGACAAACCAATCCCCGAATTGCCAATAAACAAGATTGAGGCCTAAGACGGCAATTGTGAGCGCTAGGGCAGGTAAGACAAAAATAACCTGCCTAGTCGTAAAGCCTAACCAAGCTCTGTGTTGGACTTTTGCGATGTCCTTAAAGACACGTGTGTTCATATTGTTCTCCTTATTAAGATATTTAGGGCGTTAAACGGACACCGTCAAAATAGGAAATTGACCGACGAGTCACCCAGACTCTAGGAAAATTTATCTTTTTGACACTGTCCGTAGCCCGTATTCAGTTTGGATAAAAAGACCAAGACTCTTGTCTCAGTCTAACAGTTATTCCAGCAAGTGCTGTCCTCCTTACATGCCCAATATACTTCTAGCAGTACGCTGACTACCGACAAGGGCAATAATAAGCAAAATAGCCTGCACTAAGCTACCTACCATAATGGCCAAAGTTTCCATCGCACCTGCTCCATTTGCGACTGCTAACTTTCCAGCCGATTCAAAGAGGGGCACGAGGGAAACAATGAGAAATATCAGGATTCCTTGCACGGCATAGACCATGATATTTTTCAGATAGCCCATTCCGACACTTCGCCACTCATCGCTGAGGAAGGTGGGAATCGTGACTGGCGCAAACGGAATCATCAGGTAGAGCTGGATAAAGCGAATCGTAATGAGGATATTGACCACCATGGAGCTGGCCACACGAACCAGCCAGATCATAATCGCAAATAAACCAACGATCATTTTCCCAACAATACCTGAACCCTTGAGTCCTGAAATAGTTTCATAGGTTGTTCCACCGTGCGATACAATCCCTGCCACTTGTTCAATGACATAGGAAGCTACAGCTAAGATAGCTTCCACAATAACCGTCGTATGTGTCAGAACGACCGCTACCATGATGTAGCTCACTATCATTGGGGCAATTGCCTCAAAGGTCATGGCTCCACCTGAGCCTGCTATTTTCTTTGCCATTTTGGAAAATTCAAGGATAAGAATAACGGCTAAAATAGCCACACCAATAGGCTCCATAATCCCTTTGGTAATGGCAGACAGATAAGACCACACGGTTGGATTGTAGTCCGCAAGGGATTTAACGAGATTGGCGGTTGATTCTAAGTCCACATCAAAGCCTTCAAAAAGACTATCACTCGAAATTTTCTCAGAAGCCAAAAATACAAAAGATGAGGTTACATCTGTTATCATGTCATACCTTGCCCTCCTAAATCGTAATCTGGGTCACAAAGGCTCCCGCTGCACCCACCATCACACCACCCACAATTTCAAGAATGGCGTTTCGGACACCTGGGCCTCCGTCTTTAATGTTGGTGGCTAGGTTGATAATTCCCATCACCACGAGAAAGGCTCCTACAGCAATCAAGCCTTTTTGTAAGAGCGCCATGGCTTGCGCAAACATAGAAGTCGCATCAACCCCATACACAAAGCCTGTTAGTTGTTTCGTCATAATACATCCTCTTTTCTGTTATTTTAGTGTTGTTTCTTTTCTTAAGTCTCTGACCTTGTGGTTAGTCCAATCCATCATTTCTTCTTGTCCCAAGGGATCAATCTGATAATCCCACCAGCGCTCGTCTGTTTCCTTATCGGCTAAGAACTTCCAGTTCTTGTGCTTAAAAGGAAGATACTTCTTGTCCTTAAAAACTGGAACTCCTGCAATCCGAACCAAGCACTCATCTCTCTTCATATTTCCAACCTCATCAGGAGTCATGAGGTCTCGTGCAATCTTTTGATAAGAGAGCGAGCCAGAGCCTGTTTGTCCGAAGGAGCGACTAGTGTTTCTCACATCAATGGTCTGTTTGCCTAAAAGGTTACTCATGAATTTGAAGGTCTCTTCGTCATTTCCACCCAAGTAAAGCAAGCTATCGCAGTTCCCTAGAATGGTTTTCCAAGCCTCCTTTTCCTTATAGAGTCCTTGGAGTTGAGCGATATTTTGAAGGATTGGTACCAGACTCATATTTCGTGAGCGAACCGTTGAAGTCTGTTCCGCAAAGTCAGGAATCTCACCACAGTTCGCAAACTCATCTAGGTAAGCTCTCACGTGAATCGGAAGCCTCCCCTTAAAGTCCACATCTGCTTGTCTGGTCAAGGTTGAAAAGACCATTGAGAAAAAGAGGGCAGAAAGAAAGCGAAAGGTCGTATCATTGTCAGGAATCACTAGATAGACCATGGTTTTCTGTGTCCCCCATGTTTTTAACTCCATGGTATCCCGCTTGGTTAAATCAATGACGGATTGGATATTAAAAATGGCAAACTTAGCAGTTGTCACCGCAATCACCGAATCCAAGGTCTTGTCCTTATAGTTTTGAAAATCGGCCCAATTGCGCATGGTAAAGTTTTCCGTCCCATACTTTTTAGCATAGTTTTCAAAGAGGACTTCTAGGACACTCTTGTCTTGATTCTCCCCTTTAGAAAGCAGTTTGATAAGTTTTCCTATTTCTGAAAAGCTTGGGTAACGACCACGTTTCTTCCTAGCTTCCTTTTCTTGCTTTGAACTGCCTGGTGGATTGTAAAAATCGACCAGGTAAGAGGCTAGGCTTCTAACCAAAGTCATAGAAGCCTCATCCCAAAAGGGATCGCTTCGTGAACCAGACCCTTTGGTATTATTGAAATAAACCGTAAGCATGCGGTTCAAATCATTTTCTGTCTCCACATAGCGAAAGGGATTAAAGCCATCCGAATTGGTCATATTGACCAAATCCAAGATTTTGACCTGATAGCCGTTCTCCAAAAAGAGCTTCCCCGTCTTTTCAGCCAAGTGGTCTTTAGGATCCACAACAATGTTGGAACAGTTTAGTTGAATGAGGTTAGGTTTGACAAAGCGAAAGGTTTTCCCTGCACCTGAGCCACCAATGACCACCAGATTTTTATTACGGTCATATTGAGGCTTCTTCTTTTCTAAGAGGGTCAATCGCACGTTTCGGGCAAGAATGGTGTCATTCAAGGGATTTTTACTGAAAAAGGCTTGCCTTTCCTTTGTAGTCCCAAAACGAGCTGAGCCATACTCAGCCCCTTCTCTATACACCTTTTGGCCAGTAGACACATACAAATAAACCAAGCCCATGGTAAACAACCCAAGAAGAAAGGCTAGAAAGGATCGACCCGTAAAAGAGAGATTCCACAAAGGGTTCAGAACCTTCTCTTGACCATCGCCTAAGAGATAAGCTACTTTCTCTAAAGGCGGCTGATTGGGGAGGCTATCATAAAGCAAGGTCAAGCGATGACAAACATACCCCAAGGTCAAGCCCAAGCCACCAAAAACAATTCCTTTTTTCAGAGAATACATCAGAGGCTGACCTCCTTGGTTCTAACCGCACGAGGCTCAGTCAGAAGAATTTGTTCTTTGGCCTTTTCAATTTCCTCATCCAAGGTATTATCAAACGTCAACCCTTCCAACTTTTCTGGATTAGAGACTAACTGTTTAAGCAATTTATCCAAATGCGTATCAAGAAGAGACTTATCCTTGGCGTAGAAATGGAGGTAATCTCCTTGCCAGCTAATCGCTATTGGCAATTGTTCCGACTCCATTAGTTCTTTGAATTTCTCACTATCTATGGGCTTTTCTAAGATGTCTTTTGAGATATTAAGGGATTCAATGGCATAGGGACTCTGGAGGAGTTCTTCTAGTTTTTGCACGCCAATCTTATAGGCAGAATCCTGAGCGAGGGCGTATCTCGCCGACCACTCCAGGAGCTTTAAAAGAGTTCTGACGGTAAAGAGTGCAGTCCTTTCGGCATACTGCACTGCTTGTCTCTCCTGTTGTTCTGATGACATCACAGACTTCCTTTCTGCTCTTTATTTCCCCGAGAAAAAATCAAGGGTAGTCTCATCATACGAAAGCCCCCTTGATTTGTTTATCACAAAATGGACAAGCTCAGCACAAGCATGTTCCAAGAAACATGGAGTAACAGAGCCGTGAAGGCATCGGTTTTTAGGCGGACGATTCCAAGCGTTACTCCTAGTCCTCCATAGATGAAACCAGTCGGTAGGCTACTAGGATGATGAGCCAAAGCAAAAAGAAGACTCGTGATGATCATCTGAGGCAAAGGACGCTTCAATCTTTCCCAAAGCAGTTGTCTGTAAAGATATTCTTCTGTGATACTGGCATTCCATAAGAACAAGAGAAAAGACACCAAAGGGACTTGACTTTCAACTTCCATGAGCCGTGCTTGATTGTGCGGGACTTCTGAAGCTAACAGACTGACCAAAAGAGATAACAAGACCATAAAGAAGAATCCTAGCAGTACCCAACCTGCTCTCTTCTTCCATGATAGGATCTGTCCTCCTTTGCCATAACGTAGCCAGTCCCAACACATCACCACGAGAAACCCCACTTGGAAAAGCAGCAAGGAGCTTCTATCCAAATATCCTACTAAGTAACAACTCAAAAACAATACATTTAGATGAATAGCACCATAAGCCATCACGAATCGAATCATCTTTACCTCCTAAACAAGTCTTCATAATCAATGTCTAAAACCACTACTAGCCTCTCTACCCACTTGGTTTGCGGCATTAAGCGGTGGGAGCGATAGTGTCGGAATGTCTGATACAAGCGATTAAACTCACTAGGATAGACATACTGCCCCTGAAACATCAGCCGAGCTAGAGAGGCCCACGTCAGGCCTTTTTCTGCGACGATTACCTCTAAATTCTCCCAAAAGCGTTCGTTCATTCTTCCTCCTTACATCCCTTCTTCTAGAAGTCTGGCTTGATACAACTGACGTTTTAAGTCTCTTGGTATAAAGGTTCGCATCTCGTCTAGCGTGACATCAGGATAGACCCGCTCCTTAGAGACAATCAAGGGTAAGCGAATCGTCTGTTCTGGTTTTTGAAGCACTAAATGAACCAGTTCATTCAAACGCATGTGATGTTGGCGCTTATACCGTAAAAAAGATGGTGATAAGAGCTCAAAACAATCATTTGTTTTTGAAAACAACTTGAATAGTGTCTCTCGATTGATTTGAGAAGGTTCTATACAGGTATAGGCAACTCCATACGTCTCTAAAAAGACAATGAGGCGCTTGTTTCGTTTGGAATTTCTCCCTAGGTAAATCTCAAGCATAGGCAACTCCTTACAAGGAAAGTGAATTGTCTACTGCTTTTTTAGAAGCCGTCAGCACCTTACTCATATCAATCGGCGTCATGCCCTCACCATAACACTTGACAGTAATCAAGGTTGTGAGGTTGCCTTCTTTTTCTTGGGCAGTATAGTGTTGCCCATAAGCCCGAAAGGCTAGATGATTGTCGGAGGTTAATAGGGCATCCACACCATTTTTGATATCTTCTGCCTCCACGATTTCAAAAATCCGATGTAAGTTGGATTCATAAGCCATCGGCTCCTTCTGGCTTCCCTCTTCCACTGTCACAAAGATGTCGCAGTCATAGTTGGGCAAGTCTAGAATCTCCAACATGAGCTGATCCATTTCCGCATGATGAATGGCTTCATCCAATTCTTCTAATCCTAAAATACTTTGTTTATGTAATAATTGCATGTTCTGCTTCCTCTATCTTTCTAAATTCTTTGGCAAGGGCTCGAATGACGGGGACCGTCACGCTATTTCCAGCCTGCTTGTACAATTGGCTCTTACTAGAGACACTTTCTGCTTTTTCATAGGCCCAATCGGGAAAGCCTTGTAACCTAAAACATTCTTTTGGGGTTAATCGTCTGATGCGCAAGCGATAGAGTTTGTCATCGATGACGATACCAGTCACTTCATGCCAACGGTCCTTACGGTATTCGAGAGCCGCCACGACTACCCCCATATTGCTTGAAGTCGTTAGGGTATTTGCGATACCTTTTCCAACTCGTCCTCTTCGTTTGGTTGACTCTGGATAAGCTAAGTTGATTGAATCTCCAAGTCTAGCCTTAGCGTACCCCAACTTTGTGGCTTCCTTGATTTTCAAATGAGGTTCTTCTTCTCGCAAGAGAATTTTAGGAACTTTATCGCCACCTTGCATGGTGGTAAGGGTTGGAGAAATCCCTGAAATGTCATAGACCCGACCTGTCTGCACAAAAGATGTGGGGAGAGTGCCTGCGACCATGACCCCATGCCTGTCTTGGCTCGTTAACGTAAACATCTCCTCTTCATTATCCTTAAATCGTCGCCCATTCTGGCGTTTGGCTACTCTATCAGGAGTGAGGACGGGTATGGCGATTTTTTGGCCCTCGCCTTTCCCTCGAACCAGAGTAGGAGCTAATCCTTCTGACAAATAAACTTCCCCACTTAACCCCTTTTGGGACGGGTTGATATTTCCTAGTCGTTCAAGATGAGTTGGGCTACCTTCTCCTCTGAGAGGAAATAGGAATCGGGGACGGTAGGCTCGAGAATGTCCGATAATAAAGACCCTTTCTCTGTTTTGGGGAACGCCGAAATCTTTACTGTTAAGGACTTGCCACTCAACATCATACCCCAGCTCATCAAGCGTGCTGACGATTGTTCGAAACGTTCTCCCCTCGTCGTGATTGAGTAAGCCTTTGACGTTTTCAAGAAAAAGAAAACGTGGTTGGATTTGTTTGGTCGCTCGAGCAATCTCAAAGAACAAAGTTCCTCTAGTATCTTCAAATCCCAATCGTCGTCCTGCGAGTGAAAATGCCTGACAAGGGAATCCCCCACAGATGACGTCCACTTGTCCTCTAAGTTGTCTAAATTCTTGGTCTGTGACCTGTCTAATATCATGAAATTCTATTTCTCCTTTCGTGTCATACATGGCTTGATAAGACCGCATTGCGAACTTATCTACCTCACAAAATCCGATACACTTGTGACCTTCCAGTTCCATTCCGAGCCGAAAGCCACCAATGCCAGAAAATAAGTCTAAAAACTTCATCACTCCTCCTCTTCAAAAAAAGTACGTTCACATTCCAAACGAATGATTTCAAAAACGGTATAAACGAGTGAAATGGTCACAATCACGAACAAGATCCCATCAAGCATCTTTTCCTTCCTTTCTCAGTTCTCTATTGGTTTCAGCCAGTATGCCATTAAAGACATACTCCGCAATCGTTTCAGCATTCCGAGCAAACCGCATATTATCAAGCGCCAACTGATACCTCTTCTCAAAATGCCTCAACATGGCCATATCGGCAGCTCCTTGCCTGTAACCTTCTGCCCTTAGCTGTTCATGAACCAAGCCCCAAATATAGTCCTTGTCATACTGGCTTGTTTTTTCGACCTTTCTTCTCAAGGATTGAAAGCTGTTTTCCTCCTCATCCTCTCCAAAAAAATCACTATCTTTAGTTTCACTAGTATTAGTCTCACTACTTTCAGTCTCACTAGGGGCTGAATTTAAGACTGGCCCCGGCTGATTTTGAGACTCCCCTCGTGTTTTTTTAACACTAGCCCCGTCTGAATCTAAGACTGGCCTCGTATCCTGTTCCAACTCCCCTAAGTAAATCTTATTTGCCAGTCGTCCTTTTTCACTAGAAGACTGTTGGACTTCCTCAATCAAACCATATTGTCTCAAGGCTTTCTTGATAGACAGGAGCTTAGACTTTGAGCAGCCCAAAAGTGCCATTAGTTTAGAATTGGAATAAATCAAATAGATGGATCCGTCTTCATCAATCCACCCTTTGGTCAAGGATAACTCCAAGCGGTCTTTTAGAACTGCGTAAGCAACCTTGACCTCTAACTTCATGTCCTTGTATCGCTCACTTTCAAACAAGAGTTTTGGCAATTTGTAATACCGCTCTGATGTCTGGTATTGATTTGCGGATATTCGTTTCATACGTCTCCCTCCAATTCCTTCATAGCTACATCTCCATTTTCATAGACCTGAATTAACTTCGCTTCTTCAAGTTCAGCTACAATTTCACTAGCTTCTATGATGTCTAGCTGCATATTAGCAACTAAAAAAGCCATCATCGTGTGACGGCTGGCCTGTTCTTCTGTTTGCATATTTTCTCCATTTCTTTTTACTAAAATAAAAAAGAGAACAATCCTATACTGTTCTCTTCTTACACTATTAAATTAAAACAAACGGCTCCTTTCAGATTATTTGTAGAACGCTCAAATCCTTGATTTAACAGCGTTTATAGCACCTATCATTATTATGACATAATCCCCTCCAGGAATATCGTAATATCCCACATAAGCATTGGGCTTGCCTCGCTTAATCATCGAACGTTTGATCACTAAATAGCGCCCCTCATGCTTCACCAAAGCATGGGCAATCAACTGAACACTCATTTTTCATCCTATAATAACGCTTGTAAAGCGTCTAAATCTCCGTCTGTCGTGGACCAGCTGGTGGCTAATCGAACCACCGTATGATTATCATCATAAGCTTCCCAAAATCCCATAGCCACTTCTTTAGACAATCGTTCATATTGATCATTTTCCAAAATGATGAACTGCTGATTGGTCGGAGACTCTAAAAAGAATCGATACCCTTTTTCGTTTAGTATCTCCTTTAATCGCTCCGCCTGCTCAATCGCTCCTCGCCCAATCTTTACATACAAATCATCTGTGAAGAAGCAATCAAATTGAACACCTAACAATCTCCCTTTGGCAAGTAAAGCTCCATGCTGTTTAACAATTGTTGGAAAATGCTTAGGATATGTATCTTTCGAAAAGACAACCGCTTCGCCACACAAAGCTCCCATCTTTGTTCCACCAATATAAAAGACATCCACTAAATTTGCTAAGTCTGCTAAAGTCAAATCGCAAGCAGGACTTGCTAAAGCATATCCCAAACGCGCTCCATCCACAAATAAGGGAATGTGATACTCCTGGCAAACAGCTGCCATCTCTTCTAACTCCAGCTTGCTGTACAAAGTCCCATACTCCGTTGGAAAAGAAAGATAGACCATCCCTGGATAAACCATGTGGCTATGATTGCTATCCGCATAAAAAGCTTGTAAATACTCTTTCACCTGCTGAGCAGAAATTTTCCCATCCTTGTGAGGCAATGTCAACACTTTATGACCCGTAAACTCAATCGCTCCAGCTTCATGAACACTGATATGGCCAGTATCTGCTGCTAGCACGCCTTCATACGACTGCAAGAGACTATTGATAATGATTTGATTGGTCTGTGTTCCACCTGTTAAGAAGAATACTTCCGCATCAGGCATTTGACAAGCCTTGCGAATCTTTTCTTTTGCTCGTTCACTATATGTATCTAAGCCATAACCTGCTAATCCTTCTTCATTTGTAGCTACTAAAGCATGTAACAAAGCCTCATGAACACCACGATTATAGTCATTTTCAAAATGAATCATCATCTCTCCTTTTTAATCAAATAGTTCTTCCCTTGTAAGACAACAATAAAGCCTCTTGCTTATCAAGGGGCTAAGAATGGATATTATCCACCCTGAGGGAATCGAACCCCCATCTCAAGAACCGGAATCTTACGTGATATCCATTACACTAAGGGTGGCAACTCCATTATTATACCGAATTTCCAAAAAAATAACAAGTCCAAAACGTACTTTATCACAAAATTCTTCGTTTACATGATTTAAGTTTCATTATCTATCACTTCCCTTAGAAAGCAAAAAGACTGAGATATATTCTCAGTCTTTTATAGATTACAATTCGATATCACCGAAAAGGTCAGCCATTGAGAATCCAGTTTGTGTTTCTGGAAGTTCAAAGTCACGTTTTTCTTGACGTTTTGGACGACGTGGACGTGATTGACGTTTTTCAGCTTTTTCTTCGCCTTCAGCTTGTGCTGGACGCTCTTCTAATGCTTTAATAGAAAGAGATACACGTTCTGCATCAGCATTCACTTCAAGAACTTTAACAGTTACTTCTTGACCAACCTTAAGAGCATCTTTTGGATTTTCAACACGTTTGTGTGAAATTTGTGAAATGTGAACCAATCCATCAATTCCTGGCAACACTTCTACAAACGCACCAAAGTCTGTCAAACGTTTTACAGTTCCTTCAATAACATCACCAGCTGCTAATTTTTGCTCTACACCATCCCATGGTCCAGGTGTTGTTGCTTTAAGAGATAGAGATACACGACCTTCTTCTTCGTTCAAGTCAAGTACTTTTACTTCAATCTCTTCGCCAACTGATACAACTGATTTTGGTGATACGTTACGCTCATGTGACAATTCTGTCAAGTGAACCAATCCGTCTACACCACCAAGGTCGATGAAAGCACCAAAGCTTGTGATACGAGCAACTTTACCAGTTACAACATCACCAACAGCCAATTTACCGAATACTTCTGCACGAGCAGCTGCAGTTTCAGCTTCTACTACTTCACGGCGAGACAAGATAAAGCGTCCTTCTTTTGGATCTACTTCTTTAATTTTCGCAGCAAATTCTTGACCTACAAAACGCTCAGTGTTACGAACGAAACGAGTATCAAGCATTGAAGCTGGAATAAATCCACGAAGTCCTTCAAACTCAACTGAAAGTCCACCTTTTACAGCACGAGTTCCTTTTACAGTAACAACTTCTTCTTCACGACCGACTAATTTGTCCCATGCTTTGCGAGCTTCTAAGCGTTTTTTAGATACTAGGTAAGTTACTGTATCAGTATCTTTTCCTACTACCTGGCGAAGAACAAGCAACTCAAGTGTTTCACCTGGTTTAACAAGTTCATTGATGTCTGCATCACGATCGTTTGTCAATTCACGAAGTGTCAAAACACCTTCAACACCAGTTCCTGAGATTGCAACGTTAGCTTGGCTAGCATCAACAGTCAATACTTCAGCAGTAACGACGTCACCTGGCTCAACTTGGCTAACACTGTTTAGCAAATCTTCAAATTCATTCATCTAAAAAATCCTCCAACAATCAAGCGTTCTCGCTTGACATACTTATAATATTTTTCCTAAGCACCCGCAATGACATGTCTATCTTTACCGTTTGTATCTATAAAAATAAAATATCATCAGATATTTTACCCTTTATGTGATACTTTACCTAAGAACTGGGGTAGCTGGATTCGAACCAACGCATGAGGGAGTCAAAGTCCCTTGCCTTACCGCTTGGCTATACCCCAAAATTATCTGGATATCTTATCAATTCTGTCTAAATTTTTGACACTCTCGATATCCTAGTGGAGAGAGAGGGATTCGAACCCCCGAACCCGAAGGAGCGGATTTACAGTCCGCCGCGTTTAGCCTCTTCGCTATCTCTCCAGATAATCAACAATGACTATCATATCATCTTTTCCGAAAAAAAGCAAGTCTTTTATTTGCTTAAATTATAACTTTCAATCAAATTTTCGACAGCTTTTTCAAGTTTTCGGTAAAAACTATCGACAGCTCCGTTTTTGACAATGGCAAATTGATTGTCCAATTCAGCAATTTCTCCAATCGTTTTCTTGCCAATTGAAAGAACATAGCCGTCAATCATATCTGCTCCGAGCTTGACTTTCCCGTCTGCAATCTGAATTTCTACTTTTTTATCTTTTTTACTCATATCAAACCTCACTTTCTCCATTTTACACGAAAAAACTAGAGCTTGCAAGTACAAGACCTAGTTTTCATCTACTTTTACAATCCAGCCTTCTGGCGCTTCAATATCACCAAACTGAATACCTGTCAATTCCTCATAGAGTTTACGTGTAACAGGTCCAACTTCTGTCTCGCTGTAAAATACATGAAAATCATCAGCGTGCTGAACACCACCGATTGGCGAGATGACAGCTGCTGTACCACAGGCTCCTGCTTCGACAAATTCTGATAATTCATCCACAAAGACTTCCCGCTCCACAGCCTTCATTCCTAAGCGGTGTTCTGCCAAGTATAAAAGCGAATATTTGGTGATAGATGGTAAAATAGAAGGACTAATTGGGGTGACAAATTCGTTATTTTTGGTAATTCCAAAGAAATTGGCAGAACCGACTTCTTCAATCTTGGTATGAGTAGCTGGATCTAGATAAATCACATCTGAAAAGCCTTGTTTTTTAGCGTATTGACCTGGTAAAAGAGACGCTGCATAATTCCCACCGACCTTGGCTGCCCCAGTTCCATGAGGTGCTGCGCGGTCATACTTGTCTTGAATGAGAAAATTAGTTGGCGCAAGTCCTCCCTTAAAGTAATTCCCAACGGGCATGGCAAAGACGGTAAAGATATACTCCTCTGCTGGCTTGACCCCAATAATATCACCAACTCCAATCAAAAGCGGACGAAGGTAGAGAGTACCTCCAGTCCCATAAGGCGGAACGTAATCGTGATTGGCACGCGCCACAGCTTTACAGGCCTCGACAAACATCTCGGTTGGCACCTGTGGCATCAAGAGACGATCAGCAGTACGCTGCAAGCGCTCAGCGTTTTGATCAGGACGAAAGAGTTGGATAGAGCCGTCCTTGGTTCGATAGGCTTTCAAGCCCTCAAAGGCTTGTTGTCCGTAATGAAGGGCTGGTGAGGATTCGGACATATGGAGGGTCGCATCCTCTGTCAGACTACCTTCATTCCACTTTCCATCTCTATAAGTTGCTACATAACGATAGGGTAATTTCATATAGGAAAATCCAAGGTTTTCCCAGTCAAGCGATACGGTCATATGCTTCTCCTTTTTTAACTCTGTTCTTACTATTGTACACCTTTTTTACAGATTTTCAAGCATTATTTTCAATTTTCAGAAAATTCTTTCTCAAACATTACTCTAATATCTTATCAATCTCTTCGTCTCTCAATCCATATTCATCTTCCATAAACGTACGGGCAACATCTTCATCAAATCCATGACGCCTATATAAATCTGGGTAAAGAGTGGCATAATCCGACTCATAATCCTCATAGGTATAAGGACCAGGATTTACTTGCCAAGCTGGAGTGGATACTTTAGGTGAGGTGATTTCGCGACTAGAGGGAATACTGTCTTCAACTTCATCAACTGTACTTGACTCTTCAAATTCATCTCTCTTGGGAAGAATGGTCGTGCTTACACTCGAAGAAAAATCTTCCTCATCACTGCTCTTCTTACTCTCAGATGGATTACTTCTCAAATAGGAATTGCTAGAGGGGCCTTCATTAAACTGTGCGACCACTTCTTCAATCTTATCCCAAGTGAGCTTTGGAGCCATAAAAGGAGTTATGTAGCTCCAATCACTGGACAAATAAATCCCCAATTCATAAGTCTTTTCCTGCTGACTGAGCGATTCACCATTAAGAATCATCCCTTTGTTCGACAATGTATAGCGATAAACATGGTCACTCAAACGTTCAAACGAAGTAATCATAAATGTCCGCTTACCCACGGTGACCTGTCCATTTTTCGCAATTTCAAGTCTGTTACCATCTGCTTGAACATCCGTCGGATACCAAGTCCCTCGCATTCGCCAAGGAATTTTCACTGGTTTTGTTTGGCTACTTTCGCTACTCGTGAATGAAGCGGTTTCTTCTTTTGTTGTATCTGGAGCACATGCTACCAAAACTGGAGTCAGAATGAATATAACAAAGCACAAGTTTTTGAAATACGAATTTTTTCTCTTCATTTGACACCCTCCTAAATTGCCATATGCGCAAGCATTTTCCTAGCTTCATTATAACATAAAAAGATGGACAGATATTGTCCACCTTATAGATTAACGATTATTCGACATAGGCATCTTTAACTTCTTCGTCTGAAATAGTATCTGAGATGAAGCTGCCATTGCTAGTGCGTTCTGAGAGGGAGAGGTCTGAAAGGTTGATGTCATATACTTGCCCCGTAGACGAAATGACTTTCAAGACTTGGCTCTCATCTTGGCTGTCACCTTGGTGGAACAAGTCAAAATCAATGGCTTCGCCTTGGACGATACCTGCAACAAAGACGCGGTGCGGTTTGGCTTTTAATTCTCGCAAGACCTGCAAGCCTCGGTTGGCACGGCTGGTTGCTGGAATCTCATCGACTGCTACTTTTTTGAGTGCTCCTCGCTGAGTCAAGAGATAGAAGGCCTTATTAGACACCAGAAAGGCTGCAGCCACGGTATCATCGCCTTTTAGATTGATGGCCTTGACACCTGCTGCCTTGGCACCGACAACTGGCACTTCTTCGCTGTTAAAGCGCAGAGCATAGCCGTTTTTCGTAATCATCATGACATCTTCTAGCTGAACTGGTGTGACCAAAACGATTTGATCATCATCATTTTTCAACTTGGCAAACTTGAGTGATTTGGACTTATAAGTCCGCCAAGGGCTAAATTCGCTGCGTTCGACACGCTTGATTTGTCCCAGCTTGGTTGCGGCTAGATAGACACCCGCGTCAAAATTCTCCACTAATTCTGCATAGATGATTTCTTCTCGGACTTCAAAATTGGAAATAGTTTGGCTGAGGTGCTCACCGATTTCTTTCCATTTGATGTCTGACAATTCATGGACAGGGCGATAAATGACATTCCCAAGACTGGTGAACAATAAGAGTTGCTGAGTCGTCTTCGCTGCACTCACGAAGATAAGACGGTCATCATCACGCTTACCAATCTCCTCAATCGTTGATGCTGCAAAAGAACGAGGGCTAGTGCGTTTGATGTAGCCTGCCTTGGTGATGCTGACATAGGTCTCTTCTTCAACCACTAGGCTCGCTGTATCAATTTCAATGGTCTTAGCCGTATCTTGCAATTCACTGAGACGTGGGTTGCCAAATTTCTTTTTGACCTCACGGAGTTCTTTTTTCATGAGGTTGTACATGGTACGCTCATCACCAATAATGGCTGCCAAGTAGGCAATTTGCTCGCGAAGCTCTGCTTCTTCTTCCTCAAGAACCACGACGTCAGTATTGGTCAAGCGGTAAAGTTGTAAGGTCACAATAGCCTCTGCCTGCTCCTCGGTAAATTCATAGCTGACCTTGAGATTTTCCTTGGCATCTGCCTTGTTTTCGCTGGCACGGATAAGGGCAATGACTTCATCTAAAATCGAAATGACCCGAATCAAACCTTCCACAATGTGGAGGCGTTTCTCTGCTTTTGCCTTGTCAAAGCGACTGCGGGCTAGGATGACCTCTTTGCGGTGGGCAATGTAGCTGGTCAGAATCGGCACGATACCGACTTGACGTGGAGTAAAGTTATCAATCGCCACCATGTTGAAGTTGTAATTGACCTGCAAATCCGTATATTTGAACAAGTAGTTCAAAATCAAGTCACGATTGGCATCTTTTTTTAGTTCAATGGCAATGCGCAAACCAGTTCGGTCTGACTCATCACGGACTTCGGCAATCCCTGCCACCTTGTTGTTGACCCGTACGTCGTCAATCTTTTTGACCAGAACTGACTTGTTGATTTCATAGGGAATCTCAGTGACGACAATCTGCTCCTTGCCGCCTTTTAACTGCTCGACTTCAGTCTTAGAGCGCACAACCACGCGCCCTTTTCCAGTTTCATAAGCCTTTTTGATTTCATCGCGCCCTTGGATAATGGCTCCTGTCGGGAAATCTGGTCCTGGCAAGAATTCCATGAGCTTGTCTACCTTAGCAGACGGATGGTCAATCATATAAACGACCGCATCGATGACTTCTGAGAGATTATGGGGAGGAATGTCCGTCGCATACCCTGCTGAAATCCCTGTCGCCCCATTGACCAAGAGATTTGGAAAGGCAGCAGGTAAGACAGTCGGCTCTTTTTCTGTATCGTCAAAGTTCCATGCAAAGGGAACAGTTTTCTTTTCGATATCTTCTAGTAGGAAGCCTGCCATGTCAGACAAGCGTGCCTCGGTATACCGCATGGCAGCAGGTGGATCCCCGTCCATAGAACCGTTGTTTCCGTGCATTTCGACCAAAATCTCACGATTTTTCCAGTCCTGACTCATGCGGACCATGGCATCGTAAATAGACGAATCTCCGTGCGGGTGGAAATTCCCCATGATATTTCCGACAGACTTGGCAGATTTCCGATAAGATTTATCAAAGGTATTGCCGTCCTTATTCATGGAATAAAGAATCCGCCTTTGAACAGGCTTTAGACCATCCCGAATGTCTGGCAAAGCCCGCTCCTGAATGATGTATTTGGAATAGCGCCCGAAACGCTCTCCCATAATGTCCTCAAGGGACATATTTTGAATTGTACTCATAAGATACTAAGGGCATTATGCAAGTGAAGCAAAATAGGAGTTTTAACAAAGAACCTCACGTTCTAGGTAAAACGATTTTTTTGCAGCACTCAAAGCCCATGTTCAGTTTATGTAAGAAAACTGAACTGCTCCTTTCTCTGTTTCTTAGTACGAAGAGGATAGAGTCCTTCTTTAGTTATAGTTTTTCAGTCTGATAGAGGGTGTAGCCTTCGTAGTAATAACTATGGTCAATCCCTTTCATATACAACTCACGACTGATAATCTCATCTGTTAATGCTTGTTGTAAGACATACTTAATTTCTGTATCTCGAATGGGACTTCTTTCCATAGCAAGTAGGTAGTCTTCTTTGTCAACTTTTGACCAATCAATCATTTTTTTCAACTGATGCTTCAGAATATGGTCCAGCCAAATACGCATGCTTCGACCGTTCCCCTCTCGGAAAGGATGTGCAACGTTCATCTCCACATACTTCTCTACAATCTCTTCAAACGTAGTTTGGGGCATCATTTCAATATGAGCCAGCGATGTCTCTAAATACATAACTGGAGCAAATCGAAAACTGCCTTTTGCCATATTGACAGTACGAACTTCACCAGCAAAATCATAGATTTCATCAAACAAAAATCGGTGGATAAAGGTGAGTGTCTCAAAAGTCCCTACTGTTTGATTTGCTAAAAGATTTTCGTCAAATAAGCGCTTGGCACGACTTTTACTGATTTTTTCTTCCTTTTTAGCTAGTTCGAGAGAATCTGTTAAACCCAGTCTATTTTCTAAAACCATAATAACTCACTTTCTGGCCTGTTTTTCACAAGCTTACATGGCAGATTGAAGATGATTTCTGAACAACTAAACGATATTTTTCAGTCGTTCAAATTAGTAAGACAACTAGCTTGACCGCCCGATAGCGGCAAGCGTCCTAACAGGAGCAACTTTAGTTGCCCTGTTAGGTGCTGAATTAAAACACTCCACTTTCTTCCAATGTAAACTTGACATTATCTTCAATCCATTTGCGGCGTGGTTCGACCTTGTCCCCCATGAGGACAGAAACGCGGCGTTCTGCTCGCGCTAGATCTTCAATGGTTACGCGGATAAGGGTGCGGGTATCAGGATTCATGGTCGTTTCCCAGAGCTGGTCTGCATTCATCTCACCAAGTCCCTTGTAGCGTTGCAACATCGCTCCCTTGCCAAAATCCTTGCGGAGTTGCTCGAGTTCGTTGTCTGACCAAGCGTAGGCAATCTTTTCCTGCTTACCTTTACCTTTACTCATCTTGTAGAGTGGTGGCAAAGCGATATAGACCTTACCTGCCTCCACTAGTGGGCGCATATAGCGGTAGAAAAAGGTCAGAAGGAGGGTCTGGATATGGGCACCGTCCGTATCCGCATCGGTCATGATGATAATCTTGTCGTAGTTAGCATCTTCTAGATTGAAGTCAGAACCAACACCAGCCCCAATTGTGTAAATCATAGTATTGATTTCTTCATTTTTGAGAATATCTGCCATCTTGGCCTTAGCGGTATTGATGACCTTACCTCGTAACGGCAAAATCGCTTGGAATTTACGGTCCCGTCCTTGTTTGGCAGATCCGCCAGCTGAATCTCCCTCGACCAGATAGAGCTCATTTTTCGCCGCATTCTTCGACTGGGCAGGGGTTAATTTCCCTGATAGAAGGCCCTTATCTTTCTTATTTTTCTTACCATTTCGACTTTCATCGCGGGCTTTGCGTGCAGCTTCTCTGGCGTCTCTCGCGCGAATGGCCTTGCGAATGAGGTTAGAGGCCAATTCGCCATTTTCCAATAGAAAGAAGGTCAACTTGTCAGAAACAATGCTGTCAACTGCTGGACGAGCAAGGGGACTTCCTAGCTTATCCTTTGTCTGACCCTCAAACTGCAAATGCTCTTCAGGCACTAAGATAGACAAGACAGCGGCCAGTCCCTCACGGTAGTCTGACCCTTCCAAGTTCTTATCCTTTTCCTTGAGGAGACCCGTTTTTCTAGCATAGTCATTCATGGCCTTGGTAATGGCTGTTTTCATCCCCGTTTCGTGGGTACCACCGTCCTTGGTGCGGACATTGTTAACAAAGGAGAGGATATTGTCTGAATAGCCGTCATTGTACTGAAGGGCTACTTCAACTTGGAATCCCCCCTCTTCACCGTCAAAATACAGCACCGGTGTCAAGGTTTCCTTGTCTTCGTTCAGATAGCTGACAAAGTCCTGTACCCCATTTTCATAGTGGAACTGACTCTCTTCACCTGTCCGCTCATCAAGCAAGGTCAATGTCACTTGTTTTAAGAGGAAGGCTGACTCATTTAAGCGCTCGGCAATGGTATTGTACTTGAAATCCATCGTTGAAAAAATACTGCTGTCTGGCATGAAACGGACCTTGGTACCTGATTTGGACTTAGAAGCTGTGCCAACCTTTTCAAGACCTGTAACAGGCTTTCCGCCATTTTCAAACCGCTGACGATAGACAGCGCCATCACGGGTAATTTCTACTTCAAGCCAGCTGGACAGGGCATTCACGACAGAAGAACCAACTCCGTGCAGACCCCCTGAAGTCTTATAGCCACCTTGACCGAATTTTCCTCCAGCATGAAGCACGGTAAAAATAACTTCGACCGTTGGAATTCCCATGGCGTGCATGCCGACTGGCATTCCTCGACCGTGGTCAGCAACACTGAGACTGCCGTCTTTGTGAATGGTAACATCAATCTTGTCTCCAAATCCAGATAAGGCTTCATCGACTGCATTGTCCACGATTTCCCAGACCAAGTGGTGAAGGCCGGCTCCATCGGTTGAACCGATATACATACCAGGGCGTTTGCGAACTGCATCTAGCCCTTCTAAGACCTGAATCGCGTCGTCATTGTAATTGTTAATATTGATTTCCTTTTTTGCCACAAGGAACCTCCTGTGTTGTTCATCCTTACTATCTTACAGGTTTTTTGCTATTTTTGCAAATGACAATCCTGTAAATAAAGGAAAAATACTGGTTTTTCAACTCCATCTGTGCTATACTAAGGCTATGAGTGACCTACAAGAATTGATCCAGCAAAAGGCGTCTGGAGGGCTAAAAGTCAAGCCTGATGAACAACGGAAATTTCTGCAAACTTTTGAAGAGCGAGTGATTGTTGACGCCACTTTGGAAGAAAGTCAAAGCCCACTGTTAAAAGAGCACTTTGCACAAATGCTAGAAGCCATTAGGGCAGATTACCATCCTATTTTTGTCAAGATTTCTCCGCTCCTAGAAACCAAAGACCAGCTGTTTTATCTCAAAACTGGTCAGGATTTGGAATGTGAAGCAACGATTGTAAGTGAAGACGGACAGTCTCCTTTTGGATTGGTCATTCACACCGATCACCCTGTGGAGATAGACGAGAAAGATATGATGGTTCGCTATGCTTCGCTCTTTATTTCAAAAGAAGATAAAACAGACAAGAAACGCTCTTTTTGGCAAAAATTATTTCACTAATCACAAAAACTCAGCGATAATCATTCGCTGAGTTTCAGACTGAAGACAAATAATTTTTCCCAACTGCTTGTCTTCTTTTTTTGTCTCATATCAGTTCCCATACTCTTTTGATGTAAAATAAAAAGGCCTTCCCTGCCATGATTTTGACATATTTTTTGAGATTTAAGCAAGCCAAAGTCAGCCCAAGCATTGCTTCCATCTTGGCCTTGCCTTTCTGTCTCGTGTATCTGAGATTGTGGTATTCCTTAGCTGTCCCAAAAAGACGCTCAATCGTCTCTTTACGCCCTTGGTAGAGCTCCTTCATGCCAATTTGATGTCGAATCACTTCACAGGTTTCTAAATAATCTTTCCAGATATGACGGGTAATCAAGCGTTGATGATTCTTGGAGCTTGTGCATTGACCTAGAAGAGGGCAGCTACAACATATTTGGGCTTGACTCCTGTATTCACGGTAGCCATCTCGATTTGTAGTGCTATAAGATAAGACTTGATCCTTAGGACAGAGGTAGCAGTCGTAGTATTCATCATAAACAAAATCCTTGGGACGAAGTTTCGTCTTGTCCCCTTTAGGTCTAGTGTAAGGCAATACTGGAGTGATGGATTGATCAAGGAGAAATTTAGCAATAGCAGGTGTCTTATAGCCAGCATCTAAGATAATATGACTAGGATTCAACTCTTTGATCGTTTCAAATAGCACAGGAAAAGCCTGACTATCATGGACGTTTCCTGCATGAACAGAGTAACCTAACGCCCAGCCATGTTTATCACAAGCTACTTGTGCATTGTAAGCAAATACCTCCTTATGTTCTCCCTTATGAAACCAACCACTGTCAGGGTCCGTAGTAGAGACTTTTTTACTAACGGGCTCTTTTTCTTTGGCGAGCCCTAGCGACTTTTTTCCGTGTTTTTTTCGCTCTAGGTCAATCTCCTTTTCCAATTGCTCGCTCATAAACTTCGCTTGCACTTCAACTTCTTGATTGAGATATTTATGATGATTAGCAGCTGCTTTAATATGGGTTCCGTCTACGAAAATCTCACTTGGATGAATGAAGCCTGCATGCAAGCAGAGACCAAGAATATGAGAGAAAATCTTCTCTATTACCTGCTTATCCGCAAAGCGACGCACCACATTCTTGCCATAGGTCGTGAAATGTGGAACCTTATCTTCTAGGGACAAACCTAGGAACCAACGATAAGCCATATTCACTTCAATCTCTTTGATGGTCTGTCGCATCGAACGAATTCCAAAGAGACATTGAATGATAGGGATTTTTATAAGCAGGACAGGGTCTAGGCTCGGACGACCCTTATCTAGACTATAGCTATCTTCTACAAGATCATAGATGAAGGAAAAGTCAATTGTCTCTTCTATTTGACGAAGAAGATGATCTTTAGGAACCAGCTCATCTAAACTGTAAAAACCTACTTGTTGGCGATTGTAACTAGGATTTTCTTTGTGAAACATACCTCTACCTCACACACCTGTTTCTCTAGTTCTATTATACTCCTAAATAGACAAAAAATCTGTTAGAAAGGGAATTCTAACAGATTTGTCTTCAGTCTGAAACTCAGCGATAATCATTCGCTGAGTTTTAATATTGTTCCAATATTTCGCGCGGTACGAATCAGATTTTCCTTGGCATGAAGAAGCGTATCTTCCAAGCTCTCCACTTGTCCAATAATCGGAAAAGCAGCTTTTATATTTTCTAGTGGAAAAGGTGGCAAGTCTGCTCCTAGGCTGCCACAAATAGCAAGGACAGGCAGACCTTTCGGAGCTCGTCTAGCTACTCCAAAGGGAGCTTTACCTTGTATAGATTGACGATCCATCTTGCCTTCACCCACGATCAAGAAGTCTGCTTTCTCACAACGCTTATCAAAGTTAAGAATATCCAAGCAAACATCAATCCCAGAGACAATCTTGCCACCCGCAAATGCTACAAGACCTGCTGCCATACCGCCCCCAGCACCTGCTCCATCAAGCTCCAAAACATCTGGATAAAACGTCCTATAAACTCGTTCCATCGCTTGATCAACCGCAGGCATTAAGAGGGGCGACAAACCTTTTTGAGCACCGAATACATAGGTCGCACCACTTTCTCCACACAAGGGATTTCTGACATCCGTTAAAATCTGAATATCTAGCTGAAAAATGTCTGTGGAGACTTGTTTTGATGATAGGCGTGCCACTCGCTCAAGAGAGCTCCCCTTTGCCTGCAAACGATGACCGTCTTTGTCAAAAAATGTATAGCCAAGTCCAGCTGCAAGTCCAAGACCTCCGTCATTTGTGGCTGAACCGCCAACACCGACTAAGACCTTTTTAACACCATCCTTTGCCAAATAGGCCAGCAATTCTCCCAATCCTCTGGTTTCAAGTGCCAGAGGATTTCGCTTAGCAACTGGAATCAAACCTAAACCCACCAAGTCTGCCATTTCAAACAAGGCAAGAGAATCTTTTCTTCCATAAGGCATGGCAACCTTGTCCCCAAAAGGTCCCGTCACAAGTAGTTCTTTTTCCTCTACTTCTAAGACCTTGCTTAAAATCCGAATCGTTCCTTCACCGCCGTCTCCCACAGGCATGAGATCAAAGGTAGCGCTTGGCAAAGCCTGAAAAAGACCTTTTTGGATACAAAGCGCTACCTCCTCAGCGGATAAGCTCTCCTTAAAGGAATCAGGTGCAATCAAAATATGCATAGTTGCCTACTTTCTTTTCGAGCTCTGAATCACATCCCACACTTGATACAAATCGTATTCGTTAATCTGATAAGGAGCCGCCTCTCGTACCACAGGCTTGGCATTAAAGGCAATTCCAATGCCTGCTGTCTGAATCATAGGCAAATCATTTGCCCCATCGCCAACGGCAACGGTATCTTCTGCCGCCAAGTGATGTTCTTTCGCCCATTTCAAAAGCATGTTTTTCTTAGTTTCTTTGGTGACAATTTCGCCCAGTACTTGTCCGGTCAGCAGTCCATCCTTGATTTCCAAGCGATTGGCTTTGACATAATCAATCCCTAATCGGCTAGCTAGGCTATCCACCGTCTCGTGAAAACCACCTGAAACCACCCCAATCTTGTACCCCTCACTGTGGAGTTTTGTAATCAATTCTTGCGCCCCTTTGGTCACATGAATATTACGGAGAACTTCTTCAAAAATCGACGCTTTCAATCCCTTTAAAAGGGCAACACGCGCACGAAGTGCCTTTTCAAAATCCAGCTCCCCTCGCATCGCTCGCTCAGTGATGTCAGCAACTTTTTCACCAACACCTGCCGCCTCACCCAATAAATCAATCACTTCTTCATAAATCAAGGTGCTATCCACATCCATGACTAAAAGACCCTTTACCTCTGTCATTTGTCCTTGTCATCTCCCTTATCTTCTCCTTGGTCCATGGCTTTTTTAAAAGATGAAATCATTTTGCCAATAGACTCGCCTAATTCTGGCAGGCGTTTTGGTCCAAAAATCAAGAGGGCACCTAGGACCAAGATGATCATTCCTGGCGCTCCAATATCACGTAAGATTCCCATATTAGGTTCTCCTTTTTTCTTTTCTACGGTAGAGCCATTTGCTGAGAGCGACACTGACTTCATAGATGAGAAGTAGCGGCACCGTCATGGCTAAATCACTGGTAAAATCAGCTGGTGTAATGACAACTGCAATCACCAGCAAACTAAAGTAGGCATGTCTTCTATATTGTACCAAAAATCGGGGACTTAGGATACCAATGGAGGTCAAAAAGGCCACCAAAACTGGAATTTCAAAGACGACTGCCATAGGAAGAGTCGTATGTAGCAGAAAGGCTAGATAATTCTGGGCGGTTAACTGGGTATCAAAGAGCCCATCTCCAAAAGACAGGAGGACCTGCAAGAGGGATGGACTGACTAGATAAAATCCAAATAGCAGACCTGCCACAAAACATAGAAAGACCGCTGGGATATACCAAAAGACACTCCTAGCCTCAGCCTTCTCAAGCGCTGGTACTACAAAAGCCCAGACTTGATAGGTCATAAAGGGCAGGGTCAGGGTAAAGGCCACAAGACTTGATAGATTGATGTAAATCCACAAGATATCATTAGGACCTAGGACTATCAATTTCTGGGAAAATCCCTGAGTCAAAAATTGGTAAATACTGCTGGAAAAATAAAGACTGACCAAAAAGCTAAGGAAAAAGAAGGAAATCGTCCAGATAAAACGGCTCCGAAACTCGGTCAAATGCTCAACAATCGTTAGTTCCTGCTTAGTCTTCATGCGCATCTCGATTCTTCCATGTCATCCAAGCAATCAAAACGATAAGAAAAACTTGCGGCACTAGAACTTCCAGACTTGGATAAAGACCGATAAAATCCACCGTAGGAATTCCTTTGATTACATGGCTCGGCAGGATATTGGTCAACTGCAGGGCATGAATGCTCACTCCAAGCATTTTAAAGGCAAGGGCATAAATCAGCCAAGTCAGGTAGAAAAAGACCCTATGTGGCTTGATTTTGCTAGTTGTTTTGAGCATGACAAAGGCTAAAATCAGAAGGACTAGAAAGGCTAAAACAATCCCTAAAAGAAATTCATTGAGACTGATTTTGGGAAGAATTCCCGCATAAAAGAGAATGGTTTCTGCCCCCTCACGAAAGACTGCAAGAAAGCTGAGGGCAAACATGGAGATAAAGCTGCCACTTGCAGTAACTACCCGCATTTGCGCTTCCATATAGGCATTCCATTTCTTAACCGAAGCCTTGCTATGCAGCCAAATCCCAATCACAATCATCATGATGACTGCTACAATCCCGACTGCTCCCTCGATGATCTCACGGTTGGCACCTGAGGAAAGGGCTGGGAAAAATTGTTGCAGGACAATGGCTAACATAGCGCTCGCTAAAAGCCCCACGACTGCTCCGCCATAGACCCAAGCTAGCCCCTTCTTCTGCTTGCTAGCTTTTAAAGTAGACACCAAAGCCATGACGATAAGAAGGGCTTCAACTCCTTCACGAAGCAAAATCAACATAGCATCAAACACATTGTAGCTAGCTGAGGTATCAATGCTAGACAAGTCTGCAATCAGCTGAGCCAGCTTTTCTTGATAGTCCGCTTCTTCCCCCCGCACCATGATGACGGGTGATTCGCTCTCGACACGGGTATAAAGGCTAGGATTTCGCGTGCTAACATCTCCTTCAATGGTCGGCCAAATGGTGATAAACTCCTTCATCAAGGAAGCACCTTTGGTCTTATCTCCCGCATCAAAGGCTGTTTTTGCCTGCTCCAGCAAATCAATCCCGTCTTTCAGGGTCAGATTCGTCGACGCAGCTGCCACTTCCTTACCGTCCTTGAAGTCCTGAATGGCATGTTTCAAGTCATCAAATGAGGCTTGGATATTGGCATAATCTACTGGTTCTGTCTCAATGCTGCTACGCAAGAAAGAAATGGCTGTCTCAATCTTCCCATAGTGACCCGTGCTGGTGTCGCGGACAATGCCTTCATTGACCGTCCAAGTGCTGTTGAGTTTCTTGTACTGATCCTTGATGGCTGCGATGTCCTTACTGTCAATAGCTGCCTGCAAGAGCTCGTAGTAGGGCGTAAGTTTAGTCATCAACTTTTCTTTTTCAACTTCGACATCGACTGGATGTTGCTCGGCATCAAATTCCAAAAGAGCTTTTGAAACTGCGACCAAATTCTCTTCTGACGGTGTCTTTTCAAGCTCCACCAAACGTTTGCTGACTTCTTGGCCTGCCTTGGAATCATGGTTTTGAACGTTTGAGAAATCCGCCTGCAGCTGGGCAATCAACTGCTCAGCCGCGTCCTTATCTCCTTTTTTTAAGGCTGTTGTCGCATCGGTAATCGTGATAAAGAGATGACTGTAAGACTCCTCAGCAGACACAGGACTAACAAACAAGGCGAGAATGAGTAAGGCAACCACTGCCAGTTTATTCAAATAAGGCTTGACCAATGTACTCTCCTTTTTTCACACCAGCAAAACAGGCAAACAAGCCACTGCCGACATGCGTGATATACTCATTCATCTTATCCATAGTTCCCAAGTTTTTTTGAATGGTGATGAACTGCTCTGGATCTTTTTGGAAAGAGATAAAGAGCAGACCTGAGTCAAATTGCCCTGTTTTCTCATCAATCCCATCCGAATAAGAATAGGAACGACGATAGATCTCCATTCCTGTCTCCTTGGCCAGACGGACATGGGAATCAACAGGCACAACCGGCTCTCCCTTATCGTCTTTCAAGTCCAAATCCACTTCATCAAATTCATCTTTTTGCCCAAAGGCAGCACCGCTTTCCTTGTAGCGACCAAAGGTATTTTCCTGCTCTTTGAGGCTAGTTCTGTCCCAGGTTTCCAAGAACATCTGAATCCGGCGGACGGCCATATAGGTGCCACCCCGCATCCAGTTGGCATCATCGCACCAAATGACTTCCTTGAATTCTTCTTCCGTCTTACCATTTGCTGTACCATCTTTAAAGCCAAAGAGGTTGCGCGGTGTTTCTTTGCGGTTTCCTAGAGCTGCAAAACCTGCTTGACTCCATTTCATGGTCACGACATGACGGCCCTTCCTCACCAGATTTCTAACGGCATGAAAGGCTACCTGCTCATCATCTGCACAGGCCTGAATGACAATATCGCCACCAGTATATCTCTCCTTAAGCTGGTCTCGTGGAAATACTGGCAAATCTCGAAATTCTTTGGGCTTCTTGTTCTCCAAGCCTAGTTTGGTCAAAAAGGCAGGGGAAATGCCAAAGGTAAGTGTCAGGCGGTGGGGATTGAGTCCGACTGTCTCACCTGTATCAAAAGGCGGTAGATAGCCGTTTTCACTGTCTTTTTTGACCAACTGCCCTGTCACCAATTTCTCGCTGTAATCTGTCCAATCCTTGAACATCTGGATGACCTCTGCCTTATCTGTCGAATGCAGATCCAAGACCACAAAATAGACATTCTTCTGCATAGGACTCACAATCCCTGCCTGATGCTCTCCGTAAAAAGGGATGTCTTCATTCCCTTCGACTTTTGCACTCTCACTCGTCACCTTTTTAGCGAAAAAAGCAGATGCACCAGAGGCACCGAGCGCAAGCCCAGCCCCTCCTATACCTGCTTTTTTGAGAAATTCGCGACGATCCATTTTTTTATCAAACCATTTTTCGTCTCTTGTCATGTCTTATTTCCCGTCTAAGATAATCCCCATTTGAGAAAGTGGCTCACCGAGCTTAGTGACCGCTTCAGCCAAGGTTTTAGTATCTTCTGCACTCAAATCTGTATAGAGTTTATAGTGTTTATCAGCTGTCATGTATTTATCAAGAAGGCCATTGACATTCTTGAATTCCTTGTCAAGGGTGCTGACCAATTGTGCATCTTTTGCTTCAAGCATTGGTTTGAAGAGTTCAAAGATTTTTTCAGCCCCTTCGATATTAGCTCTAAAGTCATACAAGTCGGTATGAGAATAGACTTCTTCTTCCCCAGTGATCTTGCTGGTTGCGACTTCGTTGAGCAAATCAACTGCCCCTGTCAGCATGATGTCAGGTGTAACCTCAACTGTTGCAATCTTGGCCTTCAATTCCTTGATGTCATTGACCAGCTGATCGGCATATTTTTCAGTACCTGCTGTCGTGTTTTCTTCCCAAAGGATTTTTTCAATGCGGTGGAAGCCTGACCAGCCTTCTTCAGTCTTATTTTCTTCCATGTAATCTACCAAACGGAAATCGATTTTCACATCTGATTCACCAAAGCTTTCGGCAATCGGCTCTGACCGCTCATAAGCCATACGGATGACTGGATACACTTTTTTAGCTTCTTCTATCTTGCCGTCCTTAAGCAATTGAGCAAAACCTTCCGTGTCTGTCAATAATTGACCGATTTGCTCTTCGACAAAAGCCTTGTAGTCAGATGTTGCCTTATCTAGGGCTTTTTTATTGACCTGTGTCGTGGTGCTTTGCTGGCTATTCTCCGCTTTTTGAGTCGTGCTTGTCCCACAAGCTGTCAATAAAACTGCCGATGATAGCAATACAATACCAAGTTTTTTCATAGAAACTCCTTCTTTTTACAACATAACTCTAGTATAGCACAGTTTTTCTCATTTTTAAACAATTATCAGACAATTTAATAATTAGGAATGATTCTAAAAAAGGGAGTAGAACTCAATCATGATGTCAAAGAAATCAATTTTTGTCTCACTCCCTACAAACCAGACAAGACTGTGTCAAACTGTTCAATCTATAAAAAAAGAGGTCAGGAGCTTTTATCCCAACCTCTTTATATACTTGTCTCCTTTTGATTGAATACGAAGCAACGAATCACAGGCAGAACTTATGCTAGGGAAACTGCGTTAACTACGTAATAAATGAAAACTAAATGACTGCTATACAATCGTATCTTTCTTTTCGATTAGGACAATAGTCCACATCATGACAAAGGTCACTACTATCAAAGCGAGTATCAAAGGAAGCCATGAGCCGAATACTGAATAACTATATCCTAATAAAGCAGGACCAATCGCTGCAATCAAGTACCCTCCTGTTTGCACCATTCCAGATAACTGAGCCGTTGCCTGTGTGCTGCTTGTTTTAAGCGATAAGGATAACATTAGATAAGGAAATAGCACGCTGACAGACGCCCCTAAAAGGAGATGAGCTACCAACCACACCATAAAATGAGGAGGAGCAACTAGAAGCAAGACCAAACCTGCAATCGTCACTAAAGACACAACCACCATCCACTTTGCTCGTGCTTCCTTGCTCAAACGAGCCACCACAGTAGGCGTCACCATCGAAACAGGAATACTAATCAAACTAAAAATTCCTGCCAAAAATCCTGCCTCAGAACCTGACAAACCTGCTGTTCTTGCCATAGTCGGCAGCCAAGTCAATTCTGTATAGTAAAGCATGGATTGCAAGCCACCAAAAATCAGGAAAATCCACGCATATTTATTGGTCCAAAGAGAACTTGATTTTTTATCTGTCCTACCATGTTTACTAGATTTTTTCATCGCTAGATTAGGCAACCAAGCCAAAAAGGCTAGGACAATCAAGGCTGTTAACAAAAGCATAAATATCTGCCAAGAGCTAGCTGCCACAACCGGTACCGCAAGGACAGAGCCGACCGTCGCCATACAGCCCATTGTCGTAAGATAAATGGTCGTATAAAGTCCCACTTGCTTAGGAAAATAAGTAGAAACCAAACTCGGTAGCAAAACATTAATTACTGCAATTCCTGCTCCCAATAGCATCGTTCCCACAAACAAGAAAGGAAGATTAAGGATTCGAATCACAGAACCCAGCATCATCATTCCAAGCACCAAAGCAATCAACCATTCATTCCCTAACTTTCTCGCTAATACTGGTGCAAAAGAGGAACAAAGCGCAAACATGATTAAAGGAAGAGATGTCAAAATCCCCAACTGACTGACAGGAATACCTAACCCCGCTGCAATATCCGTTAAAATAGGTGGAATGGCTGTAATGGGCACTCGCATAACCGCTCCTAGCATAACCAGACCAAGAGCCATCATTCTTGTTTGTTTTTTCATAACTTTCTCACTCATCTATATCATAATGTCTTTCCCATTATACCACATAGAATCCGTGAAATAGATAAACATTTTAAATAATTTTTTTCATAGCTGTCAGTGCTGATTGACTCATATCCCATCTATAAATGCCAATCAGCAATAAAATCCCCCAACTCATACATTCGATACTATATCCTACATATTGCAAGAAAGTTTTTTGATACCGCACAACCACATGACCAGATGTAGAAATTGTCAAATATATTTTCCCATCATGTAAAACTTTATTCTGAAAAATCGGCATTCGCCGCGATCTCATCTCTTTTATCTCAGTCTCTGTTCTTTTTGCTATCGCCATCATTGGCTGACTTCCACTTGCACCATTTGAATAGTCGGCTACATAACCTTTATACCACACCAAAGGAAGGACAACACTAGCAGACTGATGATTGTCTAATAACTCTACATCAAATTCCAATTTGTTATATGATTTTTTAACATTCTTAATGAATACATTTGTTTGATTAGAAAATTCTTTAAAATCACTTACTCGCACATTTTCATGACGAACATCTAAATTGTAGTATTCATCTCCAATAGGATCTATCAAAACACTCTCTGGATTCTTAGTCACAAGGGAAAAACGCTGATTTCGTTCTCGCATTAATTGTAAACTTGCATCCATATGTTTAACAGATACCTCATAAACATGATTCATACAATAAATAGATAGTATAGCCACAACAAGTCCTTTTAAAACAGAAAAATCAACCTCAAGAACCACAATTAACAATACTAAAATTGGTAAGAAGAAGGAAAGTCTTTCTGTGTATTGTAAACTCCCTAAAAAACTATACCGTAATAAAGATTCCCAAGGCAACAAACGAGTCATGGATACATATAAAATCACAATTCCTACAAGTAAAGATTTAGATAAAGATTTCAATGACTGAAACCTATATAAAAAATAAAAAACTGCCACTTTTAGCACAAGATCATAAAAATTTGTCAAAGAAGCAAAACCAGAGTGGAAATTTTCTTTTAAGTCAAACATCACTTGACTATCAACTGGAAAATCTCTACCTACCCATGAAAAATAAAAACTTTGTGATTTTACTTGCTCTAAGTATTGAATCAAGTAACCGCTAGCTAACAGAATTCCCAAAATAGCAGATACACCAAACGACATCAAATGCTCTATTTTCACTTTTCTACCATTTAACACCAAGAAAATAAATGAACTAATCGCAAGAACAATAGTTGAAAGAATGTGCGTCTGTACCAGCAAAGCAACTATAACAGCTAATAAAATAGGATTTGTTTTATTCTCATAGAGAACTTTATACAAAGCATAGTATAGCATTGGTACAAAACCTACAATCATGGTCATTCCAAAACCAAAAGCTGGATAAAAACAGGGAATGATTAGCGCTACAATAAAAGCATTCTTTTTATTTTTTGTCATTTTTGAAAAACAATAATAGGTACTCATGCTATCAAAAACAACCAATAAAAACGCAAAAAATGCATAAGCTATATTTATATTTCGTACAGCATTATACAGTACAGCTGGCAGATAGAACTGCCAATTCCCGTAGAACATCGCACTCGCATAGCCAGTTCCATAGGAAAATAATGAATTTACATTCGGTAGCAAATCTCCGTTTGCCAGTGACTGAGCAAGACCAACTAAACGAGCCGCATGAAAGTCAAAATCATAAGCAGGCTGATAAGCATTAATCACCATATATGATAGAACGGTAAATAGAATTCCCCAAAGCAATAAAACGACATATGGCAAGAAAGGATTCTCAATCAATCCTCGCAGAAAATCTTTTTTCTTCACACATCTTCTCCTATCCTTGTATGATATTAATTTATTGTAACAAATATATACTCTAGTGTCTATATTTTTATAAACTATACACAAATGTTCTGTGCCCTAGACTGCCAAAAGTTTATCCTTTTATCATAGACAGACCAAAGGAGATAGATATGTTAGATCAGCAAGTAGCACTACGAATCAGAGAGCTACGAAAAATGAAACATCTTACCCAAGAAGCTTTAGCCGCAGGGGCAAATATGGATACAACAGCTATTGCAAGGATTGAAAGAGGAGAAAGCTCTAATATTAAACTCAATACTCTTGAAAAAATTGTTAAAGGGCTAGATATTTCGCTCCCTGATTTCTTCTCTTTTCACATAGATTCTGAAAAGGTAGAGCTAACATCTAAAAAACATGGTACAAAGCACATCCATCTCTCCAATGAAGAATTGGAACTTTTAGCAAATTTAGAAACAATCACTTATAAAGAAGAATTGGCTGCAGCTTTTAACACAATTCTTCGCTTAAAGGAAGCAAAAAATAGGGACTGATAGCAATGGCTCAATCCCTATTTTTTGTGTAATCACTTGTCCTATCCGACTGTAAAAATAAAAAAAGCGAGGAAACATCTGTTCCTCACTCTGTACTTTTCCTACTCAATTCCAATTTCTTTGCGAACGACGTCTGCAATTGTATCAACGTAATAATCAACTGCTTCATCAGTCGGTGCTTCTGCCATCACGCGTAACAAAGGCTCTGTACCACTTGGACGAACCAAGATACGACCATTTCCTGCCATTTCTGCCTCCATCTGCTCGATAATGGCTTTAATAGCTGGAACCTCCATTGCCTTGTCTTTCATGGCATTTTCCACGCGAATATTGACTAATTTTTGTGGGTAAATAGTAACTTCACTTGCCAATTCAGACAGGGTCTTCCCTGTTTCTTTCATGACTTTGGTTAATTGAACACCGCTCAATTGACCATCTCCTGTGGTATTGTAATCCATAATCACTACATGTCCTGACTGCTCCCCACCAAGATTATAGCCTGATTTTCGCATCTCTTCGACCACATAGCGATCCCCAACAGCGGTCACTGCCTTGTGAATCCCTTCACGGTCCAAAGCCTTGTGGAATCCGAGATTGGACATAACCGTAGTCACAATGGTGTTTTGGGCAAGCATGCCCTTTTCAGCCATGTATTTCCCAATGATATACATGATTTTATCACCATCAACAATAGCTCCTGTTTCATCGACTGCAATCAAGCGATCGCTATCTCCATCAAAAGCAAGACCAATCGCAGCTCCACTCTCTTTCACTAATTCCTGTAAGCTTTCTGGATGAGTCGAGCCGACTTGGTAATTGATATTAAGACCGTCTGGCGTTTCTCCGATAACACTAAGCTCTGCTCCAAGATCTGCAAAGATCTGACGTGCACTCGTTGCTGCAGCACCATTTGCCGTATCAAGAGCCACATGCATACCTTCCAAATCAAGTCCTGTGGAAACAAGGTATTCTTGGTATTTGCGCAAACCTTCGGGGTAATCCATGACATGCCCTAAGCCTTGAGCACTTGGGCGAGGCAGTGTATCCGAATCTGCATCTAATAGAGCTTCAATTTCCAATTCGCGCTCATCATCTAACTTATAACCATCTCCACCAAAGAACTTAATCCCATTATCCAAAGCAGGATTGTGGCTAGCTGAGATCATAACTCCCGCGCTTGCTTTTTCAGATTTCACGAGATAGGCTACCCCTGGAGTAGCAATCACGCCCAATTTATAGACCTGAATCCCCACTGACAAAAGCCCCGCAATCAAAGCATGCTCCAGCATTTCTCCAGAAATCCGTGTATCACGTCCCACAAAGACACGCGGCACATCCTTCTCATGCTGACTTAAGACATAACCTCCAAAACGCCCTAATTTAAAGGCCAATTCTGGTGTTAACTCAACGTTTGCCTCTCCACGGACTCCGTCCGTTCCAAAATATTTTCCCATTTTTCTAATCTATATCCTTTCAATCTTTAATGTGAACTACTGCTAGATGAATTTGTACTACTAGAATTTGACGTCGTTGACTTCACAGTCACTTTAACAAGTGTTTCAAGCGGTGTGACAACGCTTGATAAAATCTCACGATTTTCATCCACAGCTTGCAAAGGAAGTGTGGCAGAGTAATTCCCTGAAATCACTTCATTCACTGGAAGAAGAGCCTCGACATGATCAACTCGTGATAAGGTCTCCTCATCACTCGTCACCAAAACCTCTTTATCAGCCAAGCTAATCGAATCAATGGTCATGTTAGACGCCACCTGCGCTGGCTCATAACTAAATTTGACCTTGACGACTTTACTGGCTTTCTTGCCAATCTTCACACTTATTTTATCGGGATTGAGCATGGCTGTCAATCCACTAGGCAAATTTTCAATTTTTAAGGGGACTTCAATCACACCTTCCCCTTTACCAGTCAAATCCGCTACAACCTTAAATCTGCGAGTGCTTTCCTGCATCTCACTAGCTAGGGTCAAACGATTTGAACCTGTCAAAATCACAGATACATCCGTTGATAAGCCGCTAATGAAATACTCATCACTATCGTATCTGGTTTCAATCGGCACATTTGGTAAAGTATTGGTATAGGTTTCTGACTTAGTCTGTCTGGCATTGGTATTGTTTTGGTAGTTACTCGAACTTGCATAAATAAAGAGAACAACTGCAAAAAACAGAGAAGATATGATATACCAAATTTTCTTTGCTTTCATACTTTTCCTCCTTTGAACCACTTGTTTAGCCAAGACTGAGTCTTGGGTTGCTCGACCATCAAGACCTTGCGCAACTCTGTCTCAAACTCTTCTAAGGTCAAATCATGTTTAAACACACCATTATGGGTAATCGAAATTCCACCGGTCTCCTCTGAGACAATGAAAGTAAAGGCGTCAGAGACTTCCGACAAACCAATCGCTGCACGGTGCCGTGTTCCAAATTCCTTGGAAATCCCTGTACTTTCTGTCAAAGGCAAATAGGCACAGGATACAGCAATCTTATTGTCCGCTACAATCACAGCTCCATCATGTAAAGGCGTGTTTGGAATGAAAATATTGATCAGCAATTCACCAGAAATATCCGCGTCTAACGGAATCCCTGTTGAGATATACTCTTGGAGAGTCCTGCTGCCTTGAATAGCCACTAAAGCACCGATTTTCCGCGGACTCATGTAGCTGACAGACTTGACAAATGCCTGCACCATTTTCTCCTCGGCACTAACAGGCGCTACTGCAAACAACTCTGTCGCACGCCCTAATCTCTCTAAACCCGTACGAATCTCTGGTGTGAAAATAACAACCGCCGCAATCGCCCCATAGGTGATCACCTGATTGATCAACCAAGAAACCGTCACAAGCCCAATAGCATTGGCAAGAATCTGCGCCACGATAAAGACCAGCACCCCTCGCACTAAAATCATAATTTTAGTACCCGCAATCGCCTTTGAAAAATGATACAAAAGCCAGGTGACTAGCGCAATATCAATAATATTTATAATGATACTCCAGGGACCAGAAAATAAACTAGCCCAATATTGGAGATTGGACAACTGTTGAAAATTCATCTTATTGTCCCTCCTTCTTGCAAACAATCTACATTCCATTATACCATGTTTTGACAAAGATTTCTCCCATTTTGGATCTATTTTCCTACAAAAGAAAGCCTTTTTATGATACAATACCTCTATGAAGATAAATACAGTATTTGGAAAAATAGCGGGAAAAACTTCCCAAGTTCTCTTACAGAAACTAGGACGTGGCTCAACCCTACCAGGGAAAATCGCCCTTCACTTTGATAAAGACATCCTACAAAGCCTAGCTGCTGACTATGAAATCGTTGTGATTACAGGTACCAACGGAAAAACCCTCACAACTGCTTTAACTGTCGGTATCTTAGAAGAAGCTTTCGGAAGTATCGTGACCAATCCCAGCGGTGCCAATATGATCACTGGGATTACCACAACTTTTTTAAGTGCAAAAAAAGGCAAATCTGGAAAACCCATTGCCGTGCTTGAGATTGACGAAGCTAGCTTATCTAGGATTTGTGATTACATCAAACCTAGCCTCTTTGTTCTGACCAATATTTTTAAGGACCAAATGGACCGCTACGGTGAGATTTACACAACCTATCAGATGATTTTAGATGCCATCCAAAAAGTTCCATCTGCGACTGTTCTCATGAATGGTGATAGCCCACTCTTTAACTCGGTAGCACTCGATAATCCTGTCCAATATTACGGCTTTGATACCCAAAAGACAGAGGCGAAACTAGCCCACTACAATACCGAAGGGATTCTCTGTCCTAAGTGTAATCATATCCTCAACTATCATTTGAATACCTATGCCAATCTTGGAGATTACATTTGTCAGCACTGCGGCTTTGCTCGTCCTTATCTCGACTACAAAGTTACTCAGCTAACCAAGCTTACCCACCAAAGCTCGGACTTTATCATTGATGGTCAAGACTACCACATCAACATCGGCGGTCTGTATAACATCTACAATGCCCTTGCAGCGGTGTCTGTTGCCCAATTTTTCAAGGTTGAGCCAAGCGTGATTAAACGAGGATTTGAAAAGAGCCGTGCAGTCTTTGGACGTCAGGAAACCTTTAAACTTGGCGATACAAACTGTACCCTTGTCCTCATCAAAAACCCAGTCGGAGCGACCCAAGCCTTAGAAATGCTAAGCCTTGCACCTTTTTCTTTTAGCTTGTCTGTCCTGCTCAATGCCAATTATGCAGATGGGATTGATACTAGCTGGATTTGGGATGCCGAGTTCGAACGTATCATGGATATGGAAATTCCTGAAATCAATGCAGGGGGCGTCAGACATTCTGAAATCGCGCGTCGCTTGCGCGTGACTGGTTACGATCCAGACAAGATTCGCCAAATCCCTGCCCTCTCAGATATTTTGACAACAATCAAACAACAAGACACAAAACATGCCTATATCCTTGCAACCTACACCGCCATGCTTGAAATCCGTGAATTGCTCGCAGAAGAAGGCATTATCAGAAAGGAGATGGACTAATGGTTTATACCTCACTTTCCTCTACCTATGACAAAGATTATACCTACGACCTTCACATTGCCCATCTCTACGGCGATTTGATGAATACCTATGGTGACAATGGCAATGTTCTCATGCTCAAGTATGTCGCTGAAAAATTAGGAGCAAAAGTCAGAGTCGATATTGTCTCTTTAGAAGATGAATTTGACAAAGACTTCTATGACATTGTCTTTTTCGGTGGCGGACAGGATTATGAACAATCCATCGTATCTCTTGATTTGCCTACCAAAAAAGAGGCGCTGCAAAACTTTATCGAAAACGATGGTGTTGTCATGGGCATTTGCGGAGGTTTCCAGCTGCTAGGACAGTATTACATCGAAGCTTCTGGACGTCGTATCGAAGGCCTTGGTATCATGGGGCACTACACCCTCAACCAACAGAATAACCGCTATATCGGTGACATCAAAATTCATAACGAAGAATTTAACGAAACCTACTATGGCTTTGAAAATCACCAAGGACGGACCTTTCTATCAAGCGATGAAAAACCGCTAGGAAAAGTCGTCTATGGCAATGGAAATAATAAAGAGGATGGAACTGAAGGTGTCCACTATAAAAATGTCTTTGGAAGCTATTTCCACGGACCAATCCTCTCACGCAATGCCAACCTCGCCTATCGCTTAGTCACAACAGCCCTTAAAAACCGTTACGGAGCAGATGTCGCTTTAGCTTCTTTTGAAGACATCCTCTGGCGAGAAACTCCTGAAGAATACGGCGATGTGAAAAGTCGCGCTGAATTTGAAGATAAGGAATAAAAGACTCTATGAAAGACAATATTCGCTATATTTTACTACTCATCACGATTCTCCTCATTGCAGGCTTATCTGTTGCTAACTTTGAAAGCGTCAAGGTCAGCTACCTCTTTGGAGAATTTCAACTACCTTTGATTATTCTGATTTTGCTCTCTGTCTTACTCGGCTCTATCGGAACCTTTCTCATCAGCATGCCAAAGAATTTCTCTTTAAAGCAAGAACTCAAGAAAGCCAAAAAAGAACTACAAACTGCTCACCAAAAGACAGAGGTGAAAAAAGAAGAAGTTTCATAATCCAAAAACCTGATTTTCTCTTTACGGAAAATCAGGTTTTTTATATCATTTTGGAGCACTTGACAGCATTCTAAGATTAAGGTAGACTAGAATTTACATTCATTTTACAGATTAGAAAGTCATACTTTAGTTATAGTTATTTAGTTTTGCTTTAGTACGAAGCAACGAGATGCATGTATAATTTAGGTTATCTAAGGATTATACCGTAATCCCTATCTCCAACCTCTAACAATCTCCTAGACTATTAGAGCAAGACGAGTCATCGACGTAATAAATGAAAAGTAAATGACTATAAAAGTATGATAGATAGAATTTTACTGATGATACACTACACAGACCAACTATTGGGCGAGTATCTCTCGCTCATGCCTTATCACCACTACTACCATATCCCTCTTACCTATCGTGCTAGGATTCACTCTAAAGAATTAGAAGATATGCGCTTCCTCATTTGTTTTAAAATGGAGAGTGACTTCTATGTTGTGGATATAAAAAGCGAGCAAGGACATAGTTTGAAATTTCGCTCCGCTAGCTTTTTTGACAAAGAAAATCTCCTATCTGGCATCGCAGCCGTTCCGCTTTCCTGTCTCGATACCATCCACATCTTTGAATATCCTAAAGAGCTGGATCTAATTAGCCCTGTGACTAAGCTTAAGCACTTGATTGATACCTACTGTCACCATCAATCGATCATGCACTATCTCAAAACAGATATCAAAAATGCTAAACAAATTGAAGAATTGGAACAAGAAGCTCTTAGCCAAGAAAACATAACTTCTGACTATGATCCTTTTCGCTATACTAGCCGAACAGATAAGCAAATAGATCTCGATGATACAAAACTAAGCGTTATCGCCTCCAAAGACTACGAAGGCATTCAGAATTTCCAACCATTTCTCCTATCAAAGCGTGGTGGTAAAGTCCTCAGTGTACCTGCGAGCTATACAGACCCTGTGACCAAGGAGAACGCCAATATTGAAATTATGGGATGGTATTTTCTGGATAAGCAGCTTAAAATCAGTTGGAAGCCCAAGCACACACGCAAACGGCGCTGGCGTTCTTCTCTTCTATCTATTGACATCATATCAGGAGACTATTTTTTCCAAGGAGAAGTCTACAAAAATCGCACCGCACCTGTCTTTTTAAAACACTTGAACTTCAAAGAACGTGTTCCAAAAACCTACCACACAGATGTCGAGCAGCAATTTCACCGACTGATCAAACTCATCGATGAACAAAAACGCAAAGCCCTGCTCCGTAGGATACAACTGAGTCGGTAAAGAAGATTCAAATCATCCCTAGTATATAATAAATTATACCCTCAAAAGTTAGACAAAAATCCAATGTTTGAAGTGCTATTCACATAGCTAATAGTTTTTAGAAAATAAAAAACACTCTAAAATTCTCCTAGAGTGTCAATGTATCAGGGCTTTGAGCCCCTTTTTTGCCCTCAACACGAAAAAAGCCCTTAGTCAAATAACTAAGGGCTTTAAAACGTTGGTGTATCAACGATTATTTTTTAAGGTTGTAGAAAGATTTCAAACCACGGTATTCTGCAACTTCACCAAGTTGATCTTCGATGCGAAGTAATTGGTTGTATTTAGCAATACGGTCTGTACGAGACAATGAACCTGTCTTGATTTGACCTGCGTTTGTTGCAACTGCGATGTCAGCGATTGTTGAATCTTCAGTTTCACCTGAACGGTGTGATACAACGGCAGTGTATCCAGCTTCTTTCGCCATTTCGATAGCGTCGAATGTTTCAGTAAGAGTACCGATTTGGTTTACTTTGATAAGGATTGAGTTAGCTGCTCCTTCTTCGATACCTTTCTCAAGGTAAGCAGTGTTTGTTACGAAGAAGTCATCTCCAACCAATTGAACTTTTCCACCAAGACGTTCAGTAAGAGCTTTCCATCCGTCCCAGTCATTTTCATCCATACCATCTTCGATTGTGATGATTGGGTATTTGTTTACCAATTCTTCGAGGTAGTCAATTTGCTCTGCAGAAGTACGTACAGCAGCTCCTTCACCTTCGAATTTAGTGTAGTCGTAAACTTTACGTTCTTTGTCGTAGAATTCTGATGATGCACAGTCAAATCCGATGAATACGTCTTTACCTGGTACATATCCAGCTGCTTCAATCGCAGAAAGGATAGTTTCAACACCGTCTTCAGTTCCTTCAAAGCGTGGTGCAAATCCACCTTCGTCACCTACGGCAGTTTCAAGACCACGAGATTTAAGGATTTTCTTCAAAGCGTGGAAGATTTCAGCTCCCCAACGAAGTGCTTCTTTGAATGATGGTGCACCAGCAGGTACGATCATGAATTCTTGGAAAGCGATTGGAGCATCTGAGTGAGATCCACCGTTGATGATGTTCATCATTGGAGTTGGGAGAACTTTAGTATTGAATCCGCCAAGGTAGCTGTAAAGTGGGATTTCAAGGTAGTCAGCAGCAGCACGTGCAACAGCGATAGACACACCAAGGATTGCGTTTGCACCCAATTTACCTTTGTTTGGAGTTCCGTCAAGTGCGATCATTGCACGGTCAATTGCTTGTTGGTCGCGGACATCGTATCCGATGATTGCTTCAGCGATAATGTTGTTTACATTGTCAACTGCTTTTTGTGTACCAAGACCAAGGTAACGAGATTTATCTCCGTCACGAAGTTCTACTGCTTCGTGCTCACCAGTAGAAGCTCCTGATGGAACCATACCACGACCGAATGCTCCTGATTCAGTATAAACTTCTACTTCAAGTGTTGGGTTACCGCGTGAGTCTAGGACTTCGCGAGCGTAAACATCAGTAATAATTGACATTTTCTACTCTCCTTATGAGTTATTTTTATTTACTCCCCTATCATACCTTAAAAATGCCGTTTTTTCAAGAAAAAACCTAAGAATTTTCTTTTTTTATCAATGATAACGCTTACTATTAGTGGGGTTTGATGAACTACCTAATAGAAAATAGGAGAATCAAGACAAGAGATAAACTCATCTGAAAAATGCCAATGAAGCCCATATAGAGCAAAAATTTCGGACCTTCTTGGAGGAATTTTTTGAAATCCAGTCGCAAGCCAATCGCTGCAAGAGCTGTGATTTCAAACCAAGAACTAACAAAACTAGATCCTGCTCCAATAGTTTCCGGTAAAGCTATAAAACTATTGATAAAACACAATCCTAAAAAGGCAATAATGTACCAAGGTAGGCTTGAAATATGGGATTTCTTAGATACTTCTCTAACTGAGTGCTCGACTCTCTTTTGATTCATAAATCTCTCAAAACAAAAGACGACAAGCACCAAGAAAAGAATGCGCGTAATTTTAAAGAGCATGGCATACTGGGTTACGGGAGAGCTGATAAGACTGCTAGAAGCGACTACTTGCCCCACGGACTGTAATACTCCACCTATCAGCGCACTATTTGCCAAATCTGAAAAGTGGAAAATCTGCACTCCAACTAAAGGGAGAACAAACATCAAAATCGTTCCCAATAGGTTGATTAAGACAATCGCTTGTCCCTTGTCTCGATCGTTTGCTTGAATAGCTGGAGCAATTGCACCGACCGCTGAGGAACCACAAACTGCATTGCCACCTGCAATCATGAGTGCCATCTCTTCTTTAAATCCAAGCTTTCGTCCAAGTAGATAGGTAAAACCAATAACACTCGTCATCATCACTACAACATAGAATAAACCAGGTATCCCCAGCCTTGAAATCGTTTGAAAAGTAACCGTCAAACCTAATAAAGCCACTGAAAATTCCAACAATTTGCTTTCTGAAAACTTCGTTCCTTTTTCAAATCGCTCACTTCTACACACCGTATTTCCAAAAATAATCCCCATGCAAATCGCTAGACTAGCTGCTCCAATGCTAGGTAAGACGGTGGCTAGCAGCTTTGCCATCACAGCAACTAGAAAAGACAATAAAAATCCTGGTAAAATAGCTGAACTTATAAATCTCATGGTAAACCTCCTTTTATGTAGTGTTATCATAACAAACTTTTACCAAAAACTCTAGTTTTTCTCCACAAAACCTACAATAAAAACAGCCTAAAAGCTGTTTTTATTCCATATAAGTTTCTAAGGAAACCTGCCAATAATCCTGTACCTTTTTCTCGAGACAACCATTGCTTGAGACTCGATACTGATAAGCGACTTCTGATCTATCTGACAGATGAACATCTGCATAGACCAAATGATCAGGTCCCATTTGGACATCGATCTTGGCTGGGGTAACATGATTCTTTGATGTGACATCATAAGCAACCCATTTTCTGACCTGCTCAGTCGTTAAGTCCTTGGTATTAACTCCGCCTCCTCGTCCAATAGGCTGACTAGAGATAGGATTCGTATAGTCTAGTGCAATCCAACCCTCTCCTGATTTTAGTTTTCCCCATTGATAATTTTCCCCTTGCTGAGTGGCAATAATCGTATAAATCCCTGGTGAAATCATCCCTAGATTTGCCGAGTGTTCACTCGGACTTCGTCGAATGGTTAAATCACGTCTATCAACTTCCACTTGAAATTGTGTAGATGTTGTGACTTTTTCTAAAGTAGAGCTAGAAGGTTCTTCCGATCTTGAAAGACTGGTTTCACTTCTCAGCTCGCTAGATGAGACTGAGGAGGAGGACACAGAATTTTGAGAAATTTCAGGCATACTGACAACTTGATCAGGTCTGACTAAAAAAGCAGAAAGTAGCAATACAAGCGTCACTGTTGCCATCACTACCATGACTAACACTTTTTCTCGTTTTCTAATTTCTATGTCATTTTCCAAATCTGCCATGACTGCAAACTTATGCTCCAGCCGCTCATTTTCCAATCTCGCTTGCTGCCTTACTAATATATCCTGACTATCAAGATAATCAGGTGAACCAGACTCAGAATAGTGTGTTTGTTGCTCATCTCTTGTCATCTCAATCCTCCTTTCTCACAATCACCACTGGATTGCTTTTATAGATTGTTAACATGACTTGGTTCAAATGATCTAAATTTGCTTGCTTTGTTGCCCAGTAAATGGTCACCAAATCATAGAATGTCCATAAGAGAAACCAAGCCACCAACAAAAAGGCAATAAGCGTAGCCACAAAAGTACTTCCACCAGAAAAAAGAACAAGGGGAACATAGAGAAAGAGACAAATAAATAAAGGCACGCGCAATAATAAGTAAGTAAAACCTGCAAGCATCTGTCCTAGATAAAATCGGTGGATTCCCAACCATTGGAAAAAGATACATAATACGAGAGCAATAAAGGGCTTTTTCATCTGTGTCGCAACCACACCTTGAATCTGCTCCTCCTCCAAAACACTCATTCGCTGACGCAATAAAGGAATCTCTTTCATAGGTAAATTTTCCGCGTTTGCTGCTAAAAAAGACTCAACCAGAGAAACTGACATACCAAACCTCTATGATGTTATTACTGTTTAGATTAAGGTATTGACTTAGTAGTCAATACCTATCATGTATAGTATAGCAAGTATCCATTACTAAGTCAATACCTGCTATGCATAGTATAGCATCGTTTTTCAAGGTTTTGCATCATTATAAATACTCTATTTCTTTTACTTCTACACTGGCTTTATCTGCCTAGACAGTTTACTGAAAATATTCTAGGGTTCTATGGTTACGAAGAGCTGTTTTCATGGTATAATAAGGCTATGATGAAATTAGTATTACTCTTAAGCCTCGCCTATCTCATGGGCTCTGTACCAGCTGGCTTGTGGATCGGGCAAATCTTTTTTAAGAAAAATCTCCGTGACTACGGTAGCGGAAATACGGGAACGACCAATACCTTTCGTGTCCTTGGAGTCAAAGCTGGTATTGCCACCTTTGCCTTTGATTTCCTAAAGGGAACCATCGCGACACTCCTGCCGACTCTTTTTGGTGTGACAGGTATTTCTCCTATGATCTTTGGCTTATTGGCAGTTTTAGGACATACTTTTCCAATCTTTGCCAACTTTAAGGGAGGAAAGGCTGTGGCAACCAGTGCTGGTGTCGTTTTGGGCTTTGCACCTGCTTTCTTTGGCTATCTCTTTGTCATTTTCTTTACAACTCTATATCTTGGCAGTATGATTTCCCTCTCGAGCATTCTCTCAGCAATTTTAGCTATCGTAGGGGTGCTACTCTTTCCTTTATTCGGCTTTTTACTATCTAGCTACGATGTTCTCTTTACAACCGTCATCATCTTACTTGGTAGTTTGATTATCATTCGCCATAAGGACAATATCACGCGCATCCTGGAGCATAAGGAAAATCTCGTGCCGTGGGGACTTAACATCACCAAGCAACAGCCAAAATCATAACCATCGTTTAAACGGTGGTTTTTTATATAAGTACGAGGCAATGAGTCGCAGGCAGAACTTAACTTAAGTAAGATGAGTTAACGACGTCATACATTTAAAATAGATGACTATACAAAAAACTTGGAAAGCCAAAAGGCTAACCAAGTTTTTCACTTTTCATTTAGTTTTTCTCTGACTTTTTCAAGCTAGATAGACCAAGTAGTGCAAGACTTGCACCAAAGATAGAAAGAAGAGCGGAGTCCTTGCTTCCTGTTTTTGGAAGTGCTTTTGTCTCACTGACTTTTGCAATAGCTGTTGGCATTTTTTGAGCTTTTGGTGCTCCGTAAGTCATTTGCCCAGCATGTGAACCATACATAGATGGTTTATTAGAGTTTCCTTGACCTTGTTCAGATGGAAGTTCAGTATCTCCGAGACCTTGTTGACCTGTCTGACCTTGTTCAGCTTTCAACATTTCTTCATACTTAACTTGGCTAATTGAAATGGTTCTCATATTTGGATTAACAACCGCATAGTCTTCCAATTTTGCAGTCTTCAAGAATTCTGCAAAGACTTCATCCATAGATGGTCCTTCTTCACGCGCTCCACCAAGCATAGTGTAACCATCTCCTCCAGCCGCTAGGAAGTCATTAGTTGCAAGATAATAGGTTTTCTTCACATCTAGCGGTTCATATTTACCAGTTTCTGGATCCTTGATTTCAATAGCTAATACACGTTTCTCAGCTGGTAAGTTGGTGTCGTAGTAAACTTTAGCACCAGCGATTTGAAGGAAACCACCGCTTGCCTCAAGTAGAGGTTGACCATTTTCATCTAATACATGCTTGCCATCCTTGTCCACTTGTAGGATAGAGCCGAGTGATTTAGTAAACATCTCTTGAACTGCTTGACCTGTCACCGTAATTTGAGAGATGATATTTCCAAATGGCAAGACTGCAATGACGCTTCCTTTCGTAATCGGTTTGTCTTTTGCAATCGTTTCACGAAGACCGCCACCGTTTGTCACTGCCAAATGAGATTTATTGACAAAGCCTGTTTGTCCATAAGCATAAAGTGCATCTGCTACGATATTTCCAAGGTTGGTTTCACGAACACGGACATTTTCACGATCACCACTGAGCTCTACTGGGCTGTTGGCTACAACGACTTTAGCATTCTCAGCGTCATACTTATCTTTGATTGTTTTTACGAGGGCTTCGATTTTCGCATTTGGAACTGTTGCTGTCACTGATTTAGCAGTGATTTGCGTTGGTGTTCCTAGCAGGTCTTTTGCCTTATAAGTGACTTTACCAACATTGTGGAGGTAACTTCCTGTTTGGTTATAGGTCACATTTGTACCGTAAGTTGTTGATTCTACTGTATGAGAGTGACCATCAATAACAACTACACGTTTGCCTTTTAAGACTTCATTGGCTGCCAAGGCTTCTGCCAAGCTAGAACCACGCCAAGCCATTGGTGTTGTAGTATCTACACCCAAGTGAGCGAGGATAACATAATTCTTGTACTCTGCTCCGACTGCTGCGGCTTTCGATTCAATCTCTGCGATAACCTTGTTGACTTCATCAATTGGTTCTCTAAATTCGACACCTTCAACATTACGAGGGTGTGTTTTTGTTGCTGTTTCAGGTGTTGTCACACCAATAACGACAAACTCATCACCTTTGACCGTCTTGTCCTTATCAACAACGGTATAGGCTTCAAACAAACGTGCACCATTGATGTAAGTATTGGTACTCAACAGTGGGAAGTTCAAGATTTCTTTGTATTTCTTGACTTCATCTAAACCAAAGTCAAACTCATGGTTCCCTACTGCCATCGCATCATAGTTCATTTCGTTGAGGATTTTCGCACGTTCTTCCCCTTTTGAACTATTTGAAATAGGCAAACCTTGGAAGGCATCTCCTGCATCCACGACCAAGGTATGTTGATCTGCTTTTGCAGATTCTTCCTCTAAGACTGCTGCTAACTTGGCATCGCCAATAACGGTTGTCTCACCATCACGATTTTTTTCTTCGACAATTCGTCCGTGCACGTCATTGGTATGAAGAACGACTACATCTTTGTCGGTTTCTACCGTTGCCGGATTAGCTGTGATTTCTGTCCGAGATGCAGGTGTCGAAGCCTCTTCACCAACTGCCCCCTCTGCAAAGGCATGATTCGCCAATAGAGCTGGTGCTAATAAAGCAGTTGATGCAATCGAAAACATGATAGATTTCTTTTTCATGGTTTACCCTCTTTTTTCTTTTTGTTAGTTTTATTTTATCATATTTATAACTTAAACAAAACTATTTTTTGAACTTTTCTAGCAAATGTTCGCCTTTTTGAAAAGAAAGAAAAAACTCTCATGAGAATTTCATAAGAGCTTTCTAAAGGCTAAGCTTGATAGACAATCTCACCATCACAAATGGTATAGTGAACCTGACCTTTTAAGGCTTCACCGACAAATGGCGAATTGCTGGCCTTTGATTGGAATTCTGGTGCGACGATTCGTTCTTCATCTGGAGCAAAAATGGTGATATCTGCTGGGCCATTTTCTGCCAAATACCCCGCATCAAACTGGTAGAGTTGAGCAGGATTTAGGGTCATTTTTTCCAGGAGCTCCATCAAGGTCAAATGCTCCTCTGCCACCAGATAGGTCAAGCCGAGCGAGAGTGAGGTTTCTAGTCCTGTCATGCCAGACGGCGCTTGGGTGATATCTGCTACGTTTTTCTCGTCCTTGTGATGAGGGGCGTGGTCGGTTGCGATAATGGAAATAACTCCTGATTTCAAGCCCTCGATGACTGCCAAACGGTCTGATTCTAAACGCAAAGGCGGATTCATCTTGGCATTGCTGCCTTGGGTCAAGAGTAGATTTTCCGTCTTGGAGAAGTGCTGCGGTGCTACTTCTGCCGTGACCTGTGCACCCAACTGCTGAGCAAATTCAACCACTTTGACACTTTCTTCCTTGGACAAGTGCTGGATGTGCACCTGCGCCTTAGTCGCATAGGCAATCATGACATCACGTGCCACCATGCTATACTCTGCCACACCTGTCGCCCCGCAGACATGGAAATGCTTGCGGGCAATCTCTTCATTGAGACCCAAAATGCCATTTAATTCAGGATCTTCTTCATGGAGACTGATGAAGGTTCCCAATTTTTTTGCCTCTTCCATGGCCTCCCGTACCACACGAGAGCTGGTCAAAGGAATCCCGTCATCAGAAAATCCAACAGCTCCTGCTGCCAAGAGATTCTTGAAATCGGTCAAGTGTTGCCCGTCAAAATTCTCTGTAATGGTTGCAACAGAATGGATATGAATAGCTTCACGCGCAGCCGATGCCAAGACTTCTTCCAAGGTCTCAACTGTTGAAATGGTTGGACTGGTATTGGCCATCATGACCACCCGTGTGAAGCCCCCAGCAGCAGCCGACAAGGCACCCGTATGAATGTCCTCCTTGTGGGTCTGACCAGGTTCTCTAAAATGCACATGAATATCAATCAAGCCCGGTGCCACCACCATTCCTGTCGCATCAATCACTTGAGCTGCTTGTGCGTCAATCGTTTCTGCAATCCGCACAATTTTCTTACCTTCAACCAAGACATCAGAGACTCGATCAAAGCCTGTTTTCGGATCCATGACCCGACCATTTTTGATAAGTAACATTCCATATCCTTTCTAATATTTCTGTAAAGGAAACCGATAAATTTCCTCAATTTCCTGAGAAGTGTGAAATTGAAGTACGATAAGCTCGGTTAACTGAGTAGAAAACGGTTCAAAATACTTCTGACAATAGGCATAAGCCCTCTCTAAATTTGAATCAGATACACGATTCACCAAGGTACAGTGAGGAGTCCATTTATCAGGATGATAGAGTGAAGCCTCATCACCAAGAACCGATAAGGCTTGATGAATATCTCGATGTAGGTGGTACAGTTCATCCGTTACGGTTGGGAACAATCCAAGAACACGACTTTTTAAAAAGGTACCCAACATCGAAAAACGAATATTTAGCACAGGCTGACGAGCACAGAATTGTGACAATATCTCCTCAAACTTAGGCATGTCTGCTATATTCTCATAACTAGCTAAGGTAATATGGGGTCTACGATTAGGAATTTCCATGCCGTAATGTGAGATATTCTCCTGAGCTAGACTATGCCAAATCCTACGAATTTCTTTATTCGTTTCTTCATCAAAAACTGCAATCACTGCATACATGCTCGTCTCCTATCCATAAAAATCCACGTGAGTATCTACCAAGGTATCGCCCTTATAGCTAAACTTGGCTGAAAAGAAGGGCTTGTTTTCCAGTAACCAAGAGACAAAGGTGTGGTCGCCCTCCCAAGTTGGCTTAGAAAGAACCTCCTCGTAAGGCACCCATTCGAGCGTTCCCTCAACACAATCGATTAGTTCACCCTCAAACTCGGTTGCCGTAAAGACATAGGTGTACCAGTCATGGCCTGGTGTAAATTCTGGAAAGGTGATAATCCCTTTTAAAATCGGTTTCGCTCGCAAGCCCGTTTCCTCAAAAATTTCTCTCACGGCGCATTCCTGTGGTGTTTCTCCGGCTTCTAACTTACCGCCTACGCCAATCCATTTGCCAGCATGAACATCATTTTTCTTTTTATTGCGGTGCAGCATGAGCAATTCTTTTCCGTTGTCAATGTAACAAATCGTTGCTAACTTTACCATGATTCCTCCTATAAGAGCCAGTTAATCGGCTCTAAGCCCTTACTTTCTAAAAATTGATTGGTTCGTGAAAAAGGTCTGCTGCCAAAAAAGCCACGATAAGCAGACAAGGGGCTTGGGTGAGCTGACTCAATCACGAGGTGATGGGGATTGGTCACGAAAGCCTTTTTCTTACGGGCATAAGAGCCCCAAAGAATAAAGACAACAGGGCTTTCTTTTTGGTTGACCACCTTGATGATAGCATCCGTAAAGGGTTCCCAGATTTGGCCAGCATGTCCATTGGCTTGCCCTGCTGGAACGGTCAAGCTAGCATTGAGGAGCAGCACCCCTTGCTCCGCCCACGGTGTCAAATCATGCTCCCTTTTTTCTCCCACATCACCTGCCAATTCTTTTAGAATATTTTGCAGAGAAGGTGGCGCTAGCAGATCATTTGGCACAGAGAAGCTCAAACCCTGCGCCTGCTTAGGACCATGATAGGGGTCCTGACCCAAGATGACTACTTTCACATCTTCTAAGCTAGTCGTCTGAATGGCGTTAAAGACCTTTTCCCGCGGAGGATAAATAACACCATGTTCATACACATAATTCAAAAATTGATTGATTTTTCCAAAATAGCCTTCTGGAAGCTCTTGTTTTATCAAGTCATGCCAAGCTGAATGTTCCATTGATTTCTTCTCTTTCATCCGAAATTCTTTGTTCTATCATACCAAATTTTCCTTAGATTTGCGACTATTTATCAGAGCAGACATTTCTCTCACTAGTAATTGATACCCTTTCTCTCCAAAATGCAGACCATCATCCGCCAAACCTGTCATCAAATCAACCAAGGGGACAGCATTTTCTGAAAATAATTGAAACAAATTGAGAAATAGACAGCTTTTCTCTCCTGCTACCTCTTCCATAACACGAACATAGGTCAAAATCAACGGATTGTCACGAAACGCTTGCTTAACTTCGTCCACAGGTGGAGGAGAGACGAGGATAATCTCACCAACCGCGTCTCTTACCCCATCTATCAAGCTAGAAAGATTCGCACGAAAGGTTTTTAGATCTATCTGCTTATGCCTTGCTAAGTCATTGCTCCCCACAAAGAGAAAGAGAAAATCACCACCTGCTTGCTGGATAATCTCCTTTCTCTCTAGCAAATCCTGACTATTTTGTCCTGAAATAGCCGTATTTATCAGTTCACTATTTGGATAATAATCCGCTAATAAATCATTTAAAATAGGAATGGCATGCCCCTCATATCTCGCAGCCAAACTATCTCCTGTAATCTGTATCTTCATATCCTGTCCTTTTTACAAACCTAGTCAACTACTGCGTCAGACTATTCAAACTATAAAACAAAAGAGGTCAGGAAATTTTCCCAGCCTCTCCTATGCTCTATTTGTCCTCATCCATCTCCCAGCTTTCTACCACAGGTGGCACAGCTGGTGTTGAATTTTCCAAATTTTGCTCGTCAATCACACGATAGCTCGTCACAGGGACGGGCTTTGTATCATCCTTTGTCGGCATACAAAGAAGAACAATAAGTACAATATTTAACACGAGGCTAAGAAGAAAAATCAACCCATTATCTTCAAAATGCACCCAAGATAGAATCGCTGGTCCAAGGTGTAAGAAAATAAAGCCCCAATGAAAACCTGCATCTCGCAAACGACGTACCATAATAGCATAGCTTGGAATCAAAATCGCTAAGCTATATAGCCCAACTACAATCAGTACGAAAAGTAGCGAGCTAAGACCTGAAAAAAGAGTAGGACTAACCGCTGCGGAACCACCATAAGCAGTACCTGTTAAGGGTTCGACAGCAAAAATTAAGAACTTTGAAATGATATAAATCATAAAAGGTGCCATAATCAAGATATTACAAAGAACAACCCACCAATAGTCTGAACGACTAGATTTTCCTGCAAAATCCACATACTGCATCCAAAATTTCTTATAGGCTTTAAACATCCTAAGCTCCACATTCCTTTTTTTCTATGGTATCACATTGCAAATTAGATGGCAAGAATTTTCTTGACATCAGCGAACTGTCTCCACTGTCCAATCTGATACCCCCTTAAAGCGAATCGCTCCTTGCTCGTCAGATCGAAGGACCTTGATTTGACGCTCCGCAAATCTATCTTCGGCAACGCTTTGGCTACCGCGAGCATATCTCCCATGTAGTCTGTATCAGTATGGGTACTCAAACTGATATAATCATAGCTAAAAATTATGACTCAAGAACGACTTCTTTTATCTCATCAGCATTACTAATTAATTGTGATAAATCTTTATTAAGGTATGAAATAAGTTGGTCAAAGGAAGTTTCTCTTTTTATTTTTTTATAATCATATAAATCCACAGAATCTCTGCTTTCATATTTGTTCCAATCTTTACGTCTGTTAGCAGTATTAAAGAATCCTGCTCCTTCACCCTCTGTATAGTTGAATAGTAAAGCATCAGTCTTTAACTTATCACAAATTTCTTTAAGTTCAGATAAAGACTTAACGATAGACTTGCTTACATTTAATTTATGTCTATATTGATCCCCTTGTATTTGAATGTCAAAACTAATTTTATCAGAAATTTTATAAGTACAACCAAAATAATAACCACCACTTATCCTTCCTGAATAGGTGGTTACATTTGAGGAATCAATCCTATTTTTCATGTTCTCATATCTAATTTTATGAACTAAATCAATTAATCCTATTTCTGTAATTTTTTTCTCTACATCCTCATTTAAATAATAGTCCCTAATATTCATGTCTAGACTATCAATTTCTAGTAAATAGGAAATTGATTCTACATAATCTGCATAATCTTTTAAGAACTCGCTGTAAAGTTTACTCTTAGTTTCTATAGAATCAGAATTAGTTTCTATAGAATCAGAAATAGTAAGGTAGTAACTACTTAGTGCATCATAATTTTTCCATACCCAACCTTCTGGTAGAACACCTTCTGCTGGTTGGGTTAATGAGAGTAAAATATAATAGGTCTCTTTATCTTCAACCATATACTTCACAAGCTGTTCTCTATAAGGAATAGATTTAAATTTATTTTCTATGATTACCATTATATCCCTTCTATCATCAGTTAAATTAATTGTTAAATCCTTATTCTTTTTTTCCCTTTGAACCTTAGTAACTCTAAAATTATCATAGTTTTCAACAACACCGTCCAATAAAGTAAAGGGCTGATCGCAAAATTTTTCTAATACATCTGATAACAAGTTGCTGTGATAAAGTTCAATATTACTAAGCGAAAGTTTATAGTTTAAAGTTCCTTTAATTCTTTTAAGATAATTATCCATAAAGATATCTCCTATTTCCGATATTACTATAATTATAACAAAAAATAGTCGTAACCTCATAAAGTTACGACCATTCTATTTTTAAAAATAAATGTTGGTATTTTTGAATTTTCTATAACTACTTTAGATACAGTAGTTTCCCATAGAAAATCATCAAATTTTTACAGATTCAAGCTCAGAAATCAATAAATCATACTTACTAACCAATTTCTGATACTTTTCTTGATATGTATTCTGGTCTTGCAATAATAAAACATTATCAGTAACCAACTTAGATAGCATTTGACTAACAACTGCTGCTTCAGTCCCCAACTCATTCCTAAGCATCCGTTTGATGGTCACTAATTTTTCTATGGTATCACATTGCAAATTAGATGGCAAGAATTTTCTTGACATCAGCGGACTGTTTCCACTGTCCAGTCTGATACCCCCTTAAAGCGAATAGATCCTTGCTCGTCAGATCGAAAGACCTTGATTTGACGCTCCTCAAATCTATCTAGGGTCTCTTGGTGAGGATGCTTGTAGCGATTTTTCTTACCTGCTGAAATCAAGGCTAGCTTTGGCTTTATCTGATCGAGAAATGCAGGGCTTGAGCTGCCTTTTGAGCCATGGTGACCGACCTTTAGCACATCCACTTGTAGATTTGGAAAAGTTCTCATCAACTCCTCTTCTCCTTCTGTCTCCAAGTCTCCAGTAAAGAGAAATCTAGTCTTGAGCAATTCTCCATAGAGCACAATGGAGTCATTATTTCCACCATCGCCTGTGCTATTAGGATATAGGACTTTGAGCTGGCTACCCATAATAGGCAGTTGATCTCCGACTTCCACAACATGAATCCTTGCACCCAGCTGATCCAGCTTTTCCACAAAATCTTTCTTGGTCAAACTGCCTTTAGAAATATAAACCTCACGAATCGGAAACGCTTTGGCTACCGCAAGCATATCCCCCATATGGTCTGTATCGGTGTGCGTCAAGACTAGCTTATCCACCTGCCCAACACCACGGCTTTTTAGATAAGGAATCAAGGTTCGCTCGGCATTGGAACTACTGACTCGTTTCTGCCAATCTTCTTTCTTTCCAAGGTCAACACGACCGCCAACATCAATCAGCATATTTTTCCCCGTCATATCTCTCAGAAAAATACTATCTCCCTGCCCAATATCTACAATCGTCACTTCATTTTCCAGCGGACACTTGCATAAGAAAAAGAGAAAGACAATCACACCCAGTAAAGGAAATTGCCACTGTTTTATCTGCCGCTTATCATAGAAAATCGCAAGGACAAATAGCAAGGCTAAAAGTAAGCTAGGACTTGGTTGTCCTAAGACCAAGGGGGCTGACGCTAAACTTCCCACCCAGCGAATGATTTGCTCCAATAGCTCGAAAAATCCATTGACCTGTGTCAGAGCGATGACAGGAGCTAGGATAAAGAGAATGCTAAGCCCCGGCAAAAGAAGAACATCAAAAATAAAAGAGAATAGAAAGGTCAAAGGAATAGACCATGGCTGAAATTCCCCAAAGAAAAAGAGCAAAATCGGCAAAATACCCAAAGAAATCGTCGCACTCTCATAGCAGATTTTCTGCCATACAGACAGACCGTCTCGGTTTGTCATACTGAGTAAAAAAGCATAGGCGCAGGACAGAACTCCACCAGCTGTGAGAAGAAAATTAGGCATAAAAATGCTTAAGGTCATCATGGTCAGAGCAAAATTATCCAAGCCCTTGACACCAGCCTGTCCCCATAATTTTTGAAGCAAACTACGGACAACAGAAACAGAAAAACCTGTCATGCCTGCATAAAACAAGGAAAATGGATACTGCAAATACTGAACCGTTTCCATCTTCAAACCAAGCCTTAAGAAGATTCTCCGAAAAGCGTCCATGAAAAAACCAACCTGCATACCTGATAGGGCAAATAGATGAATAATCCCCAAGCTAGAGTAGAGGTCATTCATCTCCTCAAAATCCGTATCCAAATACCCCAATAACAGACCTGTCATGTAGTTTGACATGGGCTGAGGAAAGGTCTTTTTGATAAAGACAATCGCACCCTTTCGCCAACTAGATAGTCTCTCAAAGATATTAAAAGTAGGAACCGGCTGAACAGATGTGATTCTCTCAATACTCAAGGTTCGATAAATCCCTTGTGTTTTTAGGTACTTTTGATAATCAAAACCTCTAAAATTGCGCTGCCCTTCGGCTTGATTAAGCTCTCCTTCAATGCTCAAGTAAACAAGGCTCGATAAAGCTTGAAACTGCTCTTTTTCTTGCTTCGTTTTTAATTTGTAAAAGGCTTGAAAGAGCTGACCTTCGCTTTTGCCACGAAAAGATAGGGAATCCCCATTGACCTTAATAGTGTCTGGTAAGACCAATATTTCCGTCGGAGTGGGAGGAGCAACTACTGCCCCTTTCTCCATCTCCATGGCTCGATAGCTGAAAAAACAAGCAAAAAATAGCAAGATACCACACACCTGCAAGACTTGATGTCGTGTATAGCGCAACCATAACAGCAACATGAGAAAGCTACATCCTGCCCAAGAAAGGATCCCTCCTTGGTAAATCGCATAATAGAGCCAGACCAAGAGAAAGGTCAAATAAATCAAGGGAATCGGACATTTCTTAATCCACTGTGACATAGTCTTTTAGCTTTTCTAGGGTCTTTGCCCCGATACCAGAGACATTTTTCAAATCTTCCACAGATTTAAACTTTCCGTTTGCTTCCCGATAGTCTAAAATGTCCTGCGCCCGCTTTTGCCCAATTCCTGAGATGGTCTGTAAAGCTGCCAAATCAGCTGTGTTGAGATTGACCTTACCAGACTCGCTAGCGCTAGCGCCAAGTGCCTTGGTATCTCCTGGAGCTTGTCCGCTGACTCTTGGCACCTCTTCTCCAACACTTGCCACATAGACGACTCCTTCATCGGTCAATTTCTGTGCTAGGTTGACAGATTTGCTTTCTGCCTCTGCGCTCAATCCACCAGCTGCTTCTATGGCATCATTGACACGACTACCTGTCTTTAGCTCATAAATACCGGGATTTTTAACTGCCCCTTTGACATCTACCGTCAAAGTCGTTGTTGCTTCAACTTCTTCTGTCTTTGCAATTTCATCTGTGACTTCTTTTGGCTCTTCAGACGCTACCAAGACTTCCTGCGCTAGATTTTGGGCATTTGAGCTGCTTTCTACTGGACGCTGGAAGAGGAAAAATCCTCCAAGTAGTACTCCCAAGCAGATAAAACCTGCAACAATCTTATATTCTTTCACTGTTTCCATGATTTTTTCCATAGAAATCCCTCCTTACCTAACTATTCGTAAAAAGGAGAAAAAAAGAGCCCTATCGGCTCTCTTCTAAATACATCTTATTCAAAGATATTTCTAAAAATCCTCTGCTACTCAGATTGTATTCAATAAGAAATACGGTTCACAACTTCATCTGCTACCCAAAATAAAAAAATAAATCCTTACAAAAATTTTCATCTTCTTCTGAAAACTTTCTAGTTTTATTCTCATCTAACGCATATAACACACCTCTAATACCGTTTTCTGTGTTGATTTTCTCTAAGAGTTGCGATTGAAGAATCTCATCATCAATATAATCTATAATCAGACTATGCATTCTTTCTCGAATATCGCTATATTTCATATCAACCATCTATCACTTCTCCTAAAAAATCATAAATCAAATCTTCCAACAGTGCATTCAATCCATTCTCCATCAACAATATCTCCAGGTAAGGGTGAGTCTAGTTGGAAACGATAATCAAAACATTTTATCATCTGTTTTTTTCTTATCAATCACCTTTCCGACAATGTAGTACTCAAAATTTTTAGTACGGGTTAACAAATAACTACTCTCATCACTCCGAAGAAGTTCAGAATTTACAGAGGTCGAGATAGTATCAAATGTAATGCCTTCGGGAGCCACTGAATAAGTAAAACATACTAATTCTTTTTGGTAACTATCTATCAACATTACTTCCCCTTCATAAGTGTTTTCATCTAACCAAGCTATCTTTTTTATAGTTATCATCTTTTATCCTCATTACGATCGTTCTAGTTCGTTTATTTTTAGAGTATCTGCCGTCTTGTTTCTCTTAAGAAAAGAGAGCCTCTAACTCTATTACTTGTTCAATTAGCATTGATATTTTATCTATTATTTATTATTTATTTCAAATATATTTATTCCATTATGTATCCAAAATCTTTGAGATACTGGGATTAGATCCCAAAAACTACGGTACATTCCAACCCAACCGAAAGGTACATAATCCTCAAATGATTCTGATTCAGAGTATTGACTATACAAACGATTATCATCAAAATCTATAAATAAACTAGGTTGAAAATCATAATACCAAGAATCCTCTAATTCATCTATTGATTCTAATAAATAGGTTTGTAAATCTTCTGAGCTGACCTCAAACTCTGTCATTTTCTCAAGAAAGTTTCCAGCGTTTTCTTTTACAAGGACCTTACTATCACTTCTCTTTGAATCAATCGACAAACTTTCTATATTATATCCATATTGTGCCAGACGAGAATCTAAAATAGTATAATCTAAAATCCACAACTCTCTATCGGATACATACCAAGAGAATTTGCCATTATACTGCACACCACAAATGATTTCAGTCGGAAAATTAATTAAACTAGCCATTATTCATTCCTCTTCTCTTAAGTTTTGAAATAATTGTTTTAACATCTTTAATCTCCAAAATGGACTAAATCATAAGGGTAATATTTATGGTCTTTGAAAGAATCATCAGGTATGTTGAGTACTTTTACCAGTGCAGCGATTTCTAAAGCCCAGTAGCCAAAATATAACGGTTCTTCCTCTTTATCATAGCCGAAGAAATAACTACTTCTTTGACTTCTATACCAATTCGACAGCTGTTTAGAAATAATAGCTTCTCTCTCATCAGGTTTATTGTAGAGTTCTGCAATCCATGGTCTAAACTGTTTGATATCTTTATAGCTACTCGTGGTGCTAGTTAATCTCGAAGTATCTCAGATTGTAAGCCAGTATAATTTGCTCCAGCCTTAACTGCAGACCTGCTAAACTTCTAGTCAGTGTGTGTTCTATATCAAAAAGACCGCAAAGCTCTGAGAAGCGAGTCTCAATGGTTCGTCTCATAGCCATCAATTTCCAATGATTATGTTGTTTAGCTCCTGCCATATTTTGGCGTAAGGGAGTCCATAGATGATAGCCTTTTTGGGTCAAATGATCTTTAAGTTCCTTACTAAGATAGCCTAAATCTGCCAAAATATAAGGTTGTCGGCAATTTTCTAGTAAGTCATCAACTGCCCTAATATCATGGACTGATGCAGGTGTCACAACATAATTCAGAATATAGCCTGATAAAGTTACCAGCAGGTGTACTTTGAATCCATAGAACCACAGATGTTTGGAAGCATTGTAGCCAATATCTGCTAAGTCGTTAAAAATACGTGTTCTATAGTTACGGATAGGTTGGCAAAGTGGCAAGGGAAAGCTATCTATAATAACAATGGAAGCAGGTGAGATTTGAGTATTCATTGCTTGTCTAATGACTTGAACTAACCAAATCAACTGTCTTGCTCGTCGATTAAAACGACTTCGTTCAAGAAGATGACCACAAGGAAATAAGTAACAGAGACGGTAGAAATGACGTTGTGACTTAATCCCTAGTTCAGCTTGCAAGAGAAGTAAGACTAATAGAGATTGATCTGAAACCTTAGATAGACTGACATTATGACGATGTTTGAAAGATTCAGGACAATAATCTCTATACAGTTGATGGCAAATTTTTGATAATTGCTTCAAATTCCATTGTAAGTGATGAGATTTAGCGGTATACTGTAAGTGGCTCATTTGGACTACCTCCTGTTTGTTCCGGCACTTACAGTATAGTCCTTTTGAGCTTTTTATTGTAGTTTGAAATTAACTAGCACCACGAGTTATAGCTACTAATTTCAATAATATCTTCTTTCTTCATAAAAATATCAATCATACCATTTGAAATATTAAATTTTTCAAGTGATAATAGAAATTCCTCATCGTCAAATAAGTTGACATTCAATAGTACACTCAAAGCTATAAATTAAAGAGTTGAATAGGTTACACTAAACTAGACAGAAATTATAAAGTGTTCTATACTAAAGAAAACCAGGAGGAAAATATGTCTAGAAAAACACGTCGCTACTTCACAGATGAATTCAAACAACAAATCGTTGATCTTCACAAGGCAGGTATGAAACGAAACGAGCTTATCAAAGAGTATGAGCTAACTCCCTCAACCTTAGATAAATGGGTTAAACAGGCAAGAACAACCGGTTCCTTCAAAACTGTTGATAACCTAACTGATGAGCAGCGTGAGCTGATTGAACTCAGAAAACGAAATAAAGAGCTTGAAATGCAGGTCGATATCTTAAAGCAAGCGGCAGTGATTATGGCACGAAAAGGAAAATAATCACTGCGAACAAGAAGAATTACAGCATTTCAGCCATGTGTCGGTGCTTGAACATTCCGCGTTCTAGCTATTACTACAAAGCTATGGAGTCTATATCCGAGGCTGGTCTCGAAGAAAAAATCAAACGCATTTTTCTCGAAAGCAAGTCCAGATACGGTGCTAGGAAAATCAAGAAATGTCTAGAAGTACAAGGTATCAACTTGTCTCGTCGTCGGATTTCTCGCATCATGAAGAGACTGAATTTGGTTTCTGTTTACCAGAAGGCTGCCTTCAAACCACATGCTAAAGGGAAAAATGAGGCATCCATTCCAAACCTCCTAGCCAGACAGTTTCACCAAGAGAAGCCCTTGGAAGCTCTTGTGACGGACTTAACTTATGTCCGTGTTGGTAAGCGTTGGGCTTATATCTGCTTGGTCATTGACCTCTTTAATCGCGAAATCATCGGACTGTCAGCTGGTTGGAACAAGACTGCAGAGCTGGTCAAAGAGGCTATTCAAAGTATCCCTTATGCGCTGACTAAGGTCAAGCTCTTCCATTCTGATCGAGGGAAGGAGTTTGATAATCAGCTGATTGATGAGATATTAGAAGCCTTTGGTATCACACGTTCACTCAGTCAAGCCGGTTGTCCCTATGACAATGCCGTAGCCGAGAGTACCTATCATTCTTTCAAACTTGAGTTTATTAACCAAGAAACCTTCCATTCCTTGGAAGAATTAGCTCTAAAAACCAAAGACTACGTTCACTGGTGGAACCACCACCGCATTCATGGCAGTCTCAACTACCAAACGCCTATGACTAAGCGAGTCATCGATTAAGCAAAAAAACACTTCATAAAATTTGTACAGAAAACTGTTGCCTTTTCAAGTATTCATATCAATAATCTCTGAGAACACAACTTTAAATTTAGGGATACTCTTTATATAATCTTCTTTGATTGCAGTCAGACTATCTCCCCTAGAATATCTTGATACAATTATTTGAAAAGATATGTTGAAAGTAGCATATCTTATATTCTTAATAACTTTTTCATTTAAAGCTTTATTATCTAACAATCTACTTTCAAACATACTTAATCGCTGATACTGTTTAGAAATAAATGAATCAAAATAATTATTATCTTTTAATTGATCACGCACAACTTGTTCTCCTATTTTACTAATTGTTTTAACACATTTAACCTTCAAAATGTACTAAATCATAAGGGTAATATTTATGGTCTTTGAAAGAATCATCAGGTATATTGAGTATTTTTACCAGCGCAGCGATTTCAAACGACCAATATCCAGTATAGAAAAAACCTGTATCTTTGTGTGAACCATAAAAATATGTTTCTCTCATTTGATTATACCAATTTTGCAAATAGCTTATTATTTTTGATTCCTTATCTAAAGTAGATGAATTATAAATATTAAATAAACTATTATAATTTTCTAAAAGGTCTTCTAAATCGGATGTTGAGATAGCCTGAACGTCTGACAAACATAAACCAATAAATCCATCTATAATATTTCTATTATCCTTAATCTTCTTTAGTAAGGTTAACTCTTCTTCAGAAACATTGAGTAATAGCCCTAATGCAATGAAATGTTGAATATCAATGTTAATATCCGAAGTAAAAATATCTATAAAATTATCAAATAATTTTAAATAAGCTTGTTTTATATCATCCAGAGAATCTCCTCTTGAACACATAATTTTGAGCTGTTGGAACTTCCAATTAAATAGTCGTATGGGAGCTATTTTACGAACTTTATCCTTAACTGTATCCTGATATATTGAATCTTCTAAATGACTAATTTTTTCATTATAATAGTTATATAAACTATCAAAGTGATCTTTATCAAATAGTGAATCTCTCATTTTTAACTCCTAATAAACCTGATTCCAACTAAACAGATAGTATTTATTCACATCACTATCACATCCGTTGTTTTTGGTTCATATTCTAAATCTTGGTAGTCCTTTTTAGAATAGACTTCCTGAATCTCTCAAGAAGTCTATGTTTTTTATAGTTGTTTCGTTTTGATTGAGTACAAGGCAACGAGTCGCAGGCAAAACGAGCTAACGACCTAATCAATTTAAACTAAATGACGATACTATTCTCAAAGATATTCCTGCAAGTGCTCTACTACGGGGATATTTATTTCGTAACGCTCGACAATATCTGCGACAAATAGACCCAAGTAATCCTTTTTTTCCAGTGGATTGATGGCATAGTCTATGCGACTGCGCTTTACTAATTGCTCGTATAAGGCGGGGTATTTCTCCAGTAAATAATAGGACTGAGGAGGATTAAATCTAGAAGCGATTTCACGAATCTCAGCTAGACTCATCGGATTAGTAAATAGAGATAAACTCTTGATTGGAAGAGCGTAGCGAGAGCCTGCCTCTACATGCTGCTCTAGTAAAGAGCTAGTTGTGTCATCAATCATTTCACTTTCTAACAAATCCTTTAAAACCATACACCGTCCCAAGTGCATAGAGCCGACCACCATCTTGACAGGGCTAGAAAGATAGAGATGGGCTATGACTTCCTCATCTCTCATCCGAGAGCGATATTCAAACTTTTTTTTTTTTGGGGGGGTAAAAGAGCTGGAAAAGCCTTGAGGCTCAGACTCATGAAAAGCGGAGTCATAAGGTCCTCCTACTTGGTTACAAACTCAATCTGATAGCTCTTATCTATATCTAGTGATGCAAAAAGCAAATCTTTTAGAGCTGTTTCGGCATCCTCTACGGTCTTGGTATAAAGACCTTTTTCAATCGCTTCTTTTTCCAATTTTTCCTTTTGCCCTTTGGCAAATGAAGTGTAATCCTCAATCTGAATGTTATTAAAAATCGAATTTTTCTCATCAAAAACCTTGATGCTACTATCATCAATCTCATGGGAGAGGATTTTTGCTTCTGGCAAGGTCAGCTGTATCGTCTTACCTTTGACTTCGACCGTCATCTCGTCAAGATCAATCCCTGCATGAATCACTCCATCATAAGAGAGAATGAATTTCTTGGTCGTAAAGGGAACTTTCCAACCATAAAAGTCTTGATGATTTTCAAAAGAGCCAACATTGGTATAGTAATACTTGGTTGTCACCAATTCTTTGGCACCTTCTAGGCGATTTTTAATCAGGCTAGAGGTAATCTGGGTCTGTCCACCTGAGAAATGAGAGGCTGCAAATCCCCCAATCGCAAAGACAGAAAGAAAAGCGAGAGCCAAATAAAGATAGCGTTTGATTTTCTTCATCTTCTCCTCCTATCTGTGATTGTAGGCTTTGATTTGACGAGCGATATCACGATTTTGCTCTCTACGCTTGATGGACTCACGCTTATCATAATCGTGTTTCCCTTTAGCAAGACCCAACAAGAGCTTCGCAAAACCGTCCTTGAGATAGACTTTTAAAGGCACAAGGGTCATTCCTGTCCCTTTGGTTTCTTGTTCCAACTTTTGAATTTGCTTTTTATGAAGCAGGAGTTTTCTCCGACGTTCGGGGTCTTGATTCCAGATATTTCCCTCTTCATAAGGGGCAATATGCACATTGCTCAACCAAACTTCTCCATTTTTAACTTGGGCAAAGCCGTCTTTGAGGTTGATCCGCGCAGCACGAACACTCTTAATCTCTGTACCCGTAAGGACCAAACCAGCTTCAATAGTATCTACAATGGTGTAGTCATGTCTCGCTTTTTTATTTTGAGCGACGACCTTTCCTTCTCCCTTTGCCATGTTTTCCTCCTTTTTTTACAACGTCCTTGTAAAACGGTTTCTTCGTTTTCTTTTCTTTCGCGTGTGTTTTTTCACGCTTTTTCTCAGGTCTGCGAGAATTTCCTTTTTGCTTTTTCTCTTTGACATCATAGTCACTTGGTAGGTATTCAAAGTCAATCTCACCTGTCGTCTTATCCGCTTTCGTCAAACGCACTCTAATCGGATGCCCAACACCAAAGACGACACCTGATTTTTCCCCATGCAGGGTCATGGTACGCTCTTGGTAATTGAAATACTCTGGAAGATTGATCACATGAATCAAGCCCTCAACCGTATTTGGCAATTCGACAAATAGACCGAATTTCACGACACTTGAGATGACACCGTCAAACTCTTGTCCCACAAATTCTTCCATGTATTCTGCTTTTTTCATCGCTTCCACTTCACGCTCAGCTTCAATGGCGCGGCGTTCACGGCTTGACGACTGGCTCGCAATCTCTGGAATAACTTGCTCAAAATGAGTGTCAACCTCTTTTGACTTGCCATAATCTCTCACCATGCGATGAACCAACAAATCTGGGTACCTACGAATCGGACTGGTGAAATGCGTATAATACTCTGCTGCCAACCCATAATGCCCATGATTGTGCTCAGAATACCTAGCCTGCTGCATAGAGCGTAAAAGCATCATTGACAAGACAGCCTCATATGGCTCTCCTTCGACCTTTTTCATGATTTCTTGAAGCGTCTCTTGGCTCATGCTGCTAGCCGTGCCATAAATCCGAATCCCAAAGCTTGACGCATAGTCAATAAAAGTCTGAACCTTTTCTGCCTTTGGCTCTTCGTGAATCCGATAGATAAACGGCAAATCCAACTTGCTAAAATGCTCCGCCACCGTTTCATTTGCCATCAACATGAAGGACTCAATCATACGCTCTGCAATCCCACGCTCGCGTAGAATAATGTCCACAGGTTTGCCGTTTTGATTGACCATGATTTTCGCTTCCTTGGTATCAAAATTCAAGGCTCCACGCTGGTAACGCATCTTTTCTAAGAGATGGTGTAGTTGCACCATCAACTCCACGCTCGGTGCAATCTTTTGGTACTTCTCTAAGGTCTCAGAGTTCCCTGCAATCATCTCATTCACTGCACTATACGTCATCCGAAAAGTGGTATGAATAACCGTCTGTGTAATGGTATAGTTGACCACGCGCCCTTTTTTATCAATTTCCATAATGGCAGACTGGGTTAAGCGATCCACATTGGGATTCAGCGAGCAAATACCATTTGACAAGCGCTCAGGAAGCATAGGAACCACACGGTCTGTGACATAGACAGAAGTCGCACGATTCAAGGCTTCCTTATCCAAATGCGAGCCTTCGGTTACATAATAAGACACATCAGCGATATGTACCCCCAATTCAAAGTTGCTATTTGGCAAACGCTTGATATGCACCGCATCATCCAAATCTTTGGCATCTGCCCCGTCAATGGTGAAAATAATATCGTCTCGCAAATCCAAACGTCCCTCATAGTCACTCGGACGCAAACTCTCAGGAATCTGATTGGCCTCTTCTAAGACCTTATCTGGAAATTCGGACACAATGTCCATGGACTCCAAGACCTCTAAGACATCAATCCCAGGGTCATTGACATGCCCAACCACATCAAGGACACTCGCAACAAAAAAATCACGCCCCCGATGAGGGTATTTTTCAATGGCAACCCTCAGCACTTCTGTTCCATCCAGCACAAGAGCTGGTTTTTTAACGTAGATTTTTTGGCTGATTTTTTGATTTTTACTGCGAATATAGCCTGCATATTTAGGCTTTTCTTCATCTAAAATCAGCTGCCCCACAGCTGTTTGCAGACTATGTTCCAAAATATCAATGACCTTAGCTTCAGCAGATGTACCTTTCAAGCGATTGGCAACCTTGGTGATCACCACTTCTACGGTATCACCATCAATGGCATGATTGACATCATTGCGCCCTACGAACAAATCAGGCTCACCCTCATCAACCGTCACAAATCCAAAGCCATTCTTATGCGCGTGAAAAATCCCTTTAAGAGTCATCTTTTCCCGCTCTTGTTTAAGCTCAATCATGCCATCATCTGTAAAGTGCAGCTGGTGTCTGCGCTCCATCTCAGAGATGGTCTTAACCAACTCTCGAAACTCTTTTGCACTATTTTTGGCTAGATTTTCTGCCAATTCATTCATACTGGCCCGCTCATGAGCCGTGATATATTCAATAATTTCTGTTTTCATCTTCTTTTGTTTCTTTTCTTCTTTCCTAGATCGATTCAAGGAATTTTTCTGATAAAAAATAGGCAAAGACAAAGTCAAAGCCCATTTTCATCTTACTTACTGGATAAAATCGCAAGGAGCAATGCCACTAAAAGCCAGAAAAAGACTAAAATTCCTGTCAATCGCTGCATGACTGCCTCAAACCCTCTTGCCTTTGAACGCTCAAACAAATCCCCTGCACTAGCATCAAAGACATTGCTAGATTGGTTTTTAGTTGGTTGCATAAAAATGGCAATCAAAATAATCACAGATAAGACTAATAAAATGGTTATTAATAAATTGTACATAGCTAACTCCTTAAAATCCTATCTATTTTACCATAAAATCTAATGATGTTCAAGATGTAAGGTTACTTTTCTTTCCTTGGGGCAGTATTTTAGAACCTGTATTTTTTCAGGGTGGGTCTTGGTATTTTTGCTGGTCAGGTAGTTAAGACTGCCGCACTCAGAACATTGTAAATTGATTTTTTTTCTCACTAAATTTCCCTTACTTTCAAATAATGTTTAAAGTTCAAAAAGGACCAGATAAAGTTTGCAAGGACCAGATAAGAGGTTACATAAAAGACCCAAGAATAGCCGAGATAAGTCGCTACTCCAGACCCCAGCATCGGTCCTAGGACACTTCCCATATAGATAAAGATCTGGTTAAAGGAAAATATCCGTGAAATCCCTTCCTTTGGTGTTAATTTGGCTAAGAGAGAATTGACCGATGGTAAAAGCGCTCCTGTCCCAAAACCATATAAGAAGCGATAAAAACCGAGTTCCAAAGGGGTTTTCGCATGAGCATTGAGCCAGTTCATGACAAAACTATAAAAGAGGGCTACCAGCAGCAAACGGTGATTCCCAAGCTTATCCCCTAGTTTTTCCCAAGAAAGGAGAGCTGACCATAGAAGAAAATCCAAGAGCCGAGATAATCATACCTGATACAAAGAGAAGATTATGAACCTGTCCTAAATGACGAATGTAGAGGGTCAAGATAGGCACCACCGACTGGGCTGCCGTTTGGATAATCAAGCTCGTTACAAACAGACTAAAGACAATTTTCTTATTCTTAATGTTATGAAAAACTTCCTGCAAACTCATCTCTTGACCTGCTTTGACAGGGATAAAATCTTCTTTGATATAGAAAAATGTGATCAAGGTTACCAAAAAAAGCAGGAAACCGACAATCAGAAAGACCCAGTGCATCCCGACAACCTCTGCTAAAAATCCACCCAGCAAAGGACCAATTAAGGTTCCTGCGACCAAACCTGTGGATAAGGTTCCAAGAGCGTAGCCCGTCTTTTCCTTGGGCACCTGACTGGCAATGAGGGCTGTGGAGTTTGGTACATAACCTGCAAAGACACCTGTCAAAATCCGCAAGACAATCAGCCAAAAGCTATTCGGAACAAAGGCTAAACCTCCCATGGTCAATACCATGACAGAGCTAGCTCGCACCATCATGGACTTTCGTCCATAGCGATCCGCTAAACTCCCCCAAATTGGGGACATGATGGCTGAAGCTAAAGCAGTAGTCGATACCGCTAAGCCTGCGTAAAATTCCACTTGGTTTTTGGGTGTTCCCAGCTCTTCGACAAAGACCGAGATAAAGGGCATAACCATAGAAAAACTTGCCCCTGTTAAGACATTACCTACCCAAGCAATTTTTAAATTTTGCTTCCAAACTTCCTGACTTAAAATACCATCATCTTCTTTCTAATTCTTGTAATAAATGTTCTATCTGTGCATAAGTCTCATCCAAAGAACCGCTATTATCAATGATTCTTGTAGCTCTCTGTCGCTTTTCTTCCAAAGGCATCTGGGCTAACATACGCTTTCTTGCCTCTTCTTGGCTCATTTGATTCCGCACCATTAAGCGGGCTAATTGCTGATCTGCACTAAGCGACACCAGCCAAATCTCCTGAAACCAAGATTCATAGCCCAATTCAAACAAAAGAGGAATATCCATAAAAAAGAGCGTTTTTGATTGCTCATACTTAGCTTTCAAAAGAGCCAATTCCTCTCTTATAATCCCTTGCTGCAAGAGATTTGCTCTTTCTAAACTTTCTGGATTCGCAAAGACCAGACTCGCTAGTTTTTGACGGTCCAGTTCCTCATTTTCCTGTAAAATCCCTGTTCCATACTCAGCAAGGAGAGCTTGATAGAGCCTACCACCTTTTTGCTGTAATGTATGCACAGTTGCATCCGCATCTACCACCAAATAGCCTTTTTGGCTCAGATAACGGCTGACTGTTGATTTGCCCGAAGCAATACCACCTGTTAAACCAATGACCGTCTTCATCTCATCACCTGACAACGAGGACAGATATGTGTCCCACGCCCTGCAACTTTCATCTTTTCAATCTCAGCTCCACACCGTGCACAAGGCTCACCAGTTCGCCCATACACCATGAGAAAATCCTGCATAGTGCCGTCTTCTCCCAAGGCATTGCGATAGGTCCGAATGGTTGAGCCACGCTTCTCAATTCCCAGCTGCAAAACCGCAATAATCTGCTCATGCAAAGTCGTGATTTCTTGATCTAGCAATCTATGAGACGGCTGACTAGGGTAGAGTTGTGCTCGCCAAAGTACCTCATCCACATAGATATTTCCCAAGCCCACTACCAAGGTCTGATCCAGCAAATACGGTTTTAAAGGCTTTTTCGAGGATTTCAAGGCTCTTACAAATGGAGCGATTAAAAAATCCTCCTCAGTCGGCTCAGGACCTAACTTTTTAGAAGCAAAATAAGCCGGCAAATCACTTTTTTTCATCAACTCCATAGTGCCAAACTTACGGACATCTTGATAGACTAGCTGACTGCCATCGGTAAAGTGAAAAACAGCATGAGTATGCTTATTTAGCTGAGCCTCCCCTTCATCATAGAGATACTTTCCCTCCATCCGCAAATGTGAGACCATGACCCAGTCTGAATAGACAAAAATCAGATATTTCCCACGGCGCTTCAGCTCACAAATCTCTTGTCCTTGTAACTTATCAGTCAAATCACTCGCTCCTGTCAAGACCATGCGAGGGTAGAAAATATCCACCGACTGAATTTTCTTGCCTGTTACAAGTCGCTCAAGTCCCTTTCGGACCGTTTCGACCTCTGGTAATTCTGGCATGATTCAGATACAAAGGGCGTAAGCGGAACAAGCTGTATCTGTTTGATACCGTCCGCAGTCCGTGTCCAACACCGAACACGGACTCACCCTATCCTTTCCTCATTATTTTTTCTTTTAGTCTACGTTCAACAGATAATGAACACTTCGACCGACTTCATGAAAACCTATGTTGTTGTGAAATGCTTGACTAACGACATTTTCCAACGAACAACTTGAAGCAAGCTGTGAGCAACCTTGCTCTTTTGTCCAAGATTTGGCAAATATAAGCAACTCCCGAGCAATCCCTTGCTGCCTAGCTTCTGGTGCAACTGCAATGCCTTCCAAGTAAACAATCGGAAGACTAGAACACCCCTCTACATATTCGGTTCGGATAGACAGACTCAGCCAAGCCAAGGCTTCTCCTGCCTTCCAATACAAACATTCATGTGGAAACTCACTATTTATAATCTTTTAGTGTTGATTTAGTACTAGGCAACGAGTCGCAGGCATAACTGGGGTTAGGCAAGACGAGTTAACGACGTAATAGATTAAAACGAAATGAGTATAGAAAACGGCTACGCAAGTCCGACTAATCACTCGTATAGACCTGACTGGCAAAGCGGGGCCAGATATCTACCTCGTCTAGCCTAGCTAATCGAATCGCATTTCTCATTCCAACTTCCTCGTCTTCAGACTCAATGCCCCATGGCAAAGGAATCCTTGAGAAATTCATCCAACATCAAACGGTGTTTTGCTGAAACTGTGTCTAAAGTGGCGATTTCTGCTGGCGTAAAGAAACGAAGTTGCAAGGTCTCTTCATTGTGAAAATCCCCAATCTCAACCGTTTTCTGAGCAGCAACTTCATAGAGAAAGACCACCGTCTGTACTCTGTCACCATTGGGATAGACTTCTTCAAAGTTGGTATAAGCATTCAAAAAGCGAACGGGCTCCACTTCGATGCCCGTTTCTTCTAAAAATTCACGTTTAAGGGTATCGACAGAGGATTCCCCTAATTCCATAGCACCACCTGGAATGGCCCAGTTTTTCTTATCTCCACGCAACTGCAGGAGAATCTCTCCATCTCTATTTGTCAAAATACCACCTGCAAAAGTCAAGATAATCTTGTCATGCCCGACTTTTGAACGGATATAGGAAATATAGTCCATCAACTGTGCTCCTCCATCCTTTTTGCAACTAGCAAGATTCACGACTATCAATATTCCTTCTGATTATAGCCAAAGTCCGCTAGATCTAGCTTTTTATCTCGCCAATTTTTCTTGACCTTGACCCAAGTTTCTAAGAAGACCTTGTCGCCTAGCATGAGCTCGATGTCACGACGAGCCATTGAGCCAATCTTCTTGAGCATAGCACCGCCTTTTCCAATGATAATCCCTTTTTGACTATCTCGCTCGACCATAATAGTCGCCCTGATGTGGACTTTGTCCGACTCTTCTTCACGCTTCATGCTATCAATCACGACCGCTACGGAGTGTGGAATCTCTTCGCGCGTCAAATGAAGAACCTTCTCCCGAATCATCTCAGACACCAAGAAACGCTCTGGGTGGTCGGTAATCTGGTCTGCTGGGAAATATTGGAAGCCTTCTTCCAAATTCTCACTCAAAATATCAATCAAACGCGAAACGTTATTGCCTTGAAGAGCTGAGATTGGCACGATTTCTTTAAAATCCATCTGATTTCTAAAGTCGTCAATCTGACTCAAGAGCTGGTCAGGATGGACTTTATCAATCTTATTGACCACCAAGATCACAGGAACTTTAGCTGCCTTTAAGCGCTCGATAATCATGTCATCACCTTTGCCACGAGGTTCATCTGCTGGCACCATGAAAAGGACGGTATCGACCTCACGAAGCGTACTATAAGCAGACTCCACCATAAAATCTCCCAAGGCTGTTTTGGGCTTATGGATTCCTGGGGTATCAATAAAGACAATCTGCTCTTTCTCTGTGGTATAAATCCCCATAATCTTATTGCGCGTTGTCTGCGCCTTATCGCTCATGATGGCAATTTTCTGCCCCATGACATGATTTAAAAAGGTCGATTTTCCAACATTTGGACGACCTAAAATGGCTACAAATCCTGATTTAAACATTTCTTTTCAAGGACAGAAAACACTTCCTGTCCATTCCTTTCTTTAATTAAAAAATCAACTGCCAAATCTTCGGCAGAAAAATAATCATCCCTGTGAGCAAGGCAAAAACAGAGATGACCAAGACAGCACCGGCTGCCATATCCTTGGCATTTTTAGCCAGCATGGAAAAGTGATAGTCACTCGCCAAATCGACCACATTTTCAATGGCAGAATTCATAATTTCAAACGCTACGACTAAAAAAATACTAAGGAGTAAAAAGAGCCACTCGACTGCAGAAACACGAAAAACCAAGCCAGCAATGACCACTAAGATAGCTGTCAGTGCATGCTTATGCATATTTCGCTCTTCTTTAATGGCAGTGAAAATCCCTGTCAGCGCAAATTCAAGGCTGGCTGTTAGGGTCCGATTTTTCCATTTGCGTTTATTGTCTTGTAAGTCCATAAGCTGTCAAAATCTCTTCCTGTAAACCAAACATTTCTGCTTCTTCCTCAGGCGTATAATGGTCGTAGCCATTGATATGCAAAAATCCATGGACTGCTAAAAAGCCCATTTCTCGCTCAAAGCTATGACCATATTCCTCTGCCTGCTCACGCGCCTTGTCAATCGAGATAAAGAGCTCGCCGATATAAGAGTCAAATTCCGCCATCATCTCAGCAAGCTCTGGATTGTCCAGCAAATCCTCCTCGTCAAAAGCAATGTCCATCTCAGGCTTGTACTCTAAGCTAATCACATCTGTCGGACGATCCGTGTCACGGTATTCTAAATTTAGAACATGACTGCGCTCATTGGTCACAAAAGTAACGGCCATCTCCTTGTCTTCTTTACCAATCTTTTTGGCTGCAAAGTTTAAAATATCCTCTGTTTGACGCAAAATCTCTTCCGATACTTGATTTGTCTCATCTACCATCTCAATATACATATCACACCTGCTTCATCTATTTCTTTTATTATATCACATTTCCCCTTGTTTGACTGTTCAGAGCTGTTTTTCGCTATGTGCAACAAAAAAAGCCTGTCAAACAGACTTTCCTCTTCTCTTCATGCTAATTGCCGGGATCGAACCGGCGACCTCATCCTTACCATGGATGCGCTCTGCCTACTGAGCTAAATCAGCTTACCTATCTACTATACCATAAAGACACTTTCTTGTCAATAACCTAAATAAAATTGTTCACATACAAAAAGCCGAGCATCCACTCAGCTTTTTCTAGCCTCTCTATACATCTCTTTTGTCACATGATAATGAATCCTCGTCACCATGCGCCTTCCATCCAAACAGGCATAAGGCTCCTCGTGAGAAAAGTGCATGCCAGATTTTGCCATGACTCTTCCTGAGGCTGGATTTTCCTTATCATGCACAGCGACTAATTTATTCATCTCCAAGGTCTCAAAAGCGAGCTGAATCACTGCTTTTACTGCCTCCGTCATATAGCCTTTGTTCCAATAATCCTTATGCAAACAGTAACCTAAAGCAGCTTTTCTCATGGTCGTATCTAGCTTATGCATGTCAATACTACCGATAAACTCCCCTGTTTCCTTAAGCACAATCCCCCAACGCCCCAGAGGGCTTGCCAAATAGATGCTCGCGATATTCTCTCTTGTCTCCTCTAGGCTATGATTTTGTGGAAACACATAACGCGTGGTCTCTTCATCTGATGCATAGGCATACATCGCCTCCGCATCATCCAAGGTCACAGGACGCAAGAGCAAGCGTTCTGTTTCAAGGATTTTATTTTCAGCAAGACCAATAAAGATGTTTTTCATCTGTTGTTCCTTTTATAATTTTCTTTTGTAAGCAGATAGTGTACCAAGGTAACAATACGCCCTTCTACCTTGCGGTCCATCATTGCATAAGGCTCTTCATGAGAAAATCTCATTCCTGCTTTCTCCATGACCCGACCAGAGGCTAAATTGTCTCTATCAAAACGTGCTGTCACCGCATTTAAAGATAACACTTCAAAGGCAAGCTTCAAAAGAGCTGATAGAGTCTCCGTTGCATACCCTTTATTCCAATACTCTTTTGACAAGCAATATCCCAGCTCAGCTTTGCGAATGTCCTGTTTAATCTCCATCAAGCTAATGGTACCAATCAATTTCTTCTCAGACTTGAGTTCAATCCCAAAACACCCCAAAGGATACTGTAAAAAATATTGAGCAATCGTAGATTTTGTACCTTCAAGACTTGTATGTGTCGGAAATACATAACGCGTTGTCTCTTCATCTGAGGCATAGGCATACATCACCTCAGCATCGTCCAAGGTTACAGGACGCAAGAGCAAGCGTTCTGTTTCAAGGTTTCTATTTTCAGCTAATAACACATAGATATTTTCCATATAACGACCCTTTTCGTAAATACAAAAGTTCTCTCAGCTACCTTCTTCGACCTCATACGCTCTGATAATCTCAGCGACAACAGGGTGGCGGACAACGTCCTTGGCTGAAAAATGGACAAAATCAATCTGTGAGATGGTCTTTAATTTCTCCATAGCGTCAATCAAGCCTGATTTGACATTGCGTGGTAAGTCAATCTGACTACTATCTCCATTGACAATCATTTTTGAATGAAAACCAAGGCGGGTCAAAAACATCTTCATCTGCATGATAGTCGTATTTTGCGCCTCATCTAAAATGACAAAGGCATCATCCAAGGTCCGTCCACGCATATAGGCTAAAGGCGCAATCTCGATAATCTCCCGCTCCATGAGCCGTGTCGTCTGATCCTTGCCCAAGATCTGATACAGAGCATCATACACTGGACGAAGATAAGGATCGACCTTTTCCTTTAAATCTCCTGGCAAAAATCCGAGACTTTCTCCTGCCTCCACCGCAGGACGGGTCAAGATAATGCGCTTAACTTCTCCACGTTTCAAAGCTGTGACCGCTAAAGTCACCGCAAGAAAAGTTTTCCCTGTCCCAGCTGGTCCTACGCCAAACACAATATCATGGCGTTTAATACTATCTACATAGAGCTTTTGCCCCAAGGTCTTGACACGGATAGGCTTGCCGTAATGGTCCTTGATAATCTCTTCTTCATAGAGTGCTACAAATTTGTCAATGTCTCCATTTTTCCCCATGGAAATAGCTGTCACCACGTCAGGCGTATTGACCACCATACCACGATTGACCAAGACAAGTAGTGCCTCGATGACCTGACGAGCACACTCCCTAGCCGCCTCTTCTCCAATGATTTGAACGACTTCTGTTCGCGCGTGAATGACCACATCCAATTCCTGCTCCATCAAGCGCAGATGGCGTTCATTGGACCCAAAAAGATGAAATGCATCATCTGGATGATGTAAGTGAATGTCTACTGAATGTTCTTGCAAAGCAAGCACTCCTTTATCTGAATTTTTTATAGTCTTAGTATATCAAAAAAAGAGGTGAAATACCTCTTTTTACTGCTTAATGCGCTTGATATTCTTCCCAAATGCGGTCAAATTCTGATAAATTAAAGGAAAAACTCGCATGTTCTTCCAAATAACGGCTGATGAGGTCAAAATCATCTGTATGTTTGGGAAAGGCTGATTCTGCAAAGACCAAGTCCGCCAAAATCGCCTTGGGTTCCTGGCTTTTAGGATTTCGCTCCGTCATCAGCCAACTGTAAAATGATTTTCTCACGGTTCTTCCTTTCTAAAGATAGAGGGGCGCAGATCCGTCAAGCCAAGGCTTGATAGGATAAGGATTTGCGGTAAAAATTGAATCAAATAACGGGTTTTGCCTCCTTCAAAGATGAGAAGAAAGAGCAAACCACCAAATACTGCCAGTAAAAGGAGATTGATGGAATCAAGTCCTCGATATTTTAGACTCGCAAAGACCAAACCCAAGCTCATCACAATCCAAATCACCTGCTTGATAATTTCGTAATACACATATTCTTTTTTATCAATATCGAGAAAATAGGTTCTGATAAATCGTGCCACAGGGTTGTTTTTAGTCTGCTCATATAAAGGGGAGATATAGGGAGTTTTTTCTTTATCTACTGCTCGATACAGCCATCCCAAGGTGCCTTCTGCTACGGTCAGACTATGCTTGTAATAAAGATGATTCACAAATTCTAGCAGCGTATATTCCTTCAACCTGCGCTTGATTTCCTTTTTGACATTTTCCGTTGCAAACATACCGTTATTGTAATTCTCTCGCTCATCAGGTTCAATATATTGCAGAAGTCCTTCTTTCATATCCTCTTGGTCATGACCGATAAAGGTCAAGCCTAGATTGATAAACAGGAGTGGTCCTTTGGCTAAGCCTTCTCCATCAAGAATCTTAACTTCTTGCTGATTTTTCTTCACATAAGACTGAGCTAGATACATCGGTGCAAAGGCAAGGGAAAAACAAGCTAGAATCATCACTGTCCTCTTCCAATTTCCCTTGAAAAAAAGCAAGATAACATAGGCCATCAAAAGAATCATCGTGGTCGGACGAATCACATAAGCTGCGGCACTTGTGATACCAAGTGCCAAGGAGAGCATGACCGTTTTTCTCTTTTCTTGATGTTCAAACAAGGCAAATATCAAGAAAATTTGTCCTGCAATCAAGGGAAGGGGCCAAATGTCCGTGTACATAGAATAAAAATAAGGTGAAAATCCAAGCAAAGCTAGATACAAGCTATAAACCGCATCCGCACTTACCTGACTTCCATAGCGCTTCATCCCCTTGTACAAAATGATCGCTGTCATATCCGTATAGACGATATTCAATGCCTGCAAAATCCACAGAGCCGACTCTCCAAACAGATGATAAAACCAGCGTTCATATAAAAACAGAAATAGATTATTAGGATTTCGTGTCAAGTAATTGCTAATCGAGCTATCCTTCAAATACCTAAAAGCTCCTGTAAAAACTACGGCTGCATCTCTTCGAATCAACAGCTCTGCTGATAGGAGCATGGCGAGCTGATATACGATAACTCCTATCATCACAGCCACTTTATGCCGCATGAGAAAAGCATACAGCTTACTCAAGTGCTTGCGATAAATATACCCCACAAAGCTGAGACATAGGACAATCACCAAAGCAAGACTGGATAAAACCTGCAACTGCTTTAAAGCAGTATAGAGCCAATGGAGCATCAGCACCAACATGATTTTCTGAATGAGTGAAAAAATAATCGGATAAATTTTTGACATATTTCCATTATAACATAGAATAAAAAGGCTTGCTACCGCTGACCTCAGCGCTCTTTTTCAGATAAACGCGCCATCTCTGAGAGAAGTTCACGCCTCACAACCATAAGGTTATAAATCGTATCCTGCCCCAATACACCGCGGGAAACGTTGCATGGAAACTCCCCTCTATTCTCCATCTCATAGTGCCGCATCCAATCACGGTCATAGTAGGCAACCAGCTGCTTAAAATCAGGCTCTAGCTCCTCAAAAAGCTCAAGAGAGCGCTCTAAGCTCTCAAATACCTGACTTGCACGATGTGCAATTTCTTCCATTTGTTGGATCATTTCAAGTTCTTTTTTCATCCTCTTAGTATAGCAAAAAATCAATCACAAGGCACGGTTGTACTATCAGAAAATTTCAAGGAGCTTTGCTCCCTGAAACTTTTCATGATTCTTTTTCAACATGGAAGAATTCCGTTACTACCAAGCCATCTTCTGAAAAAGTAAGAACCTGTATTCATAAGCGAAGTCTTCTAATCAGGAGCTTATTTTACGATAATCAAGGCGTTTTTTTGAAGGAATACTGACTGTATTTCGAGAAAAAGCAACGATGAGTAGCGAAAAATAAGCCCTGAATAGAGTTACTGAGCTGTGAATACAGGTTCTAAAACCCTCTTCTGGCAAAGTCTTCTGCCAATAATCGCCAAAAATCCTTTTCCAGTCTGCGACAGTACGATCTCCCTCGCCATTTTCCCAAGCCGTTCGCTTTGAAATCTCACAAAAGGGTTCCACTACAACTTCGTCTAGCATGAGCAGGACTTCTTGAGTAGGATTTTCTTCATCATCTAACATAATTGAGCAGCTTCTCACCTCACTATGGCTAGGAACAGGCTCTCCTGACACGATATAGGACTCATACCAAGACGAGGTTGCCGTTTTGATTCCCTTAACCGTCAATTCATATAAATCTTTGTACTCTGCTGGATGCGCCCACACTTCTACATCAGGATATTTTTTCTGTAATTCTCCAAATTTTGCCATCTTAGTTCTGCCAATTCTCTTGATCTTCTTTGAATCGCTCTAAAAGCGCCAATCCGTCACTTGTCACATAGCCCTCTTCCTCGGCTAATTGGATGAGTTCTGTGTAATTGGAAAGAGTGAGCAACTTCACTCCTTTTTCAGCAAAATTTTGGTCTGCCTTGGCTAGTTGATAGGTAAAAATCGCAACGACGCCCAAGACATCTGCTCCTTCACGCTCTGCTGCTGCCACCGCTTCAAGGACTGAACCACCAGTGGAAATTAAATCCTCAATAATAACCATCTTTTGCCCTTGTGACACGCGCCCTTCGATTTGATTGCCTGCACCATGGTCTTTTGGCTTGCTACGGATATAGGCAAATGGCAGCTCCATCTTATCTGCGATGATCGCTCCATGAGGAATCCCTGCTGTCGCTGTTCCAGCAATGACTTCTACTTCTTTAAATTCCTTTAAAATCACATCTACAAAGGCATTTTCAATCAAGGTCCGTGTGTCCGGGTAAGCGAGAGTGACACGATTATCGGTATAAATAGGAGACTTGATTCCACTTGCCCATGTAAAGGGTTCCTCTGGCTGCAGGTAAACAGCACGAATCTTCAATAAATTACGCGCAATCTCTTTTGCTACTGTCATCTTTTTATCCTTTCTTATGCTTGATTCCATTCATCTTTAATCACATGGTAGGCAGACACAGGGTCACTCGCCTTCGTAATGGGACGCCCAACCACGATATAGTTGCTCCCGATTGCTTGCGCATCATGCGGAGTCATCACTCGTTTTTGATCACCCGCTTCTCCCCCCTTAGGACGAATACCAGGGGTCAGGCAGATAAAATCGCTTGAGGTCGCATCCTTGATAAGAGCTACTTCGTGAGCCGAGCAGACCACGCCATCCAAACCGGCTTCTGCTGTTTTCTTCGCATAATGCACCACAGACTCTTCAAGACTGGTCTTGATATTTTGGCAGTCTCGCATGTCTTCTTCGGTAGTTGACGTCAGCTGAGTCACTGCTATGAGAGTCGCACGATTGCCCAATCCTCGCCTAGCTGCCTTCATCATCTCTACACCTCCTGCTGCATGGACATTTGTCATATCGACCTCAAGACGTCTCAACACACGCATAGCAGACTCCACAGTATTTGGAATATCGTGGAGTTTCAAATCGAGAAATATACTGTGTCCCAAGCCCTTGACATAGTGCACAATCTCTGGACCAACAGCATAATAGAGCTCCATCCCAATCTTGACAAAGAGCTTTTCCTCCTCTGGAAATAAAGCTAAGAATTCCTTGACATGGTCAAAGGAAGGGAAGTCTAGGGCGACAATCGGACGTTTTTCGCGCATGGTTTCTCCTTTGTATCTTTCATTTAAAAAAACCTTGCCAGAAGGCAAGGTTGCACGAAAAAGCAGGGGATAGCCCCTTTTTTAAACGGTCAACCTTGGTAGCCTCTCTGGACTGCATTAAAGGTTTTATTTCTATCATTCTAACGATTTTGTGGCTATTTGTCAAGTAAAATCTAGCTTTTCAGCTCCTGCCTGACTCGTTTTCTCAGGCTTTCTAGGCTTCCAATACCGTATGTATCCATAACTTTAGGAAGGTCTGCAATGATCTGCGGACAAACATAAGGATCGGTGAAATTTGCCGTTCCAACCCCAATCGCAGACGCTCCAGCAATAAACATCTCAAGCGCCTTTTCTGCCGAATCCACCCCGCCCATGCCAATAATAGGCAAATCACTCGCCTGCGCCACTTGACGAATCAATTTCAGTGCAACAGGAAAGACAGCTGGACCACTCATGCCCCCAGTACCATTTGCCAAAATCGGCTTTCTAGTCGCTAGATCAAACCGCATGCCTACTAACGTATTGATCATGGTAAATCCAACTGCTCCTGCTGCTTCAGCAGCTTTTGCGACTTGGGTAATATCGGCAACACTAGGCGTCAACTTGACATAAACTGGCACAGAAGAGGCTTCAACACTCGCCTTAACCGCCTCATACGCCAGCTCAGGCACCTGCCCAATCAAGAGCCCTTGATTGCCGTGGTCAACATTGGGACAGGAAATATTTAGCTCAATCGCTTTGACATTTCTAGCTTTAGAAATCTTTCCAGATACATGGGCATACTCTTCATTGGAAAAACCAGCTACATTCGCAATAATGGGGAGATTAGGGTATTCTCTATCCAGCCATGGGAGTTTTTCAGCCAAAACTGCATCAACTCCTGGATTTTGAAGACCGATAGCGTTCAACATACCAGCTGGGGTTTCTGCCACCCGAGGCGTAGGATTGCCAAACCGAGGATACTGGGTGGTTGCCTTTATCATAATCGAACCCAAGACATCCAAATCATAGTATTTGGCATACTCCTGCCCAAAGCCAAAACAGCCAGATGCTGGAATAATGGGATTTTTTAAGTTTAATCCCGGAAGAGACACAGCTAAACGACGCTCCATCTTTCTACCTCCTAGACAATAATCGTCCCTGTTTCAAAGACAGGTCCTTCTTCACACACCCGCTTGTGGGCTGACTCACTCTGATCCTTGATGTGAACAACACAAGCATAGCAGGCTCCCATCCCGCAAGCCATGCGGGCTTCCATAGAGATATAGGCTCTTGGATGCTCTTCAAAAGTCTGATTGACATAGCTCAGCATGCCTGGTGCTCCACAGGCATAGACGGCTGAAAAGTCTTCTGTCAGCTGATCCACGATTTGCGATACATAGCCCTTAATTCCATAACTTCCATCATCTGTCGTGACCAAGACACGACCGTATTGGCGCAATTCTTCCTCCAAAATCACGCTACTTGCTGTTGCAAACCCAAGAACACTCGTCACCTCGACCTTCCTTTCATGGAGAACCTTTGCTACTTCTACTAAAGGAGGAACTCCGATCCCACCTCCGATAATCAAAGCCTTATCTCCAAAGCCCAAGCCTGAAAGATCAAATCCATTTCCTTGAGGCCCCATGCAGTCAATTCTATCCCCTGACTTCATTCGGGAGAACATCCTCGTTCCATCTCCCTCCACACGGTAAATCAGGCGAGCTTTTTTCCCTACTCGATCAATCTCTGAGATAGAAATCGGTCTGCGCAATAATTTGGATGCATCCGGCACCCGCATATGCAAGAACTGCCCAGGTTGCATCTCTAAAACCATTTCACCAGCCAACTCCAAGGAGAAAATCCTTGGTGCAATCTCACATTGCGAGATAATCTCCATCTGTTCCAACATGATTTTCCCCAATCGACGTCTACAAGTTTCTTCTGTCATGTCACCCTCACTTATAAAAAAGAGGTCAAAACCTCCGTTTTAACCTCTCCTTCATGTCCAGAAAAACTCACTCAGTAAGCCCCATGCTTCAAATATACACTCAAATTCTCCACAATCGAATCTATAATTGCAGCGCTCCTTTACCTTAGCTTGATTGCCATCAATCTATCCACTGATGTAAGGCAGGAGCTATATTCTTTTCGGTTTGCAACTTCCAACCATCCAGTGGAGGCAAAGAACTAGCTTCGCTAGATTGATCTGCAACTTGAACCAACCCACTGGGTTGGTTCAACCTTGTAAGTCTCTCTGGACCTTCTTAAAGGTTAAATTTTCACTATTCTACACCTAAAATGCTTTTTTGTCAATCCTAATTATGGTAAAATAAACCTATGAGAATTCAACAGTTACATTATATTATTAAAATCGTAGAGACGGGCAGTATGAATGAGGCTGCAAAGCAGCTCTTTATTACCCAGCCGAGCTTGTCCAACGCTGTGCGCGATTTGGAAAACGAAATGGGGATCGATATCTTCATTCGCAATCCTAAGGGGATTACACTGACACGAGATGGCATGGAGTTCCTCTCCTATGCACGCCAAGTGGTGGAGCAGACCCAATTACTAGAAGAACGCTACAAGAATCCTGTCGCCAATCGTGAACTCTTTAGCGTCTCTTCCCAGCACTATGCCTTTGTGGTCAATGCTTTTGTCTCCCTGCTCAAAAAAAGCGATATGGAAAAATACGAACTTTTCTTGCGCGAGACCCGCACTTGGGAAATTATCGATGATGTTAAAAACTTTCGCAGTGAGATTGGTGTGCTCTTTTTAAACAGCTATAACCGTGACGTCCTCTCTAAAATGCTAGATGACAATCACTTGATTGCGACCCACCTCTTTACCGCGCAACCCCACATCTTTGTAAGTAAGACCAATCCTCTAGCTAAGAAAAAGCGGGTTCAACTAGCTGATTTGGAGAATTTTCCCTATCTAAGCTACGACCAAGGAACTCATAATTCCTTTTACTTTTCAGAGGAAATCCTCTCCCAAGAACACCATAAAAAATCCATCGTCGTCAGCGACCGAGCAACCTTGTTTAATCTCTTGATTGGACTTGATGGCTACACCATTGCCACAGGGATTTTAAATAGCAACCTAAACGGAGACAATATTGTCTCAATTCCGCTTGATATTGATGATCCAATTGAGCTCGTCTATATCCAACATGAAAAAGCGAGTCTATCCAAGATGGGAGAACGCTTTATTGATTACCTCCTTGATGAAGTCAAATTTGACCACTAAAATGTCCAGTTGTAGAACTGGATTTTTTATATGCTCACACGCAAAAAACCTACCAGCTAACTGGTAGGTTTGAAGGGCTAATCAGCTTGCATACTGCTGGTAGCCTTTTTTCTCCTCTTTGAATGTCGCCAATACCTGCGATTGCAAATAGGGCTGCAAAAGCTGCGGCGTCTATCCAAACTGCCTTGGATCGTCGTTACGAAACGACCACAATGCTTACATACAAATGTTCGAGGATTTTGAAAATGATTGTCTGTTTTCATAAGTACCACTCCTATAAAAACTTACTCTTCATTATCAAATTTTTTCTTCATGGCTGCAAGAAGAGCAGTCAAGCTCAATGCTGCAGCTCCATATACCACTCCACCTTGGTTTGCTTCACCTGTATTTGGCAATCTTTTTGCCTCTGACTTCATATAGCTTGGAGTCATTTCTTTAGTCCGTTTAGCGGATTTTACTGGTGTCATTGGTTTTGCAGATTCTTTCGGTTTATCTGGAACTGGTTTTGATGGTTCCTTCGGTTTATCTGGAACTGGTTTTGATGGCATTTCTTGAGCTGGAGGAGTTGGACGTCCTGAATCATTTGGTACATATGGAATATAGGTATCTTTCTCCAGTTCTTTTGGTACTGGAGGAATATAACCCTTCGTTGGATCATTTGGATCCACTGGTTTTAGCGGATTTCCATCTGGATCGTGCGGGGTGTAGCCCGGTACATGAGGAATTGGTGGTAGAGCAGGTTTCTTCGGATCCACTGGATCATTTGGATGAGTTGGATCAAATGGATATGGAAGACTTGGACGATCTTTTTCTGGCACATTTGGAATCACTGGAATCCAATTTGCCACTTTTTGATACACATACGTTACCACAGTTTCACCTTTAGAAACCATCCCCTTTTCTTGGCCTTGTGTAAGACTTGGCACAAGGATATATCGTTCACCTTGATGAATGATTTCTGCAGGCTTAGTCAATTCATTGCTTGGATTTTGATGATCTGTCGTATCGTAGCTTGTTCCTACCAATGATTTTTCGGTATCTACAATCGGATCTTTGATGTCACCACCTTTTGTATCCTTGTATTTCACAATCACTGTTCCAGCAGGCAAATATGGAATCGGTGTGTTCACTTTTGGATTCGTCGGTGTTGGTGGAATATAACAACCATTTGGATCTTTTGGCAATGGCTTACTTGGATCTGTCGGATCAACTGGGATGTAGTCTGGTACATCTGGTAAGCGTGGATCATCACTTGGATCCTCCGGTGTTTCATCATAAGGCAACGGTGGAATCTCCTTGCCTGTTTCAGGATTCACTGGAGGGGTCATTGGATCATTTGGAGCCGTTGGATTCGTTGGATCTACTGGAATATATGGAATGTATTGACCTGGGGTTTCAACTGGTGGATTTGTTTTCAGTCTGTACACATAGGTAACATCCATATTTCCTTGCTTAATTTGACCAACAACAGGAGCAGAATCTTCTTTCACCTTCACAAATTCATAGACTTTACCATCTTTTGTGATTTCTTTTGGTTTTTCCATCTCGTTTTCAGCAGCATTGTAGCTAGTTCCAACTGGTGATTTTAGAGTATCCACTCTATCTTCCTGAACAGAATTGCCCATTTCATCCACATAGTGAATAGTCACTGTTCCAGCTGGTACATACGGAATGTAAATATCGTTACCTGGCTTGTCTGGAACTGGTGGGATATAGCCATCTGGACTATTTGGATCTTTCGGAGCAGGCTTGAGCGGCTGATGTGGATCCTTCGGATTTACTGGGATGTAGTCTGGCACATCTGGAATCACCGGTGGCTGATCTGGTTTAGTTGGATCGTTTGGTTTTGTCGGATCAATCGGAGAATCTGGATTCTCTGGATCAAACGGATATGGAATCTTCGGACGATTTTCCCTTGGTACTTCTGGGATTTCTGGAATCCAATTTGCCACTTTTTGATAGACATAAGTGATAACTGTTTCACCTTTGACAACTTTACCTTCTTCTGCACCTTTCGTTAAACGTGGTACAAGAATGTACTTGTCACCATTAAATGTGATTTCAACTGGTTTGTGATCCCTTGTATCGTAGGATGTATCTACCTTAGATGTTGGTGTATCTATCACCTGATCTGCGATTCTATGACCTTCAGTATCTTCATAACGAACCACTACGGTTCCCACTGGTTTGTACGGTACTGGGGTGTCCTTTGTTGGGTCATTTGGATCCGTGATGGTTGGTGGAATGTAGCCTTTCATAGGATCTTTTGGATCTACTGGTTTGAGAGGTGTCTCACCAGTTGGATCTGCCGGATCTTTTGGCTCATATCCTGGTACATATGGCAATGGTGGATTATCTTTTGGATCGTTCGGTGTATCATCATACGGTACTTTATCTGGATCACTTGGTTTATTTGGATCTGGATCTTTGATATGTGGTACATAGTTGCCATTTGGTACATACGGCACTGGTGTATCCTGTGATGGATCGTTTGGATCTGTGATCCTTGGTGGGATGTAGCCTCGCATTGGATTATTTGGATCTTTTGGCTTCAACGGATTACCATCGGGAGCTTTTGGTGTATGTCCTGGAATAAATGGCAATGGCGGGTTATCTTTTGAATCCTTCGGCGTATCGTCATACGGAACTTTTGGTTCATCGTATTTAGGATTTGGATCCTTTGGATCTGGTTTCTTAGGATCATTTGGTACATATGGAATGTAGCTACCATACTCTTCATACACATAGGTTACTGTAAGTGTACCTTCTTGAACCTTGCCTGTTTCAGCTGCGGAATCCTCTTTTACTTCTCGATAATGGTAAACCTTACCATCTTTATAGATCTTCTCTGGCTTGTAGTCAGTTGTGTCATAGTCAGTATCCACTTTAGCATTCACTGTATCCTTCACATCCGTTGCGATTGTTTCGCCTTTGGTATTAACATACTGGATGACAACTGAACCAACTTTATTAGCAGGCGTTACTGTTGGAGGAATTTCTTTAAGTCGATAGACATACGTCACTTCTGTTGTACCTGATACGACCTTGCCTGTTTCTTGACCTTGGGTCAATGCTGGAAGAAGCTCATACTCGTGACCATCTTTTGTAATGGTTGCAGGTTTATGGTCTTTCGTATCGTAGTCTACTCCCGTTGATGTCTCTGGTGTATCCACAACATCGTCTTTAATCGTCTTACCTTCAAGATCGATATAGTGAACGACAACCTTACCTTTGACTTCTTCGTAAACATAGGTCACTTCTGTTGTACCTGATACGACCTTACCTGTTTCTTCACCTTCTGTAAGCTCTGGTACACGTTTATAGGTCTTACCATCTTTCGTCTTAATTTCCTCTGGACGGTTATCCATTGTGTCGTATGGCGTACCTGGCTTAGAGTTTTCCTCATCTTTGACAGGGTCTTGAATAGCATTACCTTCTTTGTCCTTGTAATTTACAACAACATTTCCAGCTTTTTCATAGACATAAGTGACAGTAGTTGTACCCTCTTTCACATTTCCTGCTTCAGGAGCTGACTGTTCATCCACCGTCTTGAAGTAGTAAACATCCCCTTCTTTAGTCGTAATGATGTTTTCTTTCTTGTCGTAAGTTTCGTAGCGTGTACCTTCTGGCGCATCCATCGTATCTGGAACTTCGTCCTTGATTTCTTTACCATTTTCATCTACGTAACGAACAACAACCGAACCAAGCTTGGTATCTGGAGTTGGTGGAACTTCCTCTTTCACTTCTTCATAGACGTAAATAACATGAACCGTTCCTGATAATACTGTTGATTTCTCAGAACGAATGTAGTCTTGCAGCGTATTAGGAACAATCACCTTACCATTAATGATATTTGTAGTCTCCTCTGTTCCTTTATACTTATAAGTCTTACCTTCAAAATTGATGAATTTCGGCTTTTCAACATCTGACTCGGCAGTATTATATTCCGTACCAATAGGGGCATTGATAGTGTCATAGTATTTTGCATGAATTTCATCCCCATTTGTATTCACATAATGCACAAGTACAGTTCCTGTCTTAGGAGCTTCTGCTGGAGGTGTTATTGTCGATTCTTTTAGTTTGTAAACATAAGTAACTGATTTGAGCTTGTTCGCTTCAATATGACTTTCAACAGCATCTGTTGTTGTCAAATGTCCGATACTATCGACCTTACCAACAGCATACTCTCCTGCTGGAACTAATTCATAAATCTTCCCATCCTCTGTTGTGATTTGTGTTGGGCGAATATTTGTTGTTGTCACATTGTAGTATGAACCTGGTTTAGCATCTGATAGCACACGTTTTGTCTGCTGAATTTCTTTGCCATTTTCATCAACATAGTTAACAACAACCGAACCACCTTTTTCATAGACGTAAGTAACCGTCGTAGTTCCTTCAGTCACTATGCCTGTTTCAGAAGCTGAATTTGACTTCACTTCTTTCAAATAATAAACATCTGTCGCATTTGTTGCTGTATTATCAGAATGGATGACTTCAAGCCTATTATCAAAGGTCTCATAAGGAGTTCCTACTGGTGCATCTATGGTGTCTTGAGCAGGGGTATTAATCTCATTGCCTTCAGTGTCTTCATATCGAACAATGACGGAGCCTTTCTTGATTTCTGCTTTAGGTACTTCTTTTAGCTTATAGACGTAGGTAATTTCCTTAATCTTGTCACCTTCCACAAGTCCAGTTTCTGGGTCTGATGGCTTCCAGAATTGCCCCCCTGCTGGAGCTGTTAGTCGTCCATGGTGGTCAACCATTCCAACGTTTTGTTCACCTGCTCCTACAATTTCATAAATCTGACCATCTTTGCCTAAGACAGTGGTTGGACGATTGTCGTCTGTCGTATCATAGGCAATTCCTTCTGGCTGATTCTTCTCATCAAAGACAGGATCTTTAATAGATTCACCGTTAATATCTACATAACGTACAAGAACTGCTCCTGTCTTAATCGGCTCTGGAATTGTTGGAACATCCTCTTTCACTTCTTCATAGACGTAAATCACATGAGTGGTTCCTGATGAAACAGTTGATTTTTCTGGCCCAATGAAATCATAATCACTACGAGGCACAATCACTTTGTTATTCACGTGGTTTGAATTTGTAAATTCCTTATACTTGTAAGTCTTACCACCAAAACGAATGTAGTCAGGTTTTTCCAACTGAGTTTCAGCAGCATTATACTCCGTACCCACAGGGGCATCTGTCGTATCTTTGTAGTCTGCGTGAATCACTTCACCCTCAGTATTGACATAATGAACAACGACTGAGCCTGTATTAGCTGCTTTTGGAGGGGTTGGAACATCGTTTTTCACCTCTTTATAGACATAGGTGATGGATTTTGTTTTACCAGCTTCTACCCGACCATCAACGTTATCTGTGCTTGTTAAGTGACCCACACTATCTACTGATCCAACAGTATAAGAACCTTCTGAGACTAATTCATAGACTTTACCGTCTTGTGTCGTAATTTTTGTTGGACGAAGAGTAGTAGTTGTCGTATCATAGTTGCTACCTGGTTTGGCATATTTAACCGCACCTACGGTTGCTTTGATTTCTGTACCAGTTTCATCAACGTATTTAACTTCAACAAAACCAGCTTTTTCATATACATATGTAACAGTTGTGACACCTTCAACAACTTCACCAGATTCATTAGCTGAGCCCTTCTTCAATTCTTTGAGGTAGTACACATCTTTGTCGTCTTTTGTAATGATCTCTTCTATTTGATCGTATGTTTCATATTTAGTTCCTACTGGTGATTCAGGTGTGTCAACTTCATCTTCAGCAATTTTATGACCCTCAGTGTCTTCGTATTTAACAACGACTGAACCTGTTTTTACATCATTTTTCTTGTAAAGAATCAACTGATCATGGATGCCAGAAATAGTGCCATCTTCAGAGATGGTTGCTGTTTCTTTTGGCGCATCTTTATCAAAGATGTATCCTTCTTTTGTTGGTGATGCTTTTTCTGGAATTTCTGCAACCACAGCTTCCCATTGACCATAAGATACAACTTTTCCAGTCACTTTATCAACATTAGCAGCACGTTTGAATTCTACTGTTTGAACAACATCTTCAAAGACTGCTTCTTGATCTAATCCTGGTTTATCTGCATAACGATAGCGAATGGTACGTGTTGCTGTACGTTTCACTTGAGCTTCTTCAATCACTGGCCATTTTGGTGAACTTGGATCTTTTGGATTGATTGGCTCATTTGGATCTTTCGGACTAGCTGGATCAACTGGCACAATCGCATGACTCAAGAGCACTTCATATTTCTGAGTTGGATCAGCTTCTGAAGCGTCTTTTTCATTGTCAAAGATGATTGGAATTGGCACACCATCATTGACAAGCTCATAACCTTTGTCTTCATACTCTTTGATACGTTTCGTAGTTGTGTAGGCAGCTTTCCCACCAACTACACCACTTTCCTTATCCACACTGCCAAGTTGTACTTTTTCACCAGTTGTTACATCATAGTAAGTGATAGTTGCTGCTTGTTTGTCTGGTGTTGAAGGTTCTGTTGGTACTTCCTCATACACATAGATAACATGCGTTTTACCTGGTGTTTGAATAGTACTCATTTCTTCCCCAATGAAGTTTGTCGCATTTGGTGTTACGATAGCAGTCGTACCTACTGTCCCTGTGGTATTCGTTTCTTTGATTTTGTAAGTCTTACCACCGTGGGTGATTGTCTCTGGTTTTTCACCATTTTCAGTCGCATTATAAGCAGTACCGATTGTTGCATTGGTTACGTTATCTTGGACTTCTTTTTTGATGATTTCACCTTTGGTATTGACATAGTGAATCACCACAGAACCTGTTGGTTCGTAGACATAGACAATATTTTTCTTGCCGGCAATAACGTCACCAGTTTGCTCTAATGTAACATTTTCCGTCGCAACTTTTACTTTATTGACAATACCATCAGCAGAGATTTCTTTAGCTTTGTAAACGATATCATCTTTTTCAATCGTATTCGGATAGTCTGAAGTTCCTTTTGTCACTTCATATTTTTCTCCTACTGGTACATCATCTTTCAAATGATGGTTTGGCTGAAGTACGTGTCCGTCTGTATCTACATAGTGAAGGATAACGTCGCCAGTTAGTTTTTTATATTGATATTTAATAACCTGTTCATCTTTTGTAACTTGACCAGTTTCTAAGTCAGAACCATATTTTAAGGTAGCATTACCTTCTTGATTCTTAACAAGTATGTAAACATCACCATTTTTAGCTTGAATAGCTTGAGGAACATTCAACGATTCATATACTTTATAATATTCTAACTTTTCTGCAATATTTTCTTTGCCTGTTGTTGCTTTATCCTGAGAGACAAATTTCCCGTTGACAATCGTTCCTACTTGTCCCTCTAAAATAGTGTCTGTATTTTCAATATAATACTCACGTCTAACACTACCAGTTCCTACTGATCCAAAGATCGATGCCGCATCTCCCCAAGCACTAAGACTTTTATCGTCATCTTTCCTTGTAAATGGTAAAGTCGTCCCGCTAAAGTCAGAATAACTCTTGATAACATTTAGCGAATCAGTCAGATAAAAATTCCCATTGTTATCAAGAGCAGCTCCTCCCATTGCCCAAGCATCAGCAGGGAGAGCATTACCGTCTGCTAAGGTAATGGCTATCTTTTTCGACAAAGTAGAATTCAAGTTCGTATATTTATTGTTCGCAGCTACTCCTTTAGCTATTTCATCTTTTGAAATATCTAACACTTGAAACTCTTTTTTACCAAATTGATTCAGTGTAATTTTAGCATTTCCTTCTGCATCAAAGACAATATCATTTCCAAGAGCAAGACTCGACCAATACGTCTGAGTCCAGTCAAATGAGCCTGTCTCGACAATATGAGTGCTGGTGTAACCAACATCGCTTACTTTATGTGTAACTGGATCGTAAGAGAATAGGCGGAAGTAAAATTCAAAACCACCTTTCTTGATACTTTCTGCCATCATATCTCTCTTTTGTTCGTCTGTTAACGAAGCATCTTTAGAGATAGCGTCTCTTACCGTTGTAACTTTAGAGGTGAAGTCGTTTGTATTTCCAAATTGAACAGTTGAAAAATTAGGGTCATACTGACGAGTATAGGTACCAAAATAATACTTTCCATCAGCTGGATTAATCGCTCCTGCTGTCCAAGAATTGGTTTTTAATCGAGCAAAATTTGCATCCCAATTTGAAGCATTACTTACTAAACTCCACTTTTTTGATTGCATATCATAGCGATAGATACCATTGAGAGTTGTTCTATCCTCTTCATTGATATTCGATGTGAAGCCAAATGCATATGCATAACGACCATCTTGAGATAAGCCTAAACCATTCATTTGTACATAAGCAGGGTTACCGTTATCTCCTGGTTTAATCTTTTGTTCATCACGCAATTTTGCAATATGGTCTAAGACTTGAGTACCATCGTCAAGAACACTGGTTGATACTGGAGTCATTTTACCAGTATTAGTATCTACTTCATAAATGGTTACACTCTTTTGTTTCTCTGTAATATTCTTATCATTGGTTGTACGAGTTCCTGCATTTTGCACATACACGATACCTGGTTTATTACTAAAACGCTTTAAAACATCAAAACCATCTTTATCCAAAACAGTATTAGCTGGTCTTACGATCGTTGATGGCTCTGTCAAAAGAGATGCTGCCACATCCGCTCGGAAACCTGCTCCTGTTGGGATGGCTTTACCTTCATTTGGAAAGGTTGTGCTTCGTTGTTGTGCGCGTCTTGCTTTTTTAGCCATCAATTCTAACGCAGCAGCATCTGTCGCTTCATTCAAGCGATCATAGCTAGCTTTTAATTCTGAAGAAGGCAAAGCAGATGCCGTTATTTCCTCTGGAGTCTGAGTTCTCGCTACTGTTAGCATATCTTTAGGAGCGGAAACTTCTGGACTTGCTTGCTCCTTAGTGTCTGAATCTGTTACGCTTGAATCTGGTGTTACTTGCGAAACGGAAAGACCGTTCACTTCTTCTTTATTCTGTATTTCAGTGCTAGATGCATTCGAAGGAACTTCTGATTTCACTGTTGTACTAGAGCCAGTCGGACGAGTCTCTGTCTTTTTAGGGCTGGTCACAGTTGATACAGAAGCATTTTGAGAAACGCTCTCCTCAGACGTAGAAGCTACTACGTCCGTTGTAGCACCATCTACACTTGACACTTCTGCTACTTTGACAATAGTATCATCTGACATTGCCGGTGTCAAAAATACCTCAGATGAATCTTTAGATAGCACTGGACTTTCTGGTGCCACAGGTTTATCTGTATCTTCCATCGTAGAAGACACCACTTCTGTTTCTGCTTTCATTTCTACTGCATCATCAGCATATACTTGAGGAGTACCTAATAAAAATGAACCTAAGAAAACGGAGCCTACGCCTACTTTGAATTTGCGAATTGAAAAACGATCTTTTTTTCGATAAAACATCATTTTTCCTCCTTCTTTTTATTCTGACTCAGTTTTATGGGAAAAATGCTCTACTGTGCCTTTATAATTGTTTAGTTTTGATTAGTACGAGACAACGGTCATAGACAGAACTTTGTTTAGCTAAGACGAGTTAACAACGTAATCAAAAAAACTAAATGACTATATAAAGATATAAGTCACTTTTTCCTATCATAACTTGTCCTGCAAATAATAACAAAATGAAATCAGAATTACTACTGATGATTGGATAATTTTACTCATTTTTTACCGATGTATCAATACTAATATATCTCTATCGATATTTCAAAAACATTAATTACAGTAGTTTATATAAAAAATGGGAATGGGACTCAATCGTGATTTCGCAGAAATCAATTTTGTAGTCTTCGCTTTCCAATTTTTAGGCTCAGGTATGAACAGTCACTGGACTAGCCTCGCTTTTGAGTTTCCAAGCTCAGGTATGAACAGTCACTGGACTAGCCTCGCTTTTGAGTTTCCAAGCTCAGGTATTAACAGTCCACTGGACTAGCCTCGCTTTCGAATTTCCAAGCTCGGGTACTAAGAGTCCACTGGACTGTTAGTATCCCACAAGTTGACGCTTTTACAATTGAGAATTGTGAAAGATTGGAAATAGAGCTAGCGAAGACAAGTTCGCTAGCTCCTTCTCATAGAATATTGATTTATCAACGTTTTGGATAAGTTGATCACAACTTTCTGTTCTCGTAAATAGCTCCACTGATGCATTGAACCCAGCGACAAGACTGCGTCAAACTGTTCAAACTGTAAAAATAAAGAAGTTGGGTACTTTTGTCCCAACCTCGACTTCATTATTTCTTCTTTTGAATATGGCGATCGATACTCATCATGATTTTTCCCATCACATAGCTGACTTGGAGATTGCGAGCTACCAAAAAGCCCCAAAATCCAGCCATCAAATAGCGTTCTGTCATCATAGCTTGGTTGAAAAAATAAGTTTCAATAGCTGTAAAAATCGCCATTGTGATTATTTGTCCCTTGTTCATTGATTGTCTAACAAAGGAGTTCCCCTCCTTCTAATCCTCCTGAACTGTAATTTTTTCGGCAAGAAATTCAAAGCCATCTGGAATCAAACTTTCTTCCTGTTTTTCTGGCGTATCCACCTCACCTTGTTTTTTACTTCTTGCCTTAGCTGAGAATTCTGCCCGAATCTGAGTCCAGTCTTCCATAGACAAGGCTAAGATATCTGGAGAAAAGCCAGCTGCTCGACTGAGAAGATTGCCAAACATGGTGTTGAGATTGTCTCGTTTCATAGTCTGCTCGGCATTAAAGGCAGACTCAAAGGCTAGGATAGCATGGCGTTCATTGGCAGCCACAGGCAGAGAGCCAACGAGCAAAGCCTTATCTGCTCCTCCTAAGTTCTCGATGATTTCTCCCCAAGACTCTTGTAGGCGTATGAGATTTTGCCGAGCCAAGTCTGGATTTTCCACAGCCTCTTGCAAAATAGCATGAACCTTGGCGCGATCGACTCGGTATCCCTTGCTGGCTTTGGAAGAAGCTGGAAGTGGAGCTGGTTTCTTCACCACTTGTCCTGCTGCTAATTGCGACAATTCCTGTTTGAGACTAGCCACTTCTTGGCGAAGCTGAGCAAGCTCATCGTGCAAATGAGTCGAATCAAGACTAGAAGTTGCTTCTTTTGCCAGCTTCATGGTCATCATCTCTGTATAAATCTTTGGCTGCAAACTTGCCTTAATCTCTCCCAGACTTTCAGTCGCTTGATCAATCATGCTGAAAATCCGCTCTTGAGGGGCTGAGAGATTTTCCTGAAATAAGCTACTCATGTGAGTATTTTCACCACCTGTCTGGACAATCAGCAAGTCTCTCAGATACTGAAGCAAATCCGTCACAAAGCGAGCCATATTTTTCCCACTGTCAAAGATGACATTGAGCTGCTCAAGAGCTTTCTGAGTATCATGCGCAAAAAGAGCGGCAACATAAGTGTCTAAGGCGCCTAAGCTGATAGAACCTGTCATTTCTTCAGCAATGCCAACGCTCAAGCTCTCTCCCTGTGCAAGGCTCAGTGCCTGATCCAAAATGGAGAGGGCATCACGCATCCCGCCTTCTGCCCTTCTCGCAATCAAAGCCAGAGCTTCTCGCTCAAATGCCAAGTTCTCTTTCTTTAAAATACCAGCCAAATGCTCTTCAATCGCCTTTGTTTGAATCGATTTAAACTCAAACCGTTGCACGCGCGACAAAATCGTTGCGGGAATCTTATGCAACTCTGTCGTAGCAAGGATAAAGACCACATTTTCCGTTGGCTCTTCAAGAGTTTTAAGCAGCGCATTGAACGCTCCTGTGGAGAGCATGTGAACCTCATCAATGATATAGACCTTGTGCTTTGCGATACTGGGAGCATAGGTTGATTTATCACGAATATCACGGATTTCATCAACTCCGTTATTAGAAGCGGCATCAATTTCAATGACATCTTCGAGACTCCCTTCAGTAATGGATTTACAAATATAACATTCGTTGCAAGGCTCGCCCCCCACTTGGTTAGGGCAGTTCATGGCTTTCGCAAAAATCTTTGCTGCACTGGTCTTTCCAGTCCCACGAGGTCCTGAAAAGAGATAGGCATGGCTAATCTTGCCCTGCTCCACAGCCTGCTTTAAGGTCCTTGCAATGACATCTTGCCCCACCATTTGCCCAAAGGTCTGGCTACGGTACTTGCGATAAAGGGCTTGATACATTAGCGATTTTCTCCAAACATTGAAAAGTCCCAGTTTGTTTTCTCAAGTAAAATCGCTACAAAACGTTCCAAGTAAGCTTGGTCAAGCTCATCATAATCAGCAACGACATGGGAATCAAGATCTAAAACTCCAATGAGCTGACCATCTTTCACCATTGGCACGACAATTTCACTACGGGCTGCACTGTCACATGCGATATAATTGGCATGTTCACGGACATCAGGGACAATCATGGTCTCCTCTTTTTCTGCAACTTCTCCGCAAACCCCTTTTCCTAGAGGAATATGGACGCAGGACACCCCACCTTGGAAAGGTCCAAGTAGTAATTCAACTCCGTCATACAAATAAAAACCTGTAAATACAGAATTAGGAAGAGCCTGTTTTAAAAGCGCACTTGCATTGGATAAATTTGGCAAGGGATTGGTCTCGCCTTCCAACAAGGCTTCTAATTGAGCGACTAATAATTCATAATTGGATTGTTTTTCTCTTTGTTTCATGAGTCTATTATAGCAAAAATTCGGATGATGAGGGAACTTTCTGCATGATTTTCTAAAGAAATCAAAAAACTCTCTTTTCCATATCGAAAAAGAGAGTCTCTCTAGCTAGATTAGACCTTCTAATAAGCCTTTCATAAAGTTTTCTGAGCTAAATTCACCGATGTCATCCATCTTCTCGCCAAAACCGATGAGCTTGACAGGAATATCCAACTCCTCACGAATTGCAAGAACAACACCCCCACGCGCAGTTCCATCAATCTTGGTTAAGACGATTCCTGTGAGCGGTGTGATTTTTGAAAATTCCTTTGCCTGAACAAGAGCATTTTGTCCTGTTGAAGCGTCCAGTGCGAGGAAGGTTTCATGCGGAGCTGTCTCATCACTTCGCTTGATGATCCGTCCAATCTTCTCTAACTCTGCCATGAGATTGTCCTTATTTTGCAAGCGTCCTGCGGTGTCAATCAAGAGAATATCCACATTTTCTTCCTTGGCACGCTCCATGCCATCATAGACGACACTAGCTGGATCTGATTTCTCAGGACCTGTCACCACGGGGACACCCACTCGATTGCCCCACTCAACTAACTGCGCCACAGCTCCTGCACGGAAGGTATCTGCTGCAACAAGCATGACTTTATTGCCTTCTGCCTTGTATTTATAAGCTAATTTTCCAATAGAAGTCGTTTTCCCAACGCCATTGACACCAACAAACAGCATGACTGTCAATCCGTCTTTTAGCTGAATTTTTTCATTGTAAGTGCCATCTTTTTCATAGAGCTCGACCAACTTTTCAATGATGACCTGACGAAGCACCTCTGGTTTTTTGGCATTTTCCAAGCGAGCCTCGTAGCGCAATTCTTCGGTCAAGGTAGACGCGACCTGCACCCCAACGTCACTGGTGATAAGGAGTTCTTCCAACTCCTCAAAGAATTCCTCATCGACCGTTCGAAAATTGGCAAAGAAGGCGTTGAGCTTCGCCCCAAATCCTTTGCGAGTTTTGCGTAAACTGCGCTCGTACTTGTCTTGAACAGTCTCTGACTCTGCCTCCACTACTGGCACTGGCTCAGCTGTTGTTTCTTCTACGACTGCAGGTTTTGAGGCGTATTCCACACGAGCTTTCGCAATGCGAGCCTGTAAATCCGCATAGTAATCCTCAAGGTCAGAGTTTTGAGAAGAGTCTGTTTTTGGCTGCGTGTCTTGATTTTCTGTGCGGTCTGCAAGGATTTCAGGTTCAGAAGAAATTTCCTCCGTCATATTGCCATCTTGCTCATCCAAACTTTCTAGTTCACTTATTTCTGAGGATTCCTGACTTGTTGGCACTTCTTTCATACTGTCAGACGAGTCTTGATTGGTGATTTCTTCATTGTGCGGAGTCATGTCTCCTTCTAGGCTTTTAAGTGCTTCTTCAGCGACCACTTCCTCAGGTAAGACTTCTTCAGCTGGTTCTTCTTTTTTTCTGCCAAATAGGCGGTCAAATAAGCCCATGCTACACCTCCTTTAGTACATACTCTTCAATCGCCCAAGCCACGGCATCTTGGTCATTGGTCATAGGGGTTGTTACTTTGGCTACTGCCCTGACTTCTTCTACGGCATTTCCCATGGCAACACCTAGCCCTGCCCACTCAATCATGGACAAATCATTTGCCTCATCACCGCAAGCCATGACTTGAGTTCGTTCAAGTCCTAGATGAGCAATCAACTTCTCCAAGCCATTTGCCTTATGGACATTCTTTGGCGACCATTCTAAGAGAATATCCCGTGATTTGAAAATCTCGTATTTGTCAAACAAGTCTTTCGAAATCTTTTCAATCCCTGCGTCAAGAATCTCTGGCGTATATGCCGTCACACACTTGTTATAGGTTTGTTGACTTGAAAGGTCGGAAAAATCAACAGATTCAAAATTCAAAGTTGGGTTGCAAGTCCCGTAAAGCGACTCTTGGTCAGCCTTGATTTGATAAACAGTACCGTCTGAGATAGCATCTAAAGGCAGACCTAGTTTATCTGTCTCTTCAAAAATGCGTGCCACATCATCATAAGAAAAGACGGTCTTATCCAAGATTTCTCCAGTATTTCTCTGCACCAAACCACCATTAAAGGTGATTGTGTACTCATCTTCTTGATCAGCCAAGCCCAACTCTGTCAAGAAAAATTCCATCGCCTTGAGCGGACGCCCTGTTGTCAGTACAATCTTCACACCTTTTTCTCGTGCTGCTCTTAGCGCAGCGAGATTTCGCTCAGAAATCTTTTTCTCTGAATTGAGCAAGGTACCATCTAAATCCAAGGCAATCAATCGAATATCTGCCATCATAATCCCTCCATATACGTCATGACCGACTGGGCATCGTGGTGCCCAATCACTTCTTTTGCCAGCTCTAAAATCTCTGGTCGTGCATTTTCAGGGGCAATGGGATTGCCCACAACCTGCATCATGTGGTAATCATTGAGGTTATCCCCAAAAGCCATCACCTGCTCTAAGGAAATGCCTAGCGCATCAGCCAGCGCCACAATCGCTACCCCCTTATCCACCTGTTCAAGGACAATATCAATCGAAGCATAGCCTGTCGTCATCGCCTTGACACCTGTCACATGCTCATTGACCCAGTTTTCCCCAGCTACTACCGTCTCTTTGGTAAAATTCGTGGTGAATTTGAAAATATCGTCACGAATATCTGCCAAACTTGCCACAGTCTGAATATTTTCATTGTAATGTCTGCTAAAAGCTAGATAGGTCGGATCAACCGTCTCTAGGACATAGCAGCCTTTTCTACCTGTTAATAAGAGCTGGTTCACATCCACATACGGACATTCTTTGAGCTTCTCAAACGTCGCTAGGTAAAAATCCTTGGGCATGGTTGCCTCATACAAGGTCTTACCTTGATATTCCACAACACTGCCATTTTCAGCAATAAAAATAATCTCCTCTCGCACCTCTTCAAAGAGTTTTTCCAAAGACAAGAGCCCGCGTCCACTAGCAACTGCAAAGCGCATGTCTTTTTCTTTGAAGCGTGCGAGTACATCTTTTAAGCGCTCCAAATCAAACTGCCCCTTACTGTCTAAGAAGGTGCCGTCCATATCTGTTGCGACTAATTTTATATCCATACTACATACTTTCTAAATCTTTCAATTTTACAGAGACGATTTTTGACACGCCTGATTCCTGCATGGTCACTCCGTAAATCGAGTCCGCAGCTGCCATGGTTCCCTTACGGTGGGTCACCACGATAAACTGGCTTTCCTTGTCAAAGCGATTGAGGTAATCTCCAAAACGCTTGACATTGGCTTCATCTAAAGCTGCCTCTACCTCATCCAAAATCACAAAAGGAATAGTCTTGATCCGAATGATGGAAAAGAGTAGCGCCAAAGCAGATAAGGCTTTTTCACCCCCACTCATGAGATTGAGCGATTGGATTTTCTTGCCTGGTGGCTGCACGGAAATTTCTACCCCGGCATGGAGCAAGTCCTGATCTGTCAAAATCAAGTCTGCCCGACCACCGCCAAACATCTGCTTAAAGGTCACTTGAAAGGACTCACGAATGGCTTCAAATGTAGCTTTAAAGCGCTCTTTGACCTCGTCATTCATCTCTTCAATCGTCTCCATCAAAAGCGCCTTGGCAGACAAGACATCTTCTTTTTGGGTATTGAGGAATGTGAGGCGACCGCTCACTTCTTCAAACTGCGCAATCGCATCCACATTAACAGGACCTAATCGGCGAATCTGACCTTCTAAGTCCTTGACCTCTTGCACTGCCGCTTCCAGATTGTCCAAGTGTCTTGCGACTTGATTTGCTTCTTCAAAACTTTGGGCATAATCTTCGTTCAAACTCGTGTGAAGCCTGCGAAGTTGTTCAACCACCTTTTCCTTTTCAGCTTCGCTTTTAGCTTGGGCACGAATGAAGCTATCATTTTGGCTACGAATCTGCTCAAACCGTGCACCCAAGTCCTCTAGCTGACCTTCCAAGTCCTCTCGTTCAAAGCCTAAGCGAATGGTTCGTTGCTTAATGGCTATTTCTTCTTGCTGAGCGGTTTCTAACTGCTCTGCCAAGACAGCTATATCAATCTTGAGATTCCCTTTCTCCCGCTCTTTAAGGGCATGAGTCAAACTGTCCTTATCGCCTTGATAGCTGGCTAAATCCTCATCCAATCGTGCTAAATCTGCTTCTTCATACCGCTCTTGGCTGCGCAAGTCTGCTATCTCAATTCGAACACTTGATAAGGCTTGCTCCAGCTTTTCCAGACGTTCCTCCACAGCATGCTTATCGGTCTTTACTTGCTGAATGTTTGTCTCAATAGCAGTTTTTTCAGTTTGAATCTCCTGCAAGCGTCTCTCTAGCTTTTCCTTGTCGCAAGCAAGGTCTTGTGCCCTATCTGGACGCAAATCCTTTTCTCGCAAGCCAAGTAAGGTTGTTAATTCTTCCACCTGCTGCCGAGCTTGCTCATAAGCCATTTTCGACTTTTGCTCTGCGAGCCTTGCTTCTTCACCACTTGATTTGATAGTCTCTAACAAATCAGTCGCTTGCGTAAGCGCAATATGTAAACTCTCCACCGCTTGCTCTTTATCTGCTAGTTGCTTTTGAGCTATCTCAATCTCCGCCTGCAAAGCATCCATTTCAGGCTTGATAAAGATGGTCTGCTGATTCCTGTTTGCCCCACCTGCATAGGAACCACCTGTCCGCAATTCTGTCCCATCTAAGGTCACCATACGCACTTGGTAGTGAACCTGTGCAGCTGCTGCTTTTGCATGCTCAATCGTATCAAAAATCGCAGTTGTTCCTAAAAGGTTTTGAAAAATGCTGGATAAACGTTCCTCAAAACTCACCAATTCACTCGCTAAGCCAAGAAATCCTTGACTGGAGCGGATCTTCATCTCTTGATGTTCCGCTAGGCTACGCGGTTTAATGGTCGTTAAAGGCAAGAAAGTCGCCCGACCAGCACGATTTTTCTTCAGAAAATCAATCGCCCGCGTCGCTCCCAGCTCGTCTTCTACGATAATATGCTGGCTGCTTGCACCCATTGCAATCTCAAGCGCTGTTTGGTAGCGTCTATCAAAGGTCAAATGCTCACTAACCGCCCCAATAATACCGCCTAAGCGCTCTTTTTCTTGGAGTACACTTTTCACTCCAGCGTAAAAGTTGCTATGATTTTTCAAGATGGCTTCTAAACTATTCAAGCGTGCTTGCTTCCCTTTCAAAGCATCCATCTGATCAAACATCGCCTGTTGCTCTTTTTGATAGAGCACTTTTTTCTGCTCTAAGGTCTGGAGCTGTTCTTTATAGTCAGCTAAGAGTTTTTGCAGGGCATCCGTCGCTGTCGCCAAGTCTTCTGTCGCCGTTTTCTCTTCTGACTGCGCTTTTTTGAGACTGTCTTGCAGCTGCCGCCACTCGTCTTGCTTACTCGCCGATTCTTTCAAGTCATGCTCCATTTGACTAGATAGAGCCGTCAAGCTATTAGAAACCTCTGCTTCTTCCTGCATGAGAGTGACAAAACGCTCACGCAACTGCTCGATGATTTGGTCAGGATTTTCTGAAAAGGTCGCTTTTTCTGCTTCTAGTTGAACGAGCTTGGCTTTTACATCTGTCAAATCCTGACGAATGCTTGCTAAGCGCTCTTCTTTTTCTCTTCTTGCTTTCTTGGTATGCTCTTCTTTTTCCGCTAAGGCCGCTAAGCGCTCTTCTAATTCTTTGCGATTTGTCGCAGCTTGGCTACTCTCTAGCTCCGCCACTTCAATCTGCCGCTTTAAATCACTAATCAAGCGGGTCAATTCTAACAAGCTAGCCTGATCATCAGCTATCTTAGCCTGGAGTTGCTGGCGCTCTGCTTTGAGCCGCTGATTTTCCTCTTCCAGATTCTCACGCTTTTGGTAGTATTGTGCCAAATCCTCTTGGAGCTTTACCAATTCCTCTTCCACGGCTTGATGACGCTCTTTGTAATCCTTGATTTGTGCAATCAAGACATCCAAATAGAGAGCCTTTCTTTGACCATCTAGGTCTAAAAATCGCTGAGCCGTTTCTGCCTGCTTTTCCAAGGGCTTCACTTGGCTATCCAACTCATAGATGATGTCTTCTAAGCGGTCTAAATTATCCTGCGTTTGAGTGAGCTTTGCCTCCGTCTCTTTACGGCGGGTCTTGTATTTTAAAACACCGGCTGCCTCTTCAAAAATCGCACGACGTTCCTCAGGCTTACTGTTAAAAATCTCCTCGACTTTTCCTTGAGAAATAATGGAAAAGCTATCACGCCCCAAGCCCGTATCCATAAATAAATCATGAATATCTCGCAGACGAACCTTTTTCCCATCAATCTTATACTCACTATCCCCATTGCGATAGATGTGGCGCTCCACTCGAATCTCAGAAGCCGCATCCTTGATAAATTGGTCTTGATTGTCCAGCACCACGGTGACAGAGGCATAGTTGAGCGGTTTGCGATTTTCGGTCCCTGCAAAGATGACATCTGGCATCTTGCCTCCGCGAAGGCTCTTGACACTTGATTCCCCCAGTGCCCAGCGCAGGCTCTCCGTGATATTGGATTTGCCAGAGCCGTTGGGTCCGACCACAGCTGTCACGCCACGGTCAAAGACCACCTTGGTCTTATCCGCAAAGGATTTAAAGCCCTGAATTTCAATTTCCTTTAAGAACATCCGCCCAATCCTTTCTCGACTGCATTTCGGGCAGCTTCCTGCTCAGCCATTTTCTTTGAGCGCCCTTGACCTTGACCGACTTTTTTCTGATTGACCAAGACTGCTACTTCAAATTCCTTAGCATGAGCTGGACCAAATTCCTTGGTCACTTGATAGTGAATATCGACATCTCCATTGACCTGTAACAGCTCTTGGAGCTTGGTCTTGTAATCCGTCACCTGCTCAAAATCCCCTGACTCGACCTTTGGAATGACCACTTGGTAGAGAAAAGCCTTGACAGCCTCCACTCCCTTATCCAATAACAAGGCTCCCAAAAAGGCTTCAAACAAATCGCCCAAAATCGTATTGCGATTTCGACCGCCAGATTTCTCTTCGCCCTTGCCTAGCTTGATAAACGTATCAAACTGACAATCCCTTGCAAATCCTGCCAAGCTCTCCTCACGCACAATCATCGAGCGGAGCTTCGACAAATCACCCTCAGGCTTATGCGGATAGGCATGGTAAAGATATTCTGAAATCAAGAGTTGCAGAACAGCGTCTCCTAAAAATTCCAAGCGTTCATTGTGTGAAATTTTTAAGAGGCGGTGTTCATTGGCGTAGCTGGTATGGGTAAAGGCTGTTTCAAGCAAACTCACATCTTGAAAAGAAATCCCAAGTCGCTCCTCTAGTGTATGTTGTAGTGCTTTCATTGTCCTGTCCTTTCAATGTCAATAGTCTTATTATACCACAAAGAGAAAAGGAGAACAAAATGTTCCCTACTTACAGATTAAACTAGAAAAAGGGAGTGGGACTCAATCGTGATTTCGAAGAAATCGATTTTCCTCACTCCCTTGTTTCTAAGTTCGGGCTAAACTAATCCACTGGATTAGTTTACTCCCACCCCCGCAAGGTTGACTAGCTTTCACAATTGAGAATTGTGAAAGGTTGGAAATAGGGCTAGCGAAGAGCAATTCGCTAGCTCCTTCTAATAAAACGTTGATTTATCAACGTTCTACAAATCAGACAAGACTGCGTCAAACAGTTAAATCTATGAAACGTAATGAAGTCGGAACTTTTGTCCCAAACCCTAAGGTTATTTTCCAAGGCAAAATTGACTAAAGAGCTGGGTAATCAACTCATCTGGTGCTGCGTCCCCTGTGATTTCTCCTAAAATTTCCCATGTTCTAGTCAAATCCACCTGCACCAAATCAACAGGCATGCCCATATCAAGCCCTTGATTAACCGCTTCTAAACTCTCAATCGCCTGCTCAATCAAGGAAATATGACGAGCATTAGACAAGTAAGTCGCATCCTGCTCTACTAAACCAGCATTTTCAAAGAAAAGAGCGTTGATTTTTTCCTCGATTTGGTCAATATTTTGGTTCTTAAGCACCGAAATCTCAATCACATCCTCTGGTAATTCTTCTCGCTCGATCTGACTTTCTAAGTCCATCTTATTGAGCAAGACAATACGATTGCTAGCCTCGCTAATCTCAAGAAGCTGCCTGTCTTGTACTGTCAATGGCTCACTAGCATTTAAGACCAAAAGTACCAAATCTGCCTCTTGAAGAGCTTTTCTCGAGCGCTCCACTCCTATCTTTTCCACCACATCGTCAGTCTCACGAATCCCTGCTGTATCAATCAACTTGAGCGGAACACCTTTGATATTGACATATTCTTCAATCACATCACGTGTTGTTCCTTCAATATCTGTGACAATCGCCTTGTCTTCTCGCAAGAGATTGTTTAACAGACTGGATTTTCCAACATTAGGACGACCGATAATGGCTGTCGAGATCCCTTCACGCAAGATTTTTCCACGCTTCGCCGTGGCTAGTAAACTCCGCAAGAGCCCTTCAAAATCTGCTGTCTTTTCCCGTAAGAGCTTGGTGGTCAATTCTTCCACATCATCATACTCAGGATAGTCGATATTGACCTCAACCTGCGCCAAGGTATTTAAAATCTCCTGCCGTGTATCATTGATGAGGGTAGATAAGGAGCCGTCTAGCTGCTTAACCGCAATATTCATCGCCTTATCAGTCTTTGCACGAATCAAGTCCATAATCGCCTCAGCCTGCGTTAAATCCACACGACCATTTAAAAAGGCACGCTTGGTAAACTCACCTGGCTCTGCCATCCTGGCACCCTCACGAATCGCCAACTGCAGGATTTCATTGGTCACGGCAATACCACCGTGCGTATTGATCTCAATCACATCCTCACGCGTAAAGGTCTTAGGAGAACGCATCGCTCCCACCATGACTTCATCTAAAACCTGATGAGTTCGAGTATCGACAATATGCCCATAATTCAAAGAATGACTAGGAACGCTCTCCAAATCCTTACCTTTAAACATCTTTTGGGCAATCTTAAAACTATCTGTCCCAGACAAGCGCACAATCCCAATCGCCCCCTCTCCCAGTGGCGTCGAAATGGCGACAATCGTGTCAAATTCTTTCGTAATCATCTCACTTCTCCTTGCTTGATTCTTTCTTACATACCTTTCTAGTGTACCATTATCTGCGCTAAATGTCTGTGTCCTAGTTTGATTTTTATATAAAAACTCCTGAAAATAGGCTCTATAATTTCTGTAGTGGGTAACTTCCACTGAAGAGATTATAGGGCTTTTTCAGTGTAGAAAAAAAGTCCCATATAATCTATAATGAAAAGCGACGAAACTCACATTAGAAAGAATCATATGGAACGACTTAATAATACCACAAATCTTATCGGAATTAAAGATAAAAATATCACCATCACTTCTGCTTACAAGGTTAAATCCCATATCCTCCTTCAAGCAACCTTAGATTATCCTGCTCCTCCTTGTCCTCACTGCCAAGGAAAGATGATAAAGTATGACTTCCAACGAGAATCCTCTATTCCTATTCTCGATCTTCAAGGATTTCCTACTCTTCTAAAACTGAGAAAACGCCGCTTTAAATGCAAGTGTTGTCTACGTGTATCTGTTTCTCAAACGCCTCTCGTCAAGAAACATCATCAAATTTCTCAACCTGTCTGGGATAAAATCACTCAACTACATACGGAAAAACTAACGAACTCTGATATTGCTAGAAAACTTCATATCTCTGTCTCTGTTGTACAGAGAAAACTGAATCAATTCTCCTTCAAGGAACAGTTCTCACAATTACCTAAAATCCTCTCTTGGGATGAATTCTCACGCAATAAGGGGAAGCTGGCATTTATCGCTCAGGATTTTCAAACCAAAAAGATTATCACTATTCTTGAGAACAATCGGCAAACAACCATTAAAAACTACTTCCTCAAATACACGAGAGAGATGAGAGAAAACGTCAAAATCGTAACTGTAGATATGTCTGGTAACTACATTCCTATCATTAAATTCTTATTCCCGAAAGCAAAGATTGTTCTGGATCGTTTTCATATTATTCAGCACCTGAGCCGAGCTATGATGGCTACTCGGATTGCCATTATGAAGAACCATGACAGGGGCTCCCTTCCTTATCGAGCTATGAAACATCATTGGAGAATCCTCCAAAAGGACAGCCGAAAACTCTCTAACAAACTCTTTTATTCTCGAACCTTTAGGCAAACCTTAACCCCTAGAGAAGTAGTTCAAAAAACCTTAGACTTGTCAGAGGAACTAAGGCACTATTATGACCTTTATCAACTCTTGATGTTCCATTTTCAAGAGAAGAACAGTGAGGCTTTCTTCGGACTGATAGAAGACTATTTACCTACTGTGAATTCTACTTTCAGAACAGTCTTTACAACCTTTCTCAAATACAGACAATACATTACCAATGCACTTGAATTACCTTATTCAAACGCTAAGCTAGAAGCTACTAACAAACTTATCAAAGACATCAAACGACAAGCTTTCGGTTTCCGAAACTTCAAAAACTTTAAAACAAAAATTCTCATCGCTTTAAATATACAAAAAGAGAGAACCAATCTGATTCTCTCTCGTATGGGATAATACTTCACCCACTACAGTTGACAAAGTGCCTGAAAATAGTACTCAACATATACAAAAAACCAGCATCTTCTTACGAAGATACTGGTTTTCTGATTAATGACTCGCCTTAGCTGCTTCTTGCTTGCGGCGTCTTTCTGGATGACGCCAATATCTACGACCGCAAATACTACTGCAGAAAGTTGTGCGCTTATCCAAGTTTCCTTGAATGGTGGTTACAATACGACCACAGTGTTTGCAAGTAAAGCGACGAGCTTTCTTAAATTGACTGGACGTTTCCATCAGAATCTAGCCTTTGAAGAATTATTCTTCGTTTTCTGATTTCTTCTTCATTGCTGCAAGAAGAGCTGTCAATCCAAGAGCTGCTGCACCGTACACTAATCCGCTTTGGCTAGCTGCATCACCTGTATTTGGCAAGCTTTCGCCGTTCTTCATGTACATTGGTACAGTTTCCTTAGCTGGTTTACCTGGCTCAGCAGGGTTACCTGGTTGTCCTGGCATACCTGGGGTAGGGTTGCCTGGTTGTCCTGGCATATCTGGAGTAGGGTTACCTGGCTTGTCATCATTTGGTTTTGGATCTTCTGTCACTTTCAACTTGTAGATGTAAGTAACATTTGTATTACCTTTTGTAACTTTACCAGTTTCAGAGTCACCATCTTTCACTTTCACAAGTTCGTAAACATTACCATCTTTATCAGTGATTGTCTTAGGAATTTCCTTACCATTTTCGTTGGTGTTGTATGGAGTTCCAATTGGTGATTTCGGTGTATCAACTGTTGGATCCTTGATTTCTTCACCTTTTTCATTCACATAGTGAACGGTAACTGTTCCTGCTGGAACATAAGGTACTGGAGTATCTTTCTTAGGATCTACTGGTTTTGGTGGCTCATATCCCTTAGTTGGATCGTTTGGATCTTTTGGCTTCAATGGTGAAGTTGGATCTTGTGGATCTACTGGGATATATCCATCTACATCTGGCAATGGTGGGTTGTTTGTTGGATCCTCTGGAGTTTCATCATATGGTACAGTTGGGATATCTTTACCAGTTTCAGGAATTGTTGGTTTCAACGGATCTTTAGGATCTGTTGGGTTAGATGGATCCACTGGGATGTAAGGGATGTACTTGTTAGGTGTTTCAGTTGGTGGAGGTGTAGTTGGTTTCAACTTGTAGATGTAAGTAACATCTGTGTTACCTTGTTCTACTTCACCAGTTGGTTTGTCACCGTCTTTCACTTTCACAAGTTCGTAGACTTTACCATCTTCAGTAGTGATTTCCTTAGGAATCTCTTCACCATTTTCGTTCGTGTCGTACTTAGTTCCAACTGGTGATTTCGGTGTATCAACTGTTGGATCTTTGATCACGTCACCATCTTCGTTCACGTAGTGAACTGTAACTGTTCCTGCTGGTACGTATGGTACTGGCGTTTCTTTTGGATCAGTTGGTGTTGGTGGGATATAACCTTTCGTTGGATCGTTTGGATCTACTGGTTTAAGTGGTGTGTTATTTGGATCGTTTGGATCAAGCGGCACATAACCGTCTACATCTGGCAAGCGTGGATCGTCTGATGGATCGTTTGGATTTTCATCGTATGGACGAGTTGGAATTTCTTTACCAGTGTTTGGATCGATTGGATCATGTGGATCTGTTGGATCGTTCGGATTAGAAGGATCTACTGGGATGAATGGAATGTACTTGCCTGGCTCTTCTGTTGGAGGAGTCGTTGGAGCTTCCTTCACTTCACGGTAAACGTAAACAACAGTCTTATCTGCACCACCTACAACGTCACCAGTAACATCATCTGAAGTTGTCAAGTGACCGTCTTCATCAACTTTACCTGCTTTGTAATCACCTGCTGGTACAAGCTCATATACTTTACCATCTTTACCAACAATCTTACCTGGGCGGTTGTCTACTTTTGTATCGTAGTCTTTACCTTCTGGTTGGTTACGCTCATCATAGACTTCATCTTTGATTTCATCACCATTTTCGTTTACATACTTAACGATAACATTTCCTGCTTTAACGTAAACTACTGGAGTTTCTTTAGGATCTGTTGGTGTTGGTGGGATGTAACCTTTCGTTGGATCGTTTGGATCTACTGGTTTAAGTGGCTCTTTACCATCTGGATCGTTTGGATCTACTGGTACATAGCCTGGTACATTTGGCAAGCGTGGATCATCGTATGGATTTTCCGGAGTTTCATCATAAGGAACTGTTGGGATGTCGATACCTGGTTTTGGATCTTTTGGATCTGGATTTTCAGGATCGTTTGGTACGTAAGGAATGTACTTACCTGGTTCCTCAGTTGGAGGAGTCGTTGGAGCTTCCTTCACTTCACGGTAAACGTAAACAACAGTCTTATCTGCACCACCTACAACGTCACCAGTAACATCATCTGAAGTTGTCAAGTGACCGTCTTCATCAACTTTACCTGCTTTGTAATCACCTGCTGGTACAAGCTCATATACTTTACCATCTTTACCAACAATCTTACCTGGGCGGTTGTCTACTTTTGTATCGTAGTCTTTACCTTCTGGTTGGTTACGCTCATCATAGACTTCATCTTTGATTTCATCACCATTTTCGTTTACATACTTAACGATAACATTTCCTGCTTTAACGTAAACTACTGGAGTTTCTTTAGGATCTGTTGGTGTTGGTGGGATGTAACCTTTCGTTGGATCGTTTGGATCTACTGGTTTAAGTGGCTCTTTACCATCTGGATCGTTTGGATCTACTGGTACATAGCCTGGTACATTTGGCAAGCGTGGATCATCGTATGGATTTTCCGGAGTTTCATCATAAGGAACTGTTGGGATGTCGATACCTGGTTTTGGATCTTTTGGATCTGGATTTTCAGGATCGTTTGGTACGTAAGGAATGTACTTACCTGGTTCCTCAGTTGGAGGAGTCGTTGGAGCTTCCTTCACTTCACGGTAAACGTAAACAACAGTCTTATCTGCACCACCTACAACGTCACCAGTAACATCATCTGAAGTTGTCAAGTGACCGTCTTCATCAACTTTACCTGCTTTGTAATCACCTGCTGGTACAAGCTCATATACTTTACCATCTTTACCAACAATCTTACCTGGGCGGTTGTCTACTTTTGTATCGTAGTCTTTACCTTCTGGTTGGTTACGCTCATCATAGACTTCATCTTTGATTTCATCACCATTTTCGTTTACATACTTAACGATAACATTTCCTGCTTTAACGTAAACTACTGGAGTTTCTTTAGGATCTGTTGGTGTTGGTGGGATGTAACCTTTCGTTGGATCGTTTGGATCTACTGGTTTAAGTGGCTCTTTACCATCTGGATCGTTTGGATCTACTGGTACATAGCCTGGTACATTTGGCAAGCGTGGATCATCGTATGGATTTTCCGGAGTTTCATCATAAGGAACTGTTGGGATGTCGATACCTGGTTTTGGATCTTTTGGATCTGGATTTTCAGGATCGTTTGGTACGTAAGGAATGTACTTACCTGGTTCCTCAGTTGGAGGAGTCGTTGGAGCTTCCTTCACTTCACGGTAAACGTAAACAACAGTCTTATCTTCACCACCTACAACGTCACCAGTAACATCATCTGAAGTTGTCAAGTGACCGTCTTTATCTACCTCACCAACTGGATATTTGTCTGCTGGTACAAGCTCATATACTTTACCATCTTTACCAACAATCTTACCTGGGCGGTTGTCTACTTTTGTATCGTAGTCTTTACCTTCTGGTTGGTTACGCTCATCATAGACTTCATCTTTGATTTCATCACCATTTTCGTTTACATACTTAACGATAACATTTCCTGCTTTAACGTAAACTACTGGAGTTTCTTTAGGATCTGTTGGTGTTGGTGGGATGTAACCTTTCGTTGGATCGTTTGGATCTACCGGTTTAAGTGGCTCTTTACCATCTGGATCGTTTGGATCTACTGGTACATAGCCTGGTACATTTGGCAAGCGTGGATCATCGTATGGATTTTCCGGAGTTTCATCATAAGGAACTGTTGGGATGTCGATACCTGGTTTTGGATCTTTTGGATCTGGATTTTCAGGATCGTTTGGTACGTAAGGGATGTACTTGCCTGGCTCTTCTGTTGGAGGAGTTTCTGGTTTCAACTTGTAGACATAAGTGATTTCTTTAGTCTTATCAGATACAACCTCACCGCTAACAGCGTCTGTTGTTGTCAAGTGACCAACTTCATCAACTTTACCTGCTTTGTAATCACCTGCTGGTACAAGCTCATACACTTTACCATCTTTAGTAGTAATTGTTGATGGACGAAGAGTTGTTGTAGTTGTGTCGTACTCAGTACCTTCTTTAGCGTCTTTCTTCGCAACTTGATCGTCTGCAAGTGTGTTACCAGCTTCGTCTACATAGTGAACGATAACTGATCCAGCTTTCTTGTACACATAAGTTACAGTGCTTACGCCTTCTTTAACTTTACCATCTTCTGGGTCTGAACCTTCTTTTGGTTCTTCTTTAGATAGATAGTAAACAGTTGTTGGATTTTCAGGATCGTTTGGATTTGGAACTTCAATCTTCTCATCACGCTTATCAATTGTATTGTAAGGTGTGTCTACTGGTGAATTTGGAGTATCCTCTACCGGTTTCTTGATCTCATTACCTTCTTCGTCTTCGTATTTAACGACTACTGAACCCTTAGGTGCTTCTGGTTTTGGTGTTGGATCTTCTTCTGGTGTTTCACGTTTCTTGTACTCGTATTGGATTACTTGTGCTTCTTCCGTTACTTTACCATCTTGTGGTGATGATCCTTCTTTAAGTTTTGGAGTACCGTCTGGGTTTTTCACCAAGTCGTAAAGGTTACCATCTTTGTCTGTCAAGACTACTGGTGGTGTATCGCCGTATGGTGTATCTACTGGTGTGTCTTTTTCTTTGACAACAGTATCTTTTTCAACTGATGGATCTTCGTAAAGACGATCTTCTGTTCCTTCTACGAAGTATTGAGCGGATACTTCACCACCTGGTTTAACCGGATCTGGAGTTGGTGTTGGTGGAACTTCTTCTTTAAGTTTGTAAACATAGATAACGTTTGTAGTTCCTTCAACAACATCACCTGATTCTTTAGCTGTTACGATGTTCTTATCGTCAGTCTTAACGATTTCTTTACCGCCAACTGTATTTGAATCAGATACACGTACCAATTCATAAGTTTTACCATCGAAAGTGATTTCTTTTGGTTTTTCAAGTGAAGTTTCTTTAGTATCGTATTTTGAACCTACTTTACCATCTGTTGTATCTTTGTATGAAGATTGGATGACAACACCCTCTTCATTTACATAGTGAACAACAACTGAACCTACTGGATCTGGAGTTGGTTTTGGATCTTCTTCTGGTGTTTCACGTTTCTTGTACTCGTATTGGATTACTTGTGCTTCTTCCGTTACTTTACCGTCTTGTGGTGATGATCCTTCTTTAAGTTTTGGAGTACCGTCTGGGTTTTTCACCAAGTCATAGATATCTGTTCCATCTGTCAAGACTGCTGGAGGAGTATCTTTGTACTCTGTTCCTACTGGTGTGTCTTTTTCTTTGACAACTGTGTCTTCTTGAACAGCTGGATCTTCGTAAAGACGAGTTTCTGTTCCTTCTACGAAGTATTGAGCGGATACTTCACCACCTGGTTTAACTGGATCCGGAGTTGGTGTTGGTGGAACTTCTTCTTTAAGTTTGTAAACATAGATAACGTTTGTAGTTCCTTCAACAACATCACCTGATTCTTTAGCTGTTACGATGTTCTTATCGTCAGTCTTAACGATTTCTTTACCGCCAACTGTATTTGAATCAGATACACGTACCAATTCATAAGTTTTACCATCGAAAGTGATTTCTTTTGGTTTTTCAAGTGAAGTTTCTTTAGTATCGTATTTTGAACCTACTTTACCATCTGTTGTATCTTTGTATGAAGATTGGATGACAACACCCTCTTCATTTACATAGTGAACAACAACTGAACCTACTGGATCTGGAGTTGGTTTTGGATCTTCTTCTGGTGTTTCACGTTTCTTGTACTCGTATTGGATTACTTGTGCTTCTTCCGTTACTTTACCGTCTTGTGGTGATGATCCTTCTTTAAGTTTTGGAGTACCGTCTGGGTTTTTCACCAAGTCGTAAAGGTTACCATCTTTGTCTGTCAAGACTACTGGTGGTGTATCACCGTATGGTGTATCTACTGGTGTGTCTTTTTCTTTGACAACAGTATCTTTTTCAACTGATGGATCTTCGTAAAGACGAGTTGCAGTACCTTCTACGAAGTATTGAGCTGTTACCTCTCCACCTGGTGTAGCTGGATCTGTTGGCTCTTCAGGTTTAACTGTTTCTGGTGTTTTTTCAGAATATACATAGACAACGTGAGTTGTTCCTTCGACAACAGTACCACCAGATGTTGGTGAGAAGAAGACTTTATTTACAGCGTCAGTAGTGACAACTGTGTTATCTCCAACTTTTGGAGTTGCAGAAACTTCTTTGAACTCGTATGTCTTACCACCGAAAGTGATTTCATCTGGTTTTTCTAGTTTATCATCTGCTGCATTAAAGTCAGTACCAACTGCTCCATCAGTTGTATCATTGTAAACAGACTTAATCACTTCACCAGCTTCGTTTACATAGTGAACAACAACTGATCCTTTAGGTGCTTCTGGTTGTGGCTCTTCTTTAAGTTTGTAGACATATGTTACAGTCTTAGTTGTTTCAGTAACATCGCCGACAACTGCATCTGAACCTACCAAGTGGTTGTTGTTATCAACTACACGGTCGCCATAAGTATCTGCTGGAGCAAGGACGTAAGTCTTGTCACCAACTTTGATTTCTTTTGGTTTCAATGCTTCTGTTGTAGAATCATATCTATCACCAACTGGTTGGTCTTTAGCAACGTCTTGTTGAGTTCCAAGTGGGTTACCTTCTGTATCGATGTAGTTAACCACTACTGAACCTTTTTTAACTGGTTCTTCTGGTTTCACTTCCTCATCATACACGTAGATAACATGAGTTGTTCCTGGAACGATGTTACCAGTTTGTCCACCTACGACGTTTGTAGGGTTAGTTGTTACAACCGTTGTACCACCAACAGTATTTGTAGTTGATACTTCTTTGAAGTTGTAAGTTACACCGTCTTTAGTGATTGTATTTGGTTTTTCATCTGCAGATTCTTTATTGTCTGCTGCATCGTAACGAGTGTCAATATCACCTTCAGTGATGTCTTTGACTTCTTCTTTGATGACTTGACCTTTGGTGTTTACATAGTGAATCACAACAGATCCGACTGGTTTGTAAACGTAGACAATGTTTTGGGTACCTTCGATGATATCACCAGTTTCAGAAGTTGTTACATTTTCAGTCGCAATTGTCTTATCGCCAACTTTACCAGTTGTTGATGTTTCAACTTTCTTGTAAACAACACCGTCTTTTTCAATCTTTTCTGGTTTTTCAGGATTTGTAACTGTATATTTTTCACCTACTGGTTTGTCATCAGAATTGTGGTGGTTTGGTAGAAGTTCGTTACCTTTTGTATCTACATAGTGAAGAATTACGTCACCAGTTGGGTTTGTAACTTCACGGTATACGTAAGTAACAGTCTTAGTACCAACTTCAACTGTACCAGTTGTTGGAGCTGATGATTTCAAGTGACCATTAGCATCTACTGGACCTACTTTATAGTCAGTATCGCTAGCAGGTACAATTTCATAAAGTTTGCCGTCTGCTGTACGGATAACATCTAGCTTACGATCTACATCTGTGTTGTAAGGAGTATTTACATCTGCATTTCTCTCATCATCAACTTGAGCCTTGAGTTCCTTACCGTTTACATCAACGTATGTAACGACAACATTACCAGTTACAGCTTTTGGTGTGTATTCATACTTAACAGTTTGGTCGTCTTTCTTAACCTCACCTTTTTCTGGGTCTGAATCAGCTTTCACACCTACGTATTCGTACACTGTACCATCTGCTGCACGGATCGCTTGTGGACGTCCTACTGTGGCATCATACTCATGGTAAAGAGCTTGGTCTTTTTCAATGTCATCTGTACCATCTGTTGTATCAAGAGTTGGAACAAATTTACCATCTACGATTGTACCGATAGTACCAGCCAAGATAGTACCGTTCTTTTCTGGATGTTCTGTATCTCCTGTGATGTAGTATTCACGGTAAACATTACCCATACCAACTGAACCACGGATACTTGCAGCGTCTCCCCATGTTTGTGTACCAACTGGTGCTACAACATTTTTAAGGATACCACCGTAAGATAGATCTTCCTTGATAACTCCGACTTTACCTTGACGGCTATGGAAGAAGAGATCTCCATTCGCATCAACCGCAAGTCCCCCTGTCGTTGCAGCATTTTCTTTCTGAGCTGCTGCCGTTGCTGCCGCTATTTCTTCTGGTGAGTTACCACCTGTATTAATAGTTGTAACGTCTGTTACGATTGGAATCGCATTTGATAACGTACCATTGTGAGCAGCATATTTATTATTTTGAGACGCTGCTGCATCAAACGCAGCTTTATTTTCTTCGTAAACAAAGTAGTTAGACGTGTTGAACTGGTTCAAAATCAACTTGAAGTTACCATCTGTATCGAAGGCAATATCGTTACCAACTACATAGCTTTCTCCAGCTGCGTTAAAGTATGTTTCACTTGTATCAAACTTACCTGATTTCATAAGACCAGTATCAATGTAACCAGCATTTTCCACTTTACCAGTCGCTGGGTCAAATGACCACATACGGAAGTAAAGGTCAAATGTGCCATTGTCTCTTGCAGCTTTATAAGCAGCATCATCACGTGGTGCTACTTGTGAGAAAGCAGGATCAGACTTAAGCGTCAAAGTACCAAAGTAGTATTTACCATCTTTAGGATTAACTGCACCGGCTGTCCAAGCATTGGTTTTCATAACCGCCATACCGTCAGCCCAGTCATTTGAGTTACTTGCAAGACTCCATTTTTGAGTCTCTGTATCGTAACTATAAATTCCGTTGATAGTAGTACGGTCATCAACATTGATGTTTGACGTAATCCCTAGAGCATAGGCATGGCGACCATCATTTGACAAACCTAGAGCATTGATTACTTTATAACCAGCACGTTTACCAGCTGCTGAGTCTACAAATCCTTGATCAGTTGATAATTTTTCAAGGTGTTCATAGAGAGTACCACCACTTACAAAGTCATCTTTAGAAACAGGAACAATGTTACCTGTTTTAGTGTCGATTTCATAAATAGTAGTTACTTTATCTGTATCAGATTGCCCACCGTTAACCGTACCAGATTTTTGGACATAGAAGACGCCCTCTTTGTTACTGAAACGATTTAATTGCGTAAAGCCAGTTGTATCTAAAACTTCATCCGCATTTGGAGTTTCCGCACGGAAACCTGTTCCAGTTGGAATTGGTTGACCTTCTTTAGGGAAAGATTCAGCACGTTTTTGTGCACGTTTTGCTTCTTTTGAGATGAGTTCCAAAGCAGCAGCATCAGTCGCTTCGTTCAAGCGAGCGATGTAGCTAGCTTTCAACTCTTCTGAAAGAAGAGAGTAAGCGTTGATTGCTTCCACTTCTTGAGCTTTTGCTGCTGTCAACGTGTCTTTTGGTGCAGATACTTCTGGAGTTGCAGCTTCAGATGCTGCTTCTGAAGTCGCAGCTGTTGTTGCAGAAGTTGTTGGCGCAACTGCTGCTGGTGCAGGTGTAGTTGCCACTTCTGAAGTCGCTACTGCTGGAGCAGCTGATGCAACAGCAGAGCTTGCTGTTGATGTTGCTGGAGCAGTTGATGCAGCAGTAGAGTTCGCTGTTGAAGTTTCCTCTACTTTTGGTGCAGCACTTTCTGTGCTTGCTGTTGTTGATGTAGCTTCAGATGCTGCTTCTGAAGCTGGAGCAGTTTCTGCTACGGTAGACTCAGCTGTCGTCGCAGCAGGCGTTGTAACTTCTGCCACAGCTTTCTCATCAGTAGATGATACTTCTGTAGAAGCAGGTACAACTTGATCAGCTTTCGCTTGGTCTACGCTGGCTACGATTGCCGTTCCCAAAAGGACCGAGCAGGCACCAATCGTAAACTTACGAATTGAAAATCGCTGTTGTTTTTTGAAAAACATGTGTTCCTCCTGATTTCTGTATTTCCATGTAACTTTGTACAGGTTAATATAGGAGTCTAGTTAACCTATCTCTAGTTTTATAGAAACCTATGTTGATAATTATACCGAACTATTCTCTTTTGGTCAAGAAATAACACTCATTTTTCCGACTATTTATAGCGGTTTTTTAGCTACCCCCCTTTTTTTAAATCTTTTCATCTTGTGCAATCATTTGTATATTATTCATGTATATTTATTGTAGTTTTTTACTGAGAAATATATCCAAAATCACCTGTTTTTTGTCTATTTTTAGGCATTCTGTCTAATTTTCAGCTGATTTTTGCCTAAAATTTCTATATTTTTAATAAACTTCATTTTGAATAAACAAGCCTTTATAGCTTTTGCATTATAGGGAATCTTAAAATTATACACTTTTCCTAATTGTGACTATTTTTTATCTGTTGATTCACTCCATTTACTTACCTAAAAAATATATTCTTAATATCGCTCGAAGAACTTCTCTCCTCATTCCAAATACTTGCCTATGATCATCACCTGATATGTATCACATTGGGTAATAAAAAACCAAGCTTAACTTTGGCTTGGTTTTCATACTTAATTTATCAATGTTTTCTTGTATTGATATATAGAACGTTTTCCAGTTGTGACTTAATAGCTCACTATCTTCATACTCCTCAAATTATAGTAAAAAGAAATTACTATTTCTAAATCACCTATCGAAGATATTTTTCTCTCCTTTATTTCACCAACTTCTTCATCTCGTCAATCCGTGCGATGGTGGCGTCGTATTTGGTTTGGTAGTCGAGTTGTTTTGCTCGTTCTTTTTCGACGACTTCTGGTTTGGCGTTTGCGATGAATTTTTCGTTGGCGAGTTTTTTGCCGACCATGTCGAGCTCTTTCTGCCATTTGGCGAGTTCTTTTTCAAGACGGGCCAATTCTTCGTCCACATTGAGCAGGTCTGCAAGTGGTAGATAGATTTCTGCTCCGGTGATGACGCTTGACATGGCAAGTTCAGGTGCGGTTAGGCTTGCGTCAATTTCCAAATGCTCTGGATTTGTGAAGCGTTTGATGTAGTTAACATTAGCCTTGAAGAATGCTTCTAATTGGCTATCTGTCGGCTTGATCAAGAGCGTGATTGGCTTGCTTGGGGCAACGTTGACTTCTGCTCTGCTATTACGCACGGCACGAATCACGTCTTTCAGCGCTTCTACACCATTTGCCGCTGCTACATTTTCAAACTCAGGGCGAACAAGTGGATAGCTTGCTGTGACAATGCTGCCTTCTGAGATTTGGCCAAAGATTTCCTCGGTCACAAATGGCATGATTGGGTGAAGCAGGCGCAAGATTTGATCCAAAGTGTACAGAAGCACAGAGCGCGTCATGACTTTTTCTTCCTCATTGTCTCTGTAGAGCACTTCCTTAGTCAACTCGACATACCAGTCTGCAAATTCATCCCAGATGAAATTGTAGAGGATATGACCAGCCACACCGAACTCAAACTTGTCAAAGTTTTCAGTGACCTTGGCAATAGTCTCATTGAGGTTATGGAGAATCCAGCGGTCTGTCACATTTCCAGTCTCACTACTTGCTACTTTTGCGATATTTTCACGCGCATCCGCAAGACTCAAGCCTTCATTATTCATGAGAATGTAGCGGGAAATATTCCAGATTTTATTGATGAAATTCCAGCTGGCATCCATTTTCTCGTAGCTAAAGCGGACATCTTGCCCTGGTGCTGAACCGTTTGACAAGAACCAACGAAGACTGTCTGCTCCGTACTGGTCAATGACATCCATTGGATCAATTCCGTTACCGAGTGATTTAGACATCTTCCGACCTTCTTCATCTCGAATCAAACCGTGAATCAAGACATTTTCAAATGGGCGACGGCCTGTAAATTCAAGGGATTGGAAAATCATCCGTGATACCCAGAAGAAGATGATGTCGTAGCCTGTTACAAGGGTTGAGGTTGGGAAGTAGCGTTTGAAGTCTGCGCTGTCCTCATCTGGCCAGCCCATGGTAGAAAACGGCCAAAGGGCTGAGCTGAACCAAGTATCAAGTACATCTTCGTCTTGGGTCCAACCGTCACCTGCTGGCGCTTCTTCACCGACATAGATGTCCCCTTCCGCATTGTACCAAGCAGGAATCTGATGTCCCCACCAAAGCTGACGAGAGATTACCCAGTCGTGAACATTTTCCATCCATTGAAGGAAGGTATCGTTGAAACGTGGTGGGTAGAATTTAACTTCGTCGTCTGTATTTTGGTTGGCAATGGCGTTTTTAGCCAGTTCATCCATTTTAACAAACCATTGGGTGGACAAACGTGGCTCTACAACAGCTCCGCTACGCTCAGAGTGACCGACAGAATGCACCCGTTTTTCGATTTCCACCAAGACTCCAAGCTCTTCTAATTTGGCAACGACAGACTTGCGAGCTTCAAAACGGTCCATGCCTGCAAATTCACCAGCCAAGTCATTCATGGTTCCATCATCGTTCATGACATTGACTTGTGGGAGATTGTGGCGTTGACCCACGAGGAAGTCATTTGGATCATGGGCAGGAGTGATTTTTACGACCCCTGTTCCAAATTCTGGATCCGCATGTTCATCGGCTACAATTGGAATAGCTTTATTAACAATCGGCAAGATAACGTTTTGCCCAATCAAGTCCTTATAGCGTGGATCTTCTGGATTGACCGCAACCGCAACATCTCCAAACATGGTCTCAGGACGAGTTGTCGCAACTTGAAGCGCACGAGAGCCGTCCTCAAGCATGTAGTTCATGTGGTAGAAAGCGCCCTCGACATCCTTGTGGATTACCTCAATATCAGAAAGTGCCGTGCGGGCTGCCGGATCCCAGTTGATGATGAATTCCCCACGGTAAATCCAGCCTTTTTTATACAAGTCCACAAAGACCTTGCGGACTGCCTTTGACAAGCCCTCATCAAGGGTGAAACGCTCACGTGAATAGTCAAGCGACAAGCCCATTTTGCCCCATTGCTCCTTAATGGTAGCAGCGTATTCGTCTTTCCATTCCCAAACTTTTTCGAGGAATTTCTCACGACCTAGATCATAGCGAGTAATGCCTTGCTCGCGCAAGCGCTCTTCAACCTTGGCCTGGGTTGCGATACCAGCATGGTCCATACCTGGCAACCACAAGGTATCAAAGCCCTGCATGCGTTTTTGGCGGATGATGATATCTTGAAGCGTTGTGTCCCAAGCGTGTCCAAGGTGGAGTTTCCCGGTCACGTTTGGCGGTGGAATCACGATGGAGTAAGGTTTTGCTTCTGCATCTCCTGACGGCTTAAAGACATCTGCCTCCAGCCATTTGGCATAACGACCAGCCTCAACCTCGGCTGGATTGTATTTTGGTGATAATTCTTTTGACATTAGTTTCTCCTTAAATTATTTTAAAAACTCAATATATTTGTGATATTCTGTATTAGATACTTTAGAACTTGATAAAATACTAAATAACATTGATTTCATTGTCAAATATTCTTCCTTATTAAAAGCAAACCAATCCGTATCTACATCTTCAGATTTAACAAGTAAATGAACTCTATTCCTTAACTTTCGATTATTCTGTATAATATCTATTTGTTCCTTTGTTAAATCTAGAGAATTTTCTTTTATTACTTTATCAAGAGCTTTTTTACCAAAATCAAGTGTACCAGCTTTTTCTTGAAAAATTAGCTCAATAACAGAATAAGCTATTATAATATAATTTTTCCAAATCATTTTTTCTATAACTGAATCTAAAACTAATTCATCCAATTGTAATTGTAAATATTCAAGATATTTCAAATTATAAAGTAAATTTTTTCTACTATCTTTACTAATATTTTGTAACTGATGATTAAAGACTTTATTATAATCATCCACACTATTCAGCCAATAACACTTATTAGATGAATTTTTTTCTACTTTCAACATTGTTTTTAGCCTATTAGCCATAATATCCTCCAAAATTAACTTATAGTTCCTTTACCACTTCCAACTTGACCCTATCCGGATCTTCAAAGAAGACTGCGTAGTGGTCAGCTCCTCCGGCGTGCGGGTAGTGGTCATCGTACAGTAGGGTGACACCGTCTGATTTCAGGCGCTCACGTAAGGCATCGACCTGGTCCTTCTTTGGAAGGCAAAAAGCGAGGTGATTCAGTCCTGTTTGCTTCCTGTGATAGGTCGGGGTGAGATAGGTTTCCTCAGTCTGAACAAAGACTAGATAGGTGCTTTGATAGCGATAGCTAAAGCCCTTTTCCCATTCTTGATAGAGCTCGTAGCCCAAATCCGCAAAGAGTTTATCATAAAAGAGACGACTGTTTGCGAGATTTGACACATTGATTTCAATATGGTGGAGCATGTTTTTTACTTTCTTTCATTATTCAAAATTGTTCCAAATGATAGTTGGCAAGCTCAACTCTGAAGCTGTAATCTCTAATATATCTGAAACTTTTTGGGAATTGCCTATCACTTGATAATCTGCTATCTCAGATACGACAGAAGCATTTCCTTGTCCTCCTGAAGGTAATCGATAGTGTGTTACCGTTCCTAGTCCAGACGCAGAACTCCACACCATCGAAACAATGCTACCATCTTCATACACTATAAATCCACTACGTGCACCGCCACCACTTGCAACGAACGATTCAGCAATTCGATTGGGCTGTCCATTATTCAGATAGTAAAGCTCGGTCACATAAATCTGTCCATCAGTCCCTCTTGTACCGATAAACAGTTCATTCACTCCATCATGGTTAATATCATAGTATCCATAAACAATTTGATCAATACTCCGAAGAGCACCCTCAATTACCCATGCAGACATTTCATCAGGAAGAGGAATCGTATTAGATTGAGCGAGATTCCAATTCATAGGATCTCCTCCTTCTTTTAGATATGCCTTTAATCTATGATAATTATCAAAAACTGCCTTGTAGTTCTCCTCATCAGACTTCTTCGTTTCTATTATAGCAGTTGTTGAAGTAGCTAAATCACTATCAGAATTTTCCTGCTTACTGGACTGACTACTCTCTACAAAGTCTTTATTATTTTTTGAAGTCACCTCAGATGAACTACTCTCAACAGATGATGGTATATTATCTTTATGACTCGCAGATTTTTCTTGTTGGCACGCAGATAATATAACTACCGAACATACACTTGTCAACATGAATAGTTTTGAAAGTTTATTTTTCATTCCTCACCTCCCATTCTGTCCGTAGCAAACCATAGGCTAATTCGTCACACCGCTTACCTTCTATATCCATTCGGTCACGGATGACGGCTTCTAGGGTGAAGCCGAGCTTTTCAGCAACGCGCTTGCTTTGCTGGTTATAGCTGTAGCAACGAATTTCGACCTTGTGGAGATTGAGCAAGGTGAAGGCTACTTCAATCAGCGCAGAAACTGCTTCTGGCACATAGCCCTTGCCCCAAAAGTCGGGGTGGAGAAGATAGCCAATCTCAAAGACATCATCGGCGTGGCGGTGGTTAAAATCACAGGAGCCAATGATACGATCACTACCTTTGACGGTAATCCCGTAGCCAGACGGCAGGTCTTTTTCTGCTAGATTTTTGAAATACTTATTTTCAAAATAGTTCCGTTCCTCATCAAGGGTTGCTATCGGTGGAAAACCAGCAGGATGGCAAACCTCAGCCAAACTAGCATAGGCAAACTATCCTCCACATCAGCAACCGTTCGCTGGCGCAAAATCAAGCGATTTGTTTCCACTTTTGGCAAGGATTTCCTGTCATAAGCTTCTGAAATCTTTATCATAGCCTGCCTCGTTTTCTGCATCTTCACGATACAAAAAATCGCCCCTGTCATACGACAGGGACGAAAGTTATTGCTAATTTCCGCGGTACCACCCAGATTCGGGACATGCCCGCTCTTGTTCTTATTTTGATGTTCAACCTCAGCAACAAATACTGACATCTGTGCGGATTTCTCAGCGCCACCGCTTTCTGTAACAGACAAACTCATTATCCCTCTGATTGGCTTTATTGTAGCAGATTTTTCTGGAAATTGCAACTGATTCTAGCTTCCTACTACTATATTTTTTACACTCGGACTCCCCATATTACATCATTCTTCTTTAGGCTGACAAGACCTGCTCAGCAACTGCCCTATCTGTCATGTGTTTTTATGTTTAGTACTGTTTTGAAAGTTCTTTGAATCGCTTGACACTCTTAGTATTCCAAAAGAAGCACCATAAAAGATGAAAGATCAAGAAAGGAGAGAGTAGCATAACCACTAGCCAAGCTCTCCAATCTCCTTGCTTAATACTGACAAAGTAGGCAAAGCCTAGCACCAAGCACAACAATAGGGAGAAAAGATTTCTCACTAGACTGATGACTAAAATCTTCTTTCTGGTCTGACAATGCTCTACTGAATAGCTGAGTATGAACTCAAGCAGGCACTCTCCTAAAAATCCCCACATAGCCGATCCTTATGGGCTTAATAGCCTCGCGTTCCAAATAGACCATCTGGTAAATCGTGGAAAGACTTTCCAGCATGGTAATTGTCAAATTTTCCTGCTAAAAATTGGTAGGCATCCAAACGGCTTTCATAGCGGACCGCTGCTTCTTTGGCTCGCTCATCGCCGTCCGCTTCAAACACAGCTTGACTTTCTTTTAAAGCCATCTCGTTAATCATGATTTGGGTCTTGAGCCAGTCTTCCAAATCCTTTAAAAATTCTTGTTCGTAGGTCATCCTCTCTCCTTCTCTTTTTTTGCAGCATCTGATAGACAACTGTTGCACTATTTTCGATAGGTCATCTGGGCAAATGCGCCATATTTTTTGACATCAACTAGCGTAAAACATTGAACTTTTTCCTTTTGGCTAAAGAGGGGAATGCCTGCCCCCAAGAGGACAGGAGCAACCTGTATGATAAGCTCATCAACCATATCATGCTCTAACAGCTCTGCCATCAAGCCATTTCCGCCAATCAGCCAGATATTTGTATCCTTTGAAAACTCTGCAATCACATCGACAATCGAGCCTTGCTTTGCTTCAAAGCCTTCTTCTTGAAAATCTCTATCATGGGTAAAGACAAGGTTCTGAGTTGTAGGATAAAATGCAGCCGGATTGCCCAATTTTGCCACTTCATCAAAGGTGCGTCTGCCCATAATGGTGACATCCATCTGCCGATAAAAATCCTCATAGTCTGTCTCTTCTAGTGTACCAGACTCGTGAAGCCATGAAAGACCGTGATCTTTATCTGCCAGATAGCCATCCATGCTCACACAGCCGTAAAAGTAAACGGTCATCTCGCTCGCCCCTAGCCAATGACGCTTCCGTTTGGTACGGCAGGGTCAACGGTTAGAAGAGTGAGGCTATCGCCATGTTCTGCTGAAAGAATCATGCCTTGGCTGATATGCCCCATCATCTTGCGCGGTTTGAGGTTAGCTACGATTTGGACTTTTTTACCGACCAATTCTTGCTCGTTTGGATAGTATTTGGCAATTCCAGAGAGAATCTGGCGGTCTTCCTTGTCACCAGCATCCAAGCGGAATTGAAGCAATTTATCGCTGCCTTCCACTTTTTTGACTTCCTTAACTTCTGCGACACGGATTTCCACTTTTTCAAAGTCGTCAAACTTGATTTCCTTGCGGTTCAAGGTCAATTCAACCTCTTCTGGTTTCCATTCTTTTGGGGCAGCTACAGCTGGTTTTCCTGCTGCCATTTGTTCCTTGATGTAGGCAATCTCTTCCTCCATATCAAGGCGTGGGAAGATTGGCTGACCTTTTGCGACAACACGCAAGCCTGCTGGTAGATCCGCAAGAGCTAAGTGTTCGAGACTTTCTGCTTTTTCCATGCCCAACTGCTCTAAGACAGCGGCGCTGGTTGACATCATGAACGGCTCAATTAGATGCGCCACCACACGAAGGCTTGCCACTAAGTAGCTCATGACAGAAGCAAGTTCAGCGCGTTTGTCTTCCTCTTTCGCCAAAATCCAAGGAGCTGTTTCATCAATGTATTTGTTGGTACGGGCAATCAAGGTCCAAACTGCTTCCAAGGCACGCGGATAATCCACCGCATCCATCTGTTTGTGGTATTCAGCGATTGACGCTGCTGCAACGCTCGCCAAGTCTGCATCAAAGGCAGTTACATTTTCTGCATAGACAGGAACTTGTCCGTCAAAGTATTTATTGACCATGGCAACCGTACGGTTGAGGAGATTTCCAAGGTCATTAGCCAACTCATAGTTGATCCGTCCCACATAGTCCTCTGGTGTGAAGGTTCCGTCTGAACCGACTGGTAGACTTCTCATGAGGTAGTAACGAAGGGGATCAAGTCCATAGCGTTCCACCAACATATCAGGGTAGACCACATTTCCTTTAGATTTGGACATCTTGCCATCTTTCATGACAAACCAACCGTGAGCAATCAGACGCTTCGGCAATGGCAAGTCAAGCATCATGAGGAGAATCGGCCAGTAAATGGAGTGGAAACGCAAGATATCTTTTCCAACCATGTGGAAAACGGTGCCGTTCCAGAACTTGTCAAAATTCGCATGTTCTTCCTGACCGTAGCCAAGGGCAGTCGCATAGTTCAAGAGGGCATCAATCCAGACATAGACAACGTGCTTCGGGTTAGACGGTACTGGAACTCCCCAGGTAAAGGAAGTCCGGCTAACTGCCAAGTCTTCAAGGCCTGGTTCGATAAAGTTTTTCACAATTTCATTCATCCGTCCGTCTGGTTGGATAAAGTCAGGGTGTGCCTTGAAAAATTCGACCAAACGGTCCGCATACTTGCTCAAGCGCAAAAAATAAGACTCTTCTGACACCCACTCAACCTGGTGACCAGAAGGGGCAATTCCTCCGATAACCTTTCCGTCTTCATCTCGGAAGACCTCTTCTAGCTGGCTTTCCGTGAAAAATTCCTCATCTGAAACAGAGTACCAACCAGAGTATTCCCCTAGGTAAATATCGTCTTGGGCAAGCAAGCGTTCAAAGACTTCTGCCACCACTTTTTCATGGTAATCATCGGTCGTACGGATAAATTTATCATAGGAAATATCCAAGAGTTCCCACAATTGCTTAACTTCAGTAGCCATGCCATCAACGTAGGCTTGCGGTGTAATGCCTGCTTCTTCTGCCTTGGTCTGAATCTTTTGACCATGTTCATCAAGACCTGTCAAATAAAAGACATCGTAGCCCATGAGACGCTTGTAGCGCGCCAAAACATCGCAGGCAATGGTCGTATAGGCAGAGCCAATATGGAGCTTCCCAGAAGGGTAGTAAATCGGTGTGGTAATATAAAAATTCTTTTCTGTCATGTGTTTTCCTTTCAGGGCAAATGAAACCCATTTCTATTGTCTCATTATATCACAAAAAAGAGCCTGATAACAGACAAATTCTGTGATTTACTCTATCAGCTCTTTTCGATTATCTAATCCTAAAAAACAGAAGAATGTTCCCTAGTAAGTGACGACATTTAGTTTTCCCTTGTCGTATTCGGCGATGAAAATGTCTGTCACATCAGGACAGCCCAGACTTTCTAATTCCACCAGCAACCATCCTTCAGTCTTATCAATCAATTCCAAAATATCCCCTTGGATAATGCCATCCGTGATGACTGGATACTTGGGATTTTCTTCCCCACTTTGCACCACAATCAGCTGGCCATTTTGCTCCAGCACCGCACGCTTGACTTGTTTGAGTTGGAAGATGCCTTGTCCACGTAATTTCAAAGCCACATCAGATGCCGTCAAGCCAACTGAGCGACAGGCTTCAACATCCACTTTTCCCTTGTTAATCAAAAGTATCGGCTGACCGTCAATGATTCGCTTAACCAAAGGATTGTGGGTCTTAATCCATTTCAAACTCAAGACCAACATGGTCCAAATGAGGAGAATAATAGTGTATTGCAAAATAGAGATAGCAGGGCTATAGATCACACCACCGATGATGCCACCCAAGACATAGTTCTGCACCTGATCACTAGCAGAATTCGGGGCAAGATTTCCCTTGCCAGATACATTGATGACAAAAATCAATGAAATCAAGCCCAAGCCTAGTTTAATCGCAATATCAAGATAAGATAAGGTCATTCTTCCACCTCCACTACTTCAACCTCTGCCTTGTACAAATCCATTTTTTCTAACAGGTAAGTATCCGGTTCACTCCCACTAATCGCTCGGTAAAACTGGTCTCCTACCTTTACAATCGCCCCGTCTGTTGCAGCTGAGGTATTGACATAGACCTTGGATTTATCCACATGAAGCTCCTCAGACACAATTTCGATGAAGTGGAGCGAGGTGCGATACTGGCTGTCTGAAGCTTGATTGCTCTGGAGCTGGCTAATTCCGATTAACACCGCAACCATCAAGCCAATGATCAAAATGATAAAGAGCTCGCGGTATTTGCTCTCTTTTTTCTTATGGTAATACTGGAATGCCACAAAGGCAACAGCCACCAAGATGACGAAAATAATACCCGCCAAGACCCAATTGGCACTACTAATCTGACTCAAGACATAGTCGTAAGAATAGAATTTCATCATTTTCCTTTCTTTTTCATTGCTATTTTCATTATATGCTTTTGAAAATGCATTGGCAAGGCATTTTTTCTGAAAACACTTTCTTTTCCTATTTTTTTATGCTATAATCGTTAAAAATCAGTTAAAGGAAATTCTTATGAAAAAGAGAAACATGTGGCTCACACTCACCAGCCTACTCGTCCTAGGGACGCTCAGTGCTTGTCAAACAACGAATCAAGCAGATGCAGCCAAGACAAAAGTCGATACTAAAGCAACGGTGCAGTCTAATTTCTACCAAACCATTAACAAAGAATGGCTCGAAAAAGCTGAAATCCCAGACGATAAGCCGGTCTATAACGCACCTTTAGAAATCCAAGAGGAGATTGATCAACAATTAAAAACGGACAGCAAAGAGATGGCAGAAGGCAAACGCAAAGTCACAGACAGCTATCAAGCAGAGATGATTAAACTCTATCAAAAAGCCATGGACTTTGACCAACGCGAAAAAGATGGCGCTAAAGAAGCTCTCTCACACAATCAAGAGCTAGAAAAGCTATCATCCTTTAAAGAACTCTCAAAAGAAAGCAAAAACTGGATTTTAAAAGGCAATCCTTTGCCATTTTCTATCAGCATTGGCTCAAATCCTGAAAATACTAGTCAAAAAATGATTAACCTAGGTGTTCCAAGCAGTATCTTGCCAGATGTTAGCTATTACCAAAATGAAGCGACTAAAAAACAACTCTTGGACTTGTACCAAACATCTGTTTTAAATACCTTAAAGCTCTATGGTTTTGATGACAAGAAAGCCAAAAATCTAGTTGAAAAAGCCATTGAATTTGATGCCCTCATCGTGCCTTACCTTCCAAGCAGCGAAGAAGTCCAAGATGTCAAGAAAACTATCAATCCACGCACGATCCAAGAAATCAATGCCTATGCTCCCCAATTTGCAATTGGAGATTTGGTCACTGATTTAGTGGGGCAAAAGGTAGATACAGTCAATGTCACTTGGCCAGCCTACTATGAAAACCTAGGCAAACTCATTGATGACAAGAATTTCGAAGCCTTTAAGGCTTGGATAGTGGTCAATGACCTCATGGAAAGCGCCCAATTCTTAACCGATGACCTTCGAGAAGCTGCTTCAAGCTTTGGTTTAGCCCTCTCAGGGCAAAAAGAACTTCCTTCCAGGGAAGATAATGCCTACTATTTGGCAACTGGTATGTTCTCAAACAGCCTCAGCGTTTACTACAACCAAGAGTACTTTAGTCCAAAAGCAAAACAACAAGTCACTGAGATGGTGACGGGCATTGTCAATTCCTATAAAGAACGTCTCGCTAAAAATGATTGGTTATCCGAGGATACCAAGTCAGAAGCCATCAAAAAATTAGACCATCTCCGCTACTATATCGGTGGGCCTGAAAACGTAAATACAGAAGCTAGTGAACTTAAGATCGAGGACAATCAATCGCTGTACCAAAACCTCCTACGTCTCTCACAGGAAACTATTCAAACAAGCTTTGCCGAATTCAGCAAACCTATCGATAAAAATCTCTGGGTGGCTCCGTCTTATCAAGTAAATGCCTTTTACTCTCCTGAAACCAACTCTATTTACCTTCCAGCTGCCATTCTTCAAGCTCCATTTTATGATGAAAAGCAAAGTCTAGCGGCTAACTACGGAGGAATTGGGGCTGTCATTGGGCATGAAATCAGCCATGCGTTTGATACCAACGGTGCAGAATTTGACGAAAATGGCAATCGCCGAAATTGGTGGACAGAAAAAGATCAAAAAGCCTTTGAAGAAAAAACAAAAGCCATGATCAAAGAATTTGACGGCTTAGAAATCTACGGTAACAAGGTCAATGGTCAACTAACCGTCACCGAAAATACGGCAGATGCTGGAGGAATCTCTGTTGCTCTTCAAGTTTTGCAAGAAAAAGATGCAAAAGCCGATTTGAAACCATTCTTTGAAAATTGGGCAACAGTCTGGCGCCAAATCAGCACCGAGCAATTTGCCCAACTGGTCATGGCAACAGACCCACACGCGCCAAATGAACTTCGCGCCAATGTTCAAGTGAAAAATATCGATGCTTTCTACGATACTTACAAGATCAAAGAAGGAGACGGCATGTACCTAGCGCCTGAAAAACGCGTTCGGATTTGGTAAGAAAATACCGTAAGAGGAATTATCATTATAAACTTTCTAACAAACCTAGCTATTAGCGACACTAAAAAATAGGCTCGCTAGACTAGCCATAGCTAATAGGAGAGAAATCGTTATTTCTCTCCTATTTCTTTTTTACAAACTCTGCAGTCGCTCTCATCCCCACTTTTTGATATAATACAAAGAGAAAAAAATACCGATACTCTATAAACATCAAAATCTAACTAGGCAATGACACCGCAGATAAAACTTAGGCTAGCTGAGATTTATTGCATAATCCTTATTTCCAACCTTTAACAGTCCACTGGACTGTTGAAGCAAGGTGAGTTAACAACGTTAGAATTTGATATTTGACGAGTATCAACGAAAAGGATAGAATATGAAACTCATTTCATGGAATATTGATTCCCTCAATGCAGCCTTGACCAGCGATTCTGCTCGTGCGAAGCTTTCTCAAGTTGTTTTGCAGACCTTGGTTGCTGAAGACGCTGATATTATCGCCATTCAGGAGACAAAATTGTCTGCCAAAGGTCCGACCAAGAAGCACTTGGAAATCTTAGAAGAACTTTTTCCAAACTATGAAAATACCTGGCGGTCTTCCGTCGAGCCAGCTCGCAAGGGCTATGCGGGAACTATGTTTCTCTACAAAAAAGGCTTGACTCCAACCATTACCTTCCCAGAGATTGGTGCCCCAACGACCATGGACTTGGAAGGGCGCATTATCACACTTGAATTTGACAAGTTCTTTGTCACTCAAGTCTACACTCCAAATGCTGGTGACGGCTTGAAACGCCTTGCGGATCGCCAAATCTGGGATGAAAAATATGCAGAATATCTAGCAACACTTGACCAAGAAAAGCCAGTTCTTGCCACAGGCGACTACAATGTTGCCCACCACGAAATCGACCTTGCCAATCCTGCCAGCAACCGTCAGTCACCTGGATTTACCGATGAAGAGCGTGCTGGATTTACCAATCTACTCGCAAAAGGCTTCACCGATACTTTCCGCCACTTGCACGGCGATCTTCCTCACCAGTACACTTGGTGGGCGCAACGCAGCAAGACCAGCAAGATTAACAATACAGGCTGGAGAATCGACTACTGGCTCACCAGCAACCGTGTGGCAGACAAGGTAATCAAGTCTGAGATGATTGACTCAGGCGCGCGCCAAGACCACACCCCAATCGTCATGGAAATTGACCTATAAGGAGACATCATGATTAGCAAATCAACCACCATGCTCTATGTAGAAAATACCAAGGCAGCTATGGAATTTTGGACAGAAAAAATGGGCTTTGTCCTCCTAGACACTGCTGACTATGGCGACGCTATCTCCTATGAAATCGCGCCATCAAAAGATGCTGAAACCAAGTTTGGACTTCACCAAAAAGACTGGGTAGCAAAAAACAACCCTGATATGAATGTTGGCTTTCCGAGTCTTCTATTTGAAACGGAAGACTTAGAAGCCGAGTACGAACGCTTAAGCAAAGCAGGTGTTGCTACCAATCCAATCATGGAATACCAAGGCATGACACATTTTACCTTTGCTGATAACGAAGGGAATTATATCGCCGTGCGCGAAAACAACACAAACTAGCACAAAAGGCTGGAGAATTTTTCTCTAGCCTTTTCATTTATTACGTCGTTGACTCACTTTGATGAACTCCAGTTCTATCTACAGCTCCTTGCCTTGTCCTATTCCTTTCTCAATCCACAATATCCTTGTCAAGCACCTGTAAACTAAATGCCCCTCCCCCCCCCCAAAAAAAAAAAAAAAATTATCTCCTAACAGATTTCTTTGTCTCAACAGTCTTTTCTCTCTTTGTCAAAGGATTTTGATAGTCAAGTTTTGAACATTTTGGTATGCTAAAGATACAAGGAGGTAGCACGATGGAACTCGGAAATCATATTAAGCATTATCGTAAGGAACTGGGCTTATCCCAAGACGATTTAGCAGAGGAATTATTTGTCAGCAGGCAGACCATTTCCAACTGGGAGCGAGGAGCTACCTATCCTGACATTCAAAATCTCCTACTGCTCTGCCAACTCTTTGACATCACTCTGAACCAACTGGTCCAAGAGGATCTGCCAGCACTAAAAGAAATTCTCCACGGAGCAGACTATGATCGTTACGAACGACATGCGCGCATCATGACTTGGGGAATGTTTATTTGCTCCTTACTTGGTTTCCCTCTTTTTTACTACTTGGGCTGGGGTGGAGTTGCGATTTTTATCATTCTCTGGGGTGTCACCTACTACTACGCCCATCAGGTGGAACGTTTCAAGAAAAAATATGACTTGAAAACCATTAAAGAATTGATCGCTTATGATAAAGGAAAACCACTCAGCAAATTAGAACAACGAGAGGAGACAGCCAAAGCTCCTTATCAAAAGATAATCATCGTTTTTAGCTTTGCCCTCGCAAGTGCTGTGATAACACTCCTTGTCGCAGGTATTTGTCTATTCTTATTTCCGTGATGTAGCGGATTTTTGAAATTTCACTTTATTTTTGATAGGATGAAAGAAAAAGAGAAAGAGGATTTACTATGAAAGATTACCAATTACCAGAGGTATGGGAAGTACCTGAAAGCATGGGCGGACAGTGGGGTGGACTGAACCGCCCAACAGCTGGCAGCCGATTTGAGCAGACACTTCCTGTCGGTGATAAGCCCTTTCAGCTCTATTCACTAGGCACACCAAATGGGGTCAAGGCAACCATTATGTTTGAAGAGTTAAAAGAGATGGGGATAAAAGAAACTGACTATGACCTCTACCGAATTGCTATCGGCGAGGGGGACCAATTTGGCTCTGACTTTGTCGCTATCAATCCGAACTCCAAAATCCCTGCCCTCTTAGATAAATCTGGAGACAAACCTATTCGTGTCTTTGAATCGTCTTCGATTTTACTCTATTTGGCAGAGAAATTTGACGCTCTCCTACCAAAAGACAGTGAAAAACGAACAGAAGTCCTCAACTGGCTCTTTTGGCAAACAGGGGCTGCTCCATTTCTTGGTGGAGGCTTCGGGCATTTCTTCCACTATGCCACTGAAACGATCGAATACGCTGTTAACCGTTTTGCCATGGAAGCCAAACGCCAGCTCGATCTTCTGGATAAAGAGTTAGCAACCAAGCCCTATATTGCTGGAGATAGCTACACCATTGCAGATATTGCCATTTGGTCTTGGTATGGACAATTAGCCAAAGACCAACTTTGGGACAAGGCAGGTATCTTCTTAAATGTCAAAGAATACCCTCATCTACAAGCCTGGACTGAAAAAATCGCAGCACGTCCTGCTGTCAAACGCGGACTTGCTGCCAACTACCAAGCTATTCAATAACCAGAAAGCCATGATTTTTAACAATCATGGCTTTTTTATATGAGAGATTAAATAAAAGTTAGAACATCGTTCAATCTCTTTGATGAACTCTAAATTCTATCTATAAGCTCCCTGCCTTGTCCTATGCCTTATACATCTGAAAAATCATAAAGCTGTGGATAATTTTCACACTCTGGATTTCGAGGATGGCAAACAGCACGCCCAAAATAAATCAAAGCCTGATGAGCCGGTAACCAGCGTTCTGGAGCTAAAATATCCATCACTCGCTTTTCCACTTCCAAAGGAGTAGCTGATTTTTTAACAATATCATGGTGCTTACAAATCCGCTCTACATGTGTATCTACTGCAAAGGCAGGAATCCCAAAACCAACACTCATCACCACATTGGCTGTCTTTCGCCCCACTCCTGCTAGGCTCTCTAGCTCTTCTCGTGTCTGCGGGACTTGTCCGTCAAAATCATCCAAAAGCTGCTGGGCACATTTTTTTAAAAACTTTGCCTTATTGCGGTACAGTCCGAGCTTTGAGATATAGCTTGCAATCTCAGACTCTTGAGCTTTCGCCATCTTCTCAGGTGTTGGAAAGGCTTCAAACAAAGCAGGGGTTGATTTATTGACCGCTGCGTCAGTCGTTTGAGCAGATAGCATCACTGCGACCAAAAGTTCAAAATGATTGCGAAAATCAAGACTCGGCTTTGCATCAGGGTATAGGGCAATGATTTCTTCCAGTACTTTTCGCGCACGTTTTTTTGATAAGACCATACAGATTTCCTTTCTTTTCTCTCCTTCATTATATCATGAAATAGCAGGAAATAAAGTAAACTTGCTTGTTTACTTATAACTTTAAACTATAACAAATGATAGCAAAAGTATATTTTACAGCTATATAAGAATGTGCTAGAATAAAGCTATCATTTGAAAGGAAGAGGAAAAGAGATGACTAAAAAAGCATTTGAACACGTTGGCAGTTTTTTACGACCTAAAGCACTTCAGAGCGCACGCAAGCAATTTGAAGAAGGGGTAATCTCACAGGCAGACTTAACTGCCGTAGAAGATCAAGCCATTCGCGATTTAGTGGATCAACAAATTGCTGCAGGTCTTGAAAAAGTCACAGATGGAGAATTCCGCAGAAGCTACTGGCACTTGGACTTCTTCTGGGGCTTTGGTGGAGTAGAGCATGTACAGGCTGCCGAAGGCTATCACTTCCATGACGAGACGACTAAGGCTGACTCCGCTTTAGTCTCTGGAAAAATCACGGGAGAAAATCACCCTTTTGTCACTGCCTACCGCTTTTTAAAAGCCTATGTTGACAGTAGAGACGCAAAAGTAGAAGCCAAAACGACAATCCCTGCCCCTGCTCAATTTTACTTTGAATTGATTCGTGACCAAGAACATGTTGAAACCTTAGCAACATTCTACCCAGATTTTGAAGACTTGCGAACAGACATCAAAACTGCCTACTTGCAAGTCATCAATGACCTTGTAGCAGAAGGACTTAAGACTCTTCAAGTCGATGACTGTACTTGGGGCACCTTGGTGGATCAAAACTTCCTCACCCTTTGGGGAGCACCTCAAGGAAAAACACCTGAGCAAGTCTGCGATGAACTCTCACATGTCTTTCTAACGCTCAATAACGACGTCTATCAAGCCATCCCTGAAGGACTCTTGGTCAATACCCATGTCTGCCGTGGGAATTTCCACTCGACTTGGGCAACCTCTGGGGGCTATGAGCCTATCTCTCAAGAACTCTTTGGCAAAGAAAAAGTAGCTGAATATTTCTTGGAATTTGATACCGAGCGAGCTGGCGGATTTGAACCACTGGCAGCACTGACAGATGACAAAATTGCTGTGTTAGGGCTGATCACCAGTAAAAACGGAGCATTAGAAAATAAGGAAAATATCATCCAACGCATTCGTGAGGCACAAAAAATCGTGCCACTTGAGCAACTTTGGCTCTCTACCCAGTGTGGATTTGCCTCCACAGAAGAGGGAAATATCCTCCAAGAAGAAGACCAATGGAAAAAACTCGCCCTTGTCAAAGAGATTATTGACGAAGTTTGGGGGTAATGAAATAGGCTGAGAACACTTGTTCCAGCCTATTTATTTTTAGTTGATGGAGTATTCTTGGACTTGTCAAACATTGATAAATCAATATCCTACAAGCTAAATTCAAACTTCAAAACAAGGGAGTGGGGAAAATCGATTTCTACGAAATCACGATTGAGCTCACTCCTTTTCTGGATTTACAAATAAGTTTTTACAACCCTAGTTCTTTATACTCTGTTCGGTAGCCAATTTGCAAGACTTTGCCATCTTTTACTAGCAAAGGACGCTTAATCAACATACCATCTGTGGAAAGAATAGCTGCTGCCTCTTCCTGCGACAAGTGAGGAACTTTATCTTTCAAGCCCAATTCACGGTACTTGATTCCACTGGTGTTAAAGTAGGATTTGATGGGTAAGTCAGACGCCTTCATCCACGCAAGCAAACTTCCCTTACTTGGGGTCTTAGTAACAATATCGACCGCCTCAAAATCAAACCCTAATTGAGTTAACTCCGTCTTTGCCTTGCGACAGGTCGAACATTTAGGATATTCGATAAATTGATACATCTTCTTAGTTTCTCGCTTTCTTCATTGTCGTTGCTTCATACTCTAAGAGCCATATTTTCTTATCCAAGCCAGCTGCATAACCAGTCAAGCTGCCATTTTTTGCAAGCACACGATGGCAGGGAATCAAAATGGAAATTGGATTTTTCCCCACGGCTCCGCCAATCGCTTGAGCAGAGCTGACATTCAATGCTTGAGCAATCTCGCCATAACTCACCGTTTGTCCGTAAGAAATGCCTTTGAGGTAATCCCAGACTCGCTTTTGAAAATCGGTCCCTTGTACTGATAAGGGAATTGGGTCAACATCAGGCATTTTACCTGCAAAATAGTCTGTTAAAGCTGCTTTTGTTTGCTCCAAAGTCGGATTTGAAGCAAGGATGATTTCTTTCTCCACCCCTCGTTCGAAATACTTTTGATTCTTGAACCAAATACCGACTAAGCCAACTTCATCAGCCACCAAGGACAGCTCTCCCAAGGGAGACTGATAGATCTGCTTGACATAAACCATGAAATCTCGCCTCCTCACTAGAACAGCTGTGTTATTTTTTAATCACACGGACGCGAACAATGTTGTCATCTGCTTCAAAGTTCGCCACTAAATTTGCCACCTTCTCACCATCTGACTCGTCCAAATCAAGCAAAGTATAGGCATAATCTCCCTTTGACTTGTTGATAATATTGTCAATGTTAATATTGAGGCTACTTACAGCTGTGGAAATCTTCGCCACCATATTAGGGACATTTTTGTTAATTAGGGTGATACGATAAGGAGCAGACAAGTTCTGCACAACCGTTGGAAAATTCACAGAATTGACAATCTCACCTGTTTCCATGAAACGACGTAGGGTCTGTCCAGCCATAATGGCACAGTTTAGCTCTGCTTCTTCTGTCGAGCCACCTAGATGTGGAAAGACGGTGATATTTGGTTGATTGAGCAATTCTTCCACTCCAAAGTCCGTGATATAGTGCTTCACGACACCTGCTTCAATCGCTTCAAATAAATCTCTATGGTTGACCAACTCGCCTCTAGCAAAGTTGATAATGGTCACGTCCTTTTGCATGAGTTCAAAACTTTCTTTGTTGAACGTTTCACGAGTATCTGGTGTCAGAGGTACATGAACCGTGATGTAGTCTGCCTTTTCAAAAATATCTTTGATATCTGACACACGCTCGACATGACTTGAAATGTTCCAAGCAGTTTCAATGGATACATAAGGGTCATAGCCTAAGACATGCATTCCTAGGCGACGTGCGTCGTTGGCAATCCGAGCACCAATCGCACCAAGTCCAATCACACCTAAGGTCTTTCCTGCAATCTCTGTTCCTGCAAAAGCCTTTTTCCCCGCTTCGATTTGCTGAGGGACATCCTCACCAGTCAAGGTATTGACCCATTGATGGGCACCGAGATAATCACGCGCCGATAAGAGAATGGACGCAATCACGGCTTCTTTTACAGCGTTGGCATTCGCTCCAGGGGTGTTGAAAACAACGATTCCTTGGCTAGTTGCTCGATCTACCGGGATGTTATTAGTCCCTGCTCCAGCACGGGCAATGGCTTTGAGATTTTCTGGAAAATCCACCTCATGCAGATTTTGACTGCGTAGGATATAGGCGTCTGGATTGTCCGCCTTATCACCATCAATTTGGAAATGATTGCCCAATTCCTTGAGCCCGATTTGATTTATATTGTTAAATGTTTTTACACTAAATACCATTCTTATCTCCTAAAAGGAAATAGCACTTAGCCAATCCCTTTTCTTTCTAGTCTGTCGTCAATCATTTCTACCAAGCATAAAGCGGTCATCTTCTGCGATTTCTTGGTAAAGGCTGGTTTCACGCTTGGTTTTAATCTTTTGATAAGCGAGTCGTTCGCCGTCAATCGGCACTTTTCCACAATACACAAAGCCTAATTTTTCTAAGATATGCTGCATGGGCTGATTCTTTTCATGGGTATCGCAGCGAAAATCAGGACCTTTTTGTCCCTCAATCAAGCCCTGTAAAAAGGTCTGAATGACCTGCTGACCACGAAAGGCTCTAGCAACAGCTACTCGGTGAAAGGTAGTGTAGAGGAAGTTATTATGCTCCCATTTACCATCGTAAATCTCATTATAAGCTGGTTCATTGCCAATTTGAACAGCAGTGTAAGCTGCCACCTGACCTTCTATGATCGCCACATAGCCACGTCCTGATAGGATATCGTCAAGCACATCGTCCTGACTGGGATAGACACCCTGCCATTGGTTACTACCTGACTCAGCTAAAAAACTGCGTGCCTCTTCAAAAATCTGACAAATAGTACTTACTTCGTTAGGGTGGGCAAGACGGATTTCCATTAGGCATTCTCCTCTTCAAATTTCTTCATAAAGGCAATCAAATCAACCACTCCCTGACGCGGAAAGGCGTTGTAAAGACTGGCACGCATACCCCCCACACTGCGGTGTCCTTTGATATTTTTGAAACCAGCAGCGTCGGCTTCTTTGTTGAATTTAGCATCTAATTCCGCACTTGGTGATACAAAGGGGATATTGGCTACGGAACGTTGGTCTTTATGAATAACAGGACTGCTATAAAACTCAGATTGTTCGATAAAGTCATAGAGCAGACCTGATTTTTCACGGTTGCGTGTTTCCATTTCCGCAACGCCCCCTAATTCCTTGACCCATTCAAAGACTAATTTTGCCATGTAAATGCCAAAGGTTGGTGGGGTATTGTAGAGCGAATCATTTTCTGCTTGAATCCGATAATCGAGCATGCTTGAGAGAGCAGGCTCTTGATTTAGCAAGTCCTCACGGATAATCACCACTGTGACACCAGCAGGACCGATATTTTTCTGCGCTCCTGCATAAATCATCCCAAAATCTTCAATCTTGTACTCAGCTGCCAATATATTAGATGACATGTCAGCAATGACTGGCACCCCATTGGTGTCTGGAATTTCATACAAAGCCGTTCCTTCAATGGTGTTATTGGTTGTCACATGTACATAGGCAGCATTTGGATCAATCTCCTTGGCATCAAACTGAGGAATTTCTACATAGTTTTGTGCTTCTGAGCTAGCTAGACAAATCGGTTCAAAAGGAATAGTTTTTGAGAGTTTTACCGCCTCTGTATAGGCCTTTTTCCCCCAAGAACCCGCTATAAGATAGTAGGCTTTGCGCCCTTGTGCGAGGTTTAGCGGAATCATCGAAAATTGAGTCGAAGCCCCACCTTGAAGAAAGAGAACCTTATAAGTATCTGGAATCTGCAACAGCTCTCGCAATAGGCTCTCTGCCTCTTTCATAATCGTATCAAACTCTTTGGATCGGTGGGATAGCTCCATCACACTCATGCCACTGCTTGCATAGTCCAAGAATTCAGCTTGGGCTTTTTTCAATACTTCTTTGGGCAACACTGCAGGACCTGCAGAAAAATTGTAAATCGTCATATCCGACCTCCTTGATATTTTTTCTATCATAGCATAATTTTCTGAAAATGACTACAAGTTTTAGTAGCTTGCGTAAAAGAATGCTAATTTTCCGAACGATAGAATGAATCGCATAAAGGTTAGACCATCGTTCAGTCGCTTTGATGAACTTCAATTCTAATTGATAGCTTAAAAAAGACTGCCAAACGAAAGAGTTCGTATGGCAGTCTTTTTTATTCCTTAATCACCAAAAACATCCTTATAGAGCATAGCAGTTGCTAAAGCATCTCCATCGCCACCTAATTGACTCACCAATTCATAGGCAAAAGCAAGGGCTGTTGACGGACCTCGGCTGGTAATCAAATGCCCATCTACTACGACCGTCTCTTTGACATATGTTCCTGATTGAATCTCTTTTTCTACACCATCATAGCAAGTAAAGGTCTTTCCTTCAAGGATTCCTGCACGCTCAAGCGCTAGCGGCGCTGCGCAGATCGCCGCAATCCACTTTTTCTCAGCTTTCATGTGACGAAGAACTGCCATGAGGGCTTCATTATCTCGGAGATTGGTCGCTCCAGGCATTCCCCCAGGGAGAACCACCATATCATAGCCTTCCAAATTGCCTTCCCAAAGGACATCACCTTTTACGGTAATCCCATGAGAGCCTGTCACTTCACGCTCAAAACTCACCATGTCACAAGTCAGATTTGCCCGACGAAGGACATCTACAACTGTTAAAGCTTCAATTTCTTCAAAGCCATTGGCTAACATTACTGCAATTTTTGTCATCTGTTTCTCCTTTATTTCAATTGTTGTAAGACTACTTTTTTACGTTTTTTAGGACGTTTACCCTCTTTTTCTTCAGCTAGATTATTTTGGTAACTCATAGATAAGAGCAAACCCACTCCGATCAGATTACTAATAATAGAGGAGCCACCTTGAGAAATAAAAGGCAGAGGAATCCCTGTCAAGGGGAGAATCCCTGTCACTGCTCCGATATTTTCAAAAATATGAAAGAGCAACATCATGATAAATCCTGTGGAAATATAGGTGTAAAACTGGTTATTGGACTTGAGGGTGATTTTCAACATGCGGTAAATGAGGAGGAGATAGAGCAAAATCAAGCTTGTTGAGCCGACAAATCCAAAATCCTCAGCAATCACCGTAAAAATCATGTCACTCTCTCGCACTGGAATCAAGAGATTTGACACATTAAAGCCCTGGCCCCACAGTCCTCCACTGCCAATCGCAATCTGCCCTTGGGCTTGCTGATAGGTCGTCGTCTGGGCATAGTCAAAGGGATTGGGCCAAGCCAAGATTCGATTGATTTGATAGGTTGGCATACCGATATTGTGGAGAAAAGCTCTGCCATCTTTGGAGAAAAAGATAAGCATAAAGCCACCTCCCAAGATGACGAGAGTCAATACAGTGGGCAAAATGATTTTCCAAGAAACTCCAGACAAAAGCACCAAGCCAGAGAAGATAGCTACAAAAACCAAGGCTGTTCCCAAATCTTTTTGGAGTGCCAAGAGTGCTAAGACTGGCACTGTATAAGCGATCATTTCCAAAATGAGGAGAAAATCCAGCTTCATCGTACGCTCTTTTTTCTTGTGCCGCTGGTAAAAAGCAACAATCGAGCGCGACAACATTAGAATATAGGAAATTTTCATAAATTCCGAGGGCTGAAAGAGCGTCACTCCGCCAATCGTCACCCAGTTTTTCGCCCCAGTTGACTCCACCAAGCTAGGACTATAAAAGAATAAAGGCAAAACCATCAAACCCAGACCAAATACATATAAAATCGGAGTGATTTGCCATAAAAACTTGGTATTAAAAAACATGACAATAAAACTAATGACCACCCCCAGACCAATCCACGCCAACTGCTGTCCCAACATGGGCCAAATAGCACTAGGGTAGTCATGACTCACTGCAATATAAATGGCAATAATGCCAAATAAAAGCAGGAAAAAGACGGGTAAAATCAAGCTATAATCCACTCGCGAATCAATCGAGCGTCGCATGTTCGACATAAAACCTCCTTGTCATTTGTTAGTAAGATTGAGAAAGCTTCTCACATCTTATTGATAGTCATTATTTCTTACATTTTTCTAAAAAATCCTGCATGTCAGTCAGCCATGCTAAATCTTTGGATAGATGAAGGTCAACCATTTCTTTCAAAGAATCTGAAATCTGTTTACCATAAGTCTTGCTTTTTATCCGCTGGTCTAAAATCAACACGGCTGAGCTTTGCTCTTTGCGTCGAATCGTTCGCCCCAAAGCCTGCTTGAGCCGTAACATAGCAAGCGGCAGGTGGTAGTCATAAAAGGGATTTTTTCCTTCTAACTTCAAGGCTCGATTCATCTTTTGGGTCAAAAAATCACTTGGAGAATCAAATGGCAGACGGGTAAGAACTAACACCATCTGGTCAAATTGGGCAAAATCCACCCCTTCCCAAAAGCTCCCTGCTCCCAATAAGATCGAACTTTCTCCCTTATCAAATCGGCGCTTGATGTTGCTCGCATCACCATTTTTATATTGTGCCAAATGAGGAAGACTTAAACGATCCGAGACCTCTAGCAACACATCTTTTGAGGTAAACAGCGCTAAGATTGGCTTTTCTAAGCTCGCTAATCGCTCAATTCTATCCACGATTAAGTCGGCATAGGTCGCTTGATCTAACTCTGTCACCAAGGGAAAACTCGTATCAACCCAGACTTGCTGCTGATGAGTTTTGGGTTGGGGCAAGCGATAGAGCTCTGCCTCTTTAAAGCCTAGTAAATGAGGAAGATTCACACGCTTACTAATGGCTAAGGTCGCTGAAATTGCTAAAAATGCTTGATTTTCTGGCAAAAGCTCTGCAAAATTTTCCAAATCAAGACGCGCAGACTTGAGCCATTTTTGGCGATGACTTGGAAATTCTTCCTCCTCTAGCCAAAAGGTATCAAACTTAGAATCAAAAGCTGACCGCACATCCTGTAACCACGCCTCCGGCAACTCTGCCAAATCCTGACGGATTTTCTCGATCTTCTCAGCCGGTACTTCTCTCTGCCCTTTTTTGCGTGTCATATCTGCCAACTGTGTGCATTCAAATTGCAGGCTTTCGAACAAGCGCTGTTCAAGAGTAGCTAGCGGAGTTTGAAAGGCTTGCTGGATTTCTTGTAGAAGCTTCGTCAAGCTGACCGTTGAGCGAGCAAGACTCTCCATCGTCAAAAAGAGCTTTTGCGCCTCATCTACGACAAGAATTTTCCCTTCAATCAAGCTTGGATCATCTGCTAGACGCGTCAAGAGATAGGCATGATTGGTAATTATTACACGGCTCAATTTAGCTCGCTCTTGACTTTTCTCCCAAAAATCTACATCGGAAAATAAAGACCCTTGGAACAAGCCACCACAGTGAGCAATTCGCTCAAAGTAAGGTTGATAGCGATACTGCTGAGGAATCTCGTCCAAATCCCCTGTGCTCGTCTCTGTTAGCCAAACCAGCAGTTGTAGTTTGCAACGGCTGATTAAGCGATTGTCCTCTTCGCTCAAGCTCTCATAAAAGCGATCTAGCTGGATATAATTTCTTGGACTTTTCAAGCTATGAAAGGAAATATGAAAGGTTGAAGCAAGACGCTCCCCCTCTTGGCGCATAACTTGGTCCTGCAAGAGCTTGGTTGGAAAACTCACGACTAACTGCTCTTGACTCTTGGCAAGTAAGGGCAAAAGATAGCCGTAGGTCTTCCCCATTCCTGTCCGCCCTTCTAAAAAGCTAGGAACAGAATTCTCTGAAGCCCTCTCCACCAACTGAGCAAATGCTGCTTGGTCATCTCTCTCGTCTAAGCCTAGCAGGTGGATATTGTGGTGAAATTCCTGCGATAATTTACGAACAGAAGGAAAGCTAGCAGCTTTCTTAAAAAATAAACCGTGGCGCTCATGCCAGTCAGGACTCACCACATCAGACATCTCGCCAAAAACATCTTGGATAGCCAATTTTGACTCGTATAAAAGACAATCCCCTCGCTCAAAAAGCAACTCTACCAAGGGCTTTGGCAAAGTCTTGATCTTTTCTTGGATTTTTAAAAATAGCAGAGCTGTCGCATACGCATCAGACAGGGCAGTATGTGCGTGCTCTAATGGAATCTGGAGATACTGACTCAGAGCACTTAAATTGTAACGATCAAAGGTCGGAAAAAATACCTGAGCCAACTCCACCGTATCAATCCGCGGCGTCAGTAACTCAAATCCTTCCCAAAACAAGCTTTCTGCCAACAAATTGGCATCAAACTGCACATTATGGGCTACAAAAACGGCATCAGAAATCAAGCTATAAATCTCTCCTGCCACCTGAGAAAAGTCTGGAGCTGCTTTTAGACGCTGATCTGTCAAGCCTGTCAATTCCTCAATATGGCTATCTAGCGCTTGATGAGGATTGACATCCGTTTCATAAGTCTTTACAATCTGTCCATTTTCAATGAGAACAATGCCCACTTGGATAATCTTTGCATTGCTATTTGCGCTCGTTGCCTCCAGATCAACAACCGCATACTTCGTTTTATCTTGTGCCATAGTACTCAAATTATACCACATTCTTCCGATATTTAGGAAAGAAAAGTTGCTCTCATTCTAGTCAATTTTCCTATTTTTTGCTACACTAGAGTAGGAGGAATCAAGATGAACATTCATAAAACACTAAATAAAGAAGCTTATCAAAATACCTACTATTTGGAAAATGAGGACCATCTCCTCGTTGTTGACCCAGGAAGCGATTGGGAGATAATCCGAGCAAAGATTGAGGAGATAGGAAAACCTATCTCAGCGATTTTATTGACCCATGCCCATTATGATCATATCATGAGCCTTGATTTGGTGCGTGAGCATTTTGGGGCGCCACCCGTCTATATCTCAGAAAAAGAAGCAGATTGGCTCTACAATCCTATCTATAACCGCTCAGGCTTACCCATGCACGATGATATTCCTGATATCATCCTAAAACCAGCTGAGCAGTTCTTTGCCATTCAAACTCCTTATGACATGGATGGCTTTCATTTTTATGTCCTAGAAACACCCGGGCATTCGGTGGGGAGTGTTTCCCTAGTCTTTCCAGATGAGAATCTTGTATTAAGTGGTGACGCCCTCTTCTTCGAAGCCATTGGTCGCTCTGACCTCTACACGGGTGACAAAGACACTTTATTGACAAGTATCAAGACTCAACTCTTCACCCTACCCAACTACGATGTCTACCCAGGACATGGACCAGCAACTACGATTTCCCATGAAAAACTCTTCAATCCATTCTTTTTATAACACAAGAAGAGAAGCTAAGACAAAAGTGTCTAGCTTCTCTTTTTTATCGATTTAACAGTTTGACGCAGTCTTGTCGCTAGGGGCAATGCTTCAATGGAGCGATTTACGAGAACAAAAAGTTGTGAGCAATTTATCCAAAGCGTTTATAAATCAACATTCTATTAAAAGAAGCTAGCGAATTTATCTTCGCTAGCCCTATTTCCAACCTTGCGGGGGTGAGAGTAATCGATTTCTACGAAATAACAATTGAGTCCCACTTCCTTTTTTAATTAAATCTTCAAATAGCGTCTCATAGAAATCCCTGAACCGATGGATCCGATGATAATTCCGACCACAAAAACAAAGGCAATCATAATCGGTACAAAGGTATCGGGTACAATCATCGAGAGATTTTGTTTGGCAAGAGCTGGATTAAAGGATTGGTAAGCAACATCATAGATGAAATAAACCAAACCTGCTGGAATAATCGCTGCAATAAACCCAATCCAAGCACCTTCTAAAAGAAATGGACCACGGATATAGCCATTTTTTGCCCCAACCAAGCGCATGATTTGAATCTCACGACTGCGGGAAATAATGGTAATCCGAATGGTATTGGAAATGAGAAAGACTGCAATAAAGACAAGCAAGCCAGCTCCCACTAAGCCCCAAGTCCGAATGATATTTGCAAGAGCAAAAATTTTCTTGGTATTAGCTCCACCGTACTCCACCTCTGAGACTTCCTCGATAGACTTAGCTCCATCTGCAACGCTCGTCACATGCTCTGGTGCAGTCGTATCCACGATATAAGCATCATGTAGCGGATTGGCATCCCCCTCAAAGAGCTTCCAGTCACTTCCCATGACCTCTGTTAATTTTTCAAGCTGTTCTTCCTTACTTGAGAAGGTTACAGATTTGACGTTCGACAGATTGGTCAAGGCATCATAGACTTTGTGGTAATTTTCATTTTGTACGGGCTGACCTTCTTTCATCACCGTTTCACTGTTATCTGCCGTATCTGGTCGCAAATAAACCATGACGCGAACATTATTTTCAATATCAGTGGCTAACTTTGCTGTGTTTAAAATCACGGAAATGAAAATGGCCATCAAACTAAGGGTAATCATCACCGTACTAACAGCTGCAACAGTCATCCAGCCGTTTCGCTTCAAACTTTTGAGCGACTCAATTAAATGACGGAAAAATCTACTAATCATCGTATCCGTACTCTCCTTTCGCCTCATCACGCACCACACGACCATTTTCAATAGCAATAACGCGGTGGCGAAGGGTATTTACAATCTGACTATTATGGGTTGCCATTAAAACCGTAGTTCCTTGAAGGTTGATACGCTCCAAGAGATTCATGATTTCCCAAGAATTATCAGGGTCTAAGTTTCCTGTCGGCTCATCGGCAATCAATACTTTAGGATTATTGACAATCGCTCGAGCAATGGCAATCCGCTGCTGCTCTCCTCCAGAGAGTTCATTGGGAAAAGACCGTACTTTATGCTTTAAGCCAACCAAGTCAAGCACTTCCATGACCCGTTTTTTGATATTTCGACGACGTTCACCGATAACTTCCATGGCGTAGGCGATATTCTCATACACCGTTTTCTTTGGTAAGAGTTTATAATCCTGAAAGACCACGCCAACATTGCGACGAAGCAAAGGCACATCTCTCTTTTTAATCTTGGTCAGATTAAAATCTGCCACCTTCAAACTTCCCTTGTCTGCTTTTACCTCACGGTAGATCAGACGAATGAAAGTTGACTTACCAGCACCTGAAGGTCCTACAATATAAGCGAACTCCCCTGGCTCGATTGTAACAGACACTCCTCGGAGCGCTGTCGTTCCGTTGTCATACTTTTTGACAACATCTTTCATCTCGATAATTGACATGTAAACTACAAGTCCTTTCTTCTAATTTAGGCGCCACTTGAGATAGGCATCAATAAAGCCATCCAAGTCTCCGTCCATGACCTTATCAACCTGTGCCACTTCATGACCCGTGCGATGATCTTTTACCATGGTATAAGGGGTAAAGACATAAGAACGAATCTGGCTACCCCAAGAAATCTCTTTCTTGTCCCCTTTTAGGGAATCAACCTCAGCCGCCTTTTTCTCCTGCTCAATCTGATAAAGCTTGGCTTGAAGCATTTTCATAGCCCGATCACGGTTCCCATACTGGGTACGATCGACCGTTGATTGGGCAACAATTCCTGTTGGTATGTGAGTTAAGCGAACCCCAGTTGACACCTTATTGACATTTTGTCCACCAGCTCCACCACTGCGGAAAGTATCCATCTTAATCTCATCATCTCGAATCTCGATCTCAATCGTATCGTCTAGCTCTGGCATGACTTCCACAGATGTGAACGATGTATGACGACGTTTAGCTGAGTCAAATGGCGAAATCCGCACCAAGCGGTGCACCCCCATTTCGGACTTGAGCAGACCATAAGCATGCGGACCTTCAAAGGAGAGGGTCACGGACTTAATCCCCGCTTCATCTCCTGCTTGGTAGTCTAAGACCTCAACCTTAAAGCCATGGGCATTACCAAAGCGTGTGTACATGCGAAGCAACATATCGCCCCAGTCCTGCGCCTCAGTTCCACCAGAACCTGGATGGATTTCCAAAATGGCATTGTTATTGTCATAAGGTTCAGACAAGAGAAGCGTCATCTCATAAGCTGTCATTCTCTTCTCCAGCTCAAGCAATTTTTCTTCCAACTCATCCTGCACAGACTCATCTTCTGCCAGAAAATCAAGGAGAATCTCTGACTCATCAAACAAATCAGTCATATGATGGAAGTTTTCATATGTTTCTTTTCGTTCGTTTAATTCTTGCGATGTCTTCTGAGCTGCCAGATTATCATCCCAAAAATCAGGTTCAGTCATCTTGTTCTCCAAGATGGCAATTTCCTCTTCCAGACCTTCTAAGTCAAAGAGACCCCCTGAAAGAGTTTAATTTTTCACGATTTGCGTCAATTTTTTGACGAATTTCTGAAATGTCCATAGGTACCCCTTTTCTATATCCTTCTCATTATATCATATTTGAGCCTGTTTGGCGAATTTTAAAAATTCTGCCTGCTCAAACAGCACATCAGGATGGTCACTTTTTACGTCTTCGATAAAGGCAATCATGTCCTCATTTGGCTCTTTGACCAGCTGGCTGAGTGCCCAGATAGCCGTTGCCATGTGGATTGGATTTTGCTTTTTGTCAATGATTTCAAGCAATTTCGGAATACTCGAGCGATCATTGCTGTTTGCAAGGGCAATAATAGCATTGCGCTGGAGGATATTTTTCCCCCGCCAACTGCCTGCAATCATGCCAAACTTCTCCTTAAATTGTCCATTTGACAAGTCAAGAAAAGGGATTAACTCAGGCTCTGCTAAGTCAGGATCAATCTCGACAACCGGTGGACTGTCAATCCCTTTATTATAAGGGCAGCAAATTTGGCAAATGTCACAACCATAGATGACGGTCTTGATTTTCTTGCGAAATTCGAGATCCATCATCCCCTTATCCTGCGTTTGAAAAGATAGACAGCGCTTGGCATTCATCGTGCCATCTCCTAGCAAGCACGAAGTCGGACAAGATACCAAACAGCGATTGCAATCGCCACAGTCATAGTCCACTGGCTGATCTGGTTCAATTTCAAGATTGGTAATCAATTCTCCCAAAAACATGTAGGAGCCAAATTCCTTAGAAATGACCAACCCATTTTTGCCAATAAAGCCGATTCCAGCGCGTCTTGCCACCGCTGTATCAACTAGAGCACCTGTATCAACCATGCCCTTATACTCAAAGTCCTCTGTCAGCTTCTCAATTCCACGCGCCAAGCGCTCTAGCTTATCCTGCAAAATATAGTGGTAATCAAGCCCCCACGAATTAGGCGTAATCTTTCCTCGTTTGTACTGGGTTTTCTGTGGCTTTTGCGGAAGCTTTCGAGGATATGCTACCGCAATCGAAATGATGGTCTTAGCAGACGCCAAGCTCAGTCTTGGCTTGATCCGCTCTTCGATATTTTTGTGCTCAAACCCTGACGTGCGTCCCTCTTCTGCCGCAGCTTTCAAGGATTTTTCCAAATAATCAAAATCATCTGCTGTCGTAAACCCAATCTTTGAAATGCCAATCTCTTTTGATAAAGCAATAATTTGTTCTTTTAGATTCATCCCTTTCATTGTAACAAAAAAAGGGATATTTGGAAATAATGGGGAATGGAAAGTATCAAATGAAAGGAATTGTAGTTTAAATAGCCAGATGCTCCATGCTCCATTCATTGACATTTTCATCAAAATTCGATATGCTATCAAGAGCATAGAATAAAGAAGGAGTATCCATGTCCACAAAGAAAATGAGTCGCATTGTCATGCTGTCTGCTCTTGCGATTGCACTGCGTGTTAGCTTTGGAGCCTTTCCAAATATCAAGCCCATCTCAGCCTTATTTTTCGTCTGTGTGCTCTACTTATCTTTCCGTGATGCTCTTTGCATTATGGCTATCACCATGATTGGCACTAGCTTTTTATTTGGTTTTGGGATTGTTGTTTTCTGGCAGGTTCTTAGTTTCACCCTCATTCTCACTCTTTGGAAAATACTTGCGATTCCTCTCACTCGCTTGATCAAGCAAAAAGTCCTCGTACAGAGTTTCCTAGCAGGAATCTTCATATTTCTATATGGATTTGTGATCAGTCTACTATCAGCACTGCAGTTTGGCATTCATCCTATCATTTACTGGCTCAATGGCATTCCCTTTGATGTAGCTCATGCCCTATCCACTGCTTTATTCTATCCTATTATTCTACATATTTTCAGGAGGTTTTACCATGAAAAAATGGATGTTTAGCATCTTGACACTCTTTGTCGGCTTATCCCTCGTCGCTTGTAGCAATCCTAATCAGACTGCTCACGAATCAAAAACAAGTCAGAGTACAAGCCAAGCCCAAACCGCAAGTCTTGAGATTAAATTTTCAACCGATCAAACAAGTAGCAAAGAAGTAGATTTCAAAGACGGCGAATCCGTGATGGACATTCTTCAAAGAAACTATAAAATCGAAGAAAAAGATGGACTTATAACCTCGATTGACGGTGTCAAGCAAGACCCTGCCACCAACACTTACTGGATGTTTGACGTCAATGGCGAATTGGCTCCAAAAGGGGCAAAAGAGATGAAACTTAAAAATGGAGATACTATTTCTTTTTACCTCGAAAGCTTCAAATAAAAAAGGTTCTTCCAAAAGCGGAAGAGCCTTTTCTCATGTTCTGAGTTATTCAATGAAACAAGCATTTTTTCTACTCTGCATCTTCTTTTGCCAAACGTTCTCGCTCCAAACGTAGTTTGCGCTTAGGATTGAGACGATTAAATAACTCTTCTAGCTTCTCAGCATTCCAAATATCGGCAGCAGAGACAAAATTTCCATCCTTATCTCGGAAAGATATAGGCTTATCTCCCATGCTAAAACCTCCAATTTAATTTCCATTAGACGATGACTAATCTCGTCACAATCTAAATCACAACAAGCACTACCTAGCCAGTCAATATGACTCTCTGAATAAGAATTCTTAAGGTTGATTTGCAGAATACTTTAAAAAATTGTTACTAGACTATTCGCCATAGCAAATACCAGTATGCCCATTACGACACACAGTCAAACCAGTCGATATCACTTGATGGATGAGGTTCATAAGCCTAGTCAGCAGAACACTTTAAAAATTGTTACGACGTGAAGAAAGTTATTCGATACTAATAGCTTTCTGAACTAATAAGGTGACTAGGCAGTTTGCCATAGCGACTGCCGTCTACTCATTAGGTAGCTTTGCAATCAATGAGGGGTAGCCCGTTACGACACGAAGTCAAACCAGTCGATATCACTGGTTTGACGAAGTTAGTGAGGTTGGTAGGTAGACCACCATAGTGGCTACCGTAGCACATCAAGTCTTTGACTTAGATGTGCTTCCAACGTCAATCCACAAATTCAAATTCAAAATTGCCGATACGAACCAAATCGCCATCTTTGGCACCACGCGCGCGAAGCGCCTCATCAACACCCATTCCCCGTAATTGACGAGCAAATTTCATGATAGACTCGTCTCGATCAAAATTCGTCATGCTAAAGAGTTTTTCCAATTTATCTCCTGACAAGACCCAAGTCGCATCATCATCGCGATCAATGACAAAGGCTGGTGCTTCCTCATCAAAGCCATAGTAAGCCTCTTCTTCCATATCTGACTCATCATAGAGAAGAAATTCTGGTGTTTTTGAAAGTAATTCTGCCGTAGCATCCAGTAACGTTCCAAGCCCTTGCTTGGTCAAACTCGAAATTGGAAAAATCTGTGGCAGCTCATCAAATTCATCATAATTTACTGCTAGTTTTTCTTTAAAGATCTTCAGATTTTCAGCACTCTCTGGCATATCCATTTTGTTTGCCACAATAATTTGCGGACGTTCCATCAAGCGCAGGTTATAAGATTCCAACTCTTTGTTAATCGCTACATAATCCTCGTATGGGTCTCGCCCTTCACTCGCTGACATATCAATGACATGCAGGATAACACGAGTTCGCTCGATATGACGCAAAAATTGCGTTCCAAGTCCCACACCTTGATGAGCACCTTCGATCAATCCTGGCAAATCAGCAACAGCAAACGAATCTCCAGACTGGGTCCGAACCATTCCGAGATTAGGCACGATGGTTGTGAAATGATAAGCTCCGATCTTAGGTTTTGCAGCTGTAATCACACTGAGCAAGGTTGATTTTCCAACAGAGGGAAAGCCAACCAAGCCAACATCCGCCAAGATTTTCAATTCTAGCTGCAACTCACGTTCTTGCCCTGGTTCTCCATTTTCTGAAATTTCAGGTGCAGGATTTTTAGGTGTTGCAAAGCGGATATTGCCACGACCTCCACGACCACCGTGCGCCACGATAAACTCTTGCCCATCTTCAATCAAATCAGTCAAGACCTTACCGGTTACTGCATCACGCACTGTCGTTCCTTGTGGTACACGAACGTAGAGGTCTTCCGCCCCACGACCGTGCATCCCCTTAGTCATACCTTTTTCCCCAACTTGTGCCTTGAAATGTCGGTTGTAGCGGAAATCCATCAAGGTGCGTAAGCCTTCGTCAACCACAAAGATAACATTTCCTCCACGACCGCCATCACCGCCCCAAGGACCGCCATTTGGAACATACTTCTCACGGCGAAAGGCTACCATGCCATCGCCACCATTTCCAGCCTTGACCTTAATCTTGGCTGTATCTAAAAACATACTCATCTCTTATTACTTTCTCTTTCTGTAAAAAGGAGCAAGACAAACTCCAACTCTCACAGAGGAGTTTGATCTCACTCGCTTTTTTCTTTATAACTCTCGCAATTAGGAAGCGCTCAAAGCTCCTAGGGCACTCGCAAAAATGGCTCCTACTGTCACGAGTAGCATGATAATAACGACTAGCATCGTTAATTTCTCAAAAGCTGTTTTTTTCCGTTGTCCATTATCTCCAAAAGCCACGATTATACCTCAATATCTCTTAAATTTCTCTTTTATTCTACCATGAAAAGCAAAGTTTTTCAAATCATAAAGAAAGAAGCGGGGTAAAAATCATGATTTCAACGTCCTGATTTTCCCCACTCCATCATCTGCTGGTTTATGTAATTTCTGAGAAAAATTAGCGATTATCTGCGATCATCATAGCCATTTGGATGGCTCGCATGCCACTTCCAGGCTGTTTCAATAATCTGTTCGATATTGTCAAAATTTGGTTTCCAACCAAGTACCTGACGAGCTTTTTCAGATGAGGCAATCAAACTATCTGGATCGCCCGGTCGTCTATCTGCGACCTCAAGCGGAATTGCATGCCCCGTCACTTTACGAGCAGCTTCTACAATCTCTAAGTTGGAAAATCCAGTTGACGAACCAAGATTGAAAACGTCAGAAGGATTGCCCGCACGCAAGTAATCCACTGCTAAGATGTGAGCATCTGCCAAATCAAAGGGATGAACATAATCACGGACATTTGTACCATCTGGTGTATGATAATCATCACCAAAAATCGCAATCTTCTCACGCTTGCCTTGTGCCACTTGCAGCACAATCGGCAAGAGATGGGTTTCTGGTCCGTGAGCCTCACCAATAGAGCCATCTGGCTTCGCCCCTGCTACGTTAAAGTAGCGAAGTGCCACAAAGGTAATCCCGTACGCTTCATCTGCCCAACGCATGATCGTTTCCATCATTAGCTTGCTTTCACCGTAAGGATTAATTGGCTTTTGTGGTGCCGTTTCTAAGATCGGAATTTCTTTTGGAATACCGTAAGTCGCTGCCGTCGAAGAAAATACGATATGTTTGACACCGTACTCATTCATGACTTCAAGAAGACTCACCATACCAGCCGTGTTGTTGTTAAAATATTTCAAAGGGTCTTGCATAGACTCCGCCACCAAGGAATAAGCCGCAAAATGAATCACTGCATCAATCTCTGGATGTTTGTCAAAGACACTACGCATAAAGGCTTTATCCGCCAAATCCCCCTCATAAAAGATGGCATCTGGATGAAGCGCTCCCTTATGACCTGTGACCAAATTATCAACCACAACAACTTTTTCTGTTCCGTCTTCGATAAGACGATCCACCATATGAGAGCCGATATAGCCTGCTCCACCTAATACTAAAACTGTCATACATTCTCCTTAATACCAACTGTTTTGATAAAGTCTAAAAAGGCTCTTTGACCATCAGGATTTCTCTTATAAACACCTGCATCCTCTAAGACGCGGCAGAAGATTTGTCCGACAGCCTCTCGAACGACTTTGGTGACACTGTCTTCATCAACATGAGGATGTTCGTTTTTCAAACGATTCGCCCAATCTTGATGATAAGAAGCCACTCGTTCTACTTTTCCTAGTAAGAACTGCTCCACCTCTTGTAATTCATCCTTGAGACGTGGTGGTAAAATTGCCAAACCCATCACCTCTATCAAGCCGATATTTTCTTTTTTAATATGCTGCACATCGGGGTGTGGATGGTAGATGCCATCTGGCAACTCCTTTGAGGTCTGATTGTCTCTCAGTACGAGATCCAGCTCATAAACTCCTTTTTTTAGCCGTGCGATAGGGGTCACTGTATGATGACTTTCCTCTCCTGTATAGGCTAAAATCTGGTGCTTCGGATCAGAATACTTTTTCCACACCTGCAAAATCTTATCTGCAATCTCTAGCATAGCAGATTTATCCCTAGAACGCAAGCGAATGACCGACATGGGCCATTTGACAATCCCGGCCTCTACCGTCTCAAATCCTCTGAACGTAAATCGACTCTCGAGCTCTGCTATCTCCATCGGAAAGGTATGACGCCCCCCTTGGTAATGGTCATGCGTTAAGATAGAACCTCCAACAATGGGCAAATCGGCATTGGAACCTGCAAAGTAATCTGGAAAGAGTTCAACGATACTAAGCAAGCGCTCAAAACTGTCCTTAGAAATCGCCATCGGACTGTGCTCTTTGTCTAAAAAGATGCAATGCTCCGCAAAATAAGCATAGGGAGAATATTGAAATCCCCACTCTTTACCCTTTAAATCAAAGCGGATAATGCGGTGATTGGCACGCGCAGGGTGATTCGTCCGCCCTTGATAGCCTTCATTTTCAAAACAAAGCTGACAAGTAGGGTAATGGCTCACTGTTTGCTGCCTTGCTGCTGCGATGTCCTTTGGATCCTTTTCAGGCTTTGATAAGTTAATCGTAATCTCCAGATTGCCATAAGGTGTTGGACTGGTGTAGGCGATATTTTTGGCAATATCTCTCATTTTGATATAGTCATTGTGCTGACTAAGGACATAAAAATCCGCAATCGCTTTTTGAGGAGATTTGACATAGCTAGTCCAAAATTGCTTGTTCAGCTGGCTAGGACTAGGGGTTAGAAGATCCATCAACATAGCCCCCAGCCTATCTTTGGCAGATTGACTAGCTGTGATTGTCCCTTCTAAAAGCGCAACATTGATCAATTCTTCCTTCAAATCCAACAACTCTTGAGCATTCGTCTCAACATGCAAAGCCCCATCTCCAACCAAGGCTAGGACACGATTGGTCAGATAAATCCGATCAAGTTCTTCATAAGGACCATCTGCGATGACCTCTGCCACAAAGCGCTCCACAAGCTTTTCTCCCATTTCTCCTCTCCTATTCTTCTAAGACGCGTGTGCCACCTGCAATCTCTGCAATATAAAAACTTGGAGCATAACCGACGGTAGCTGTATAAGTCGCTTCAATAGCTTGTTGAAATTCTTCCACACTAGCTCTTTCTACTAAAGCAATGGCACAACCACCAAAGCCTGCCCCTGTCATCCGTGCTCCAAGAACTCCCTTTTGTGCCCAAGCTGCATGCACCAAGGTATCAAGTTCAAGCCCTGTCACCTCATAGTCATGTTCCAAAGATACATGAGATGCATTCATCAAACGACCAAATCGTGCCAAGTCACCTGCAACTAAAGCCTCTTGCGCTTGTAAGGTCCGTTTATTTTCAAGTACTGCATGGCGAGCTCGTTTGAGACGATTCTCATCCTGAATCAAATAGCTATACTCATCAAAGGTCTTAGCATCTAGCTCTCCCAAGGTCTCTATATCTAGCCTTACTTGCAAGTCCGCTACCGCTGCTTCACACTCTGCACGACGTTCATTGTACTTAGAGTCGGCTAGCTCCCTGCGTTTATTGGTATTCATGATGACAATGACATTATCTCCCAAGTCTAGTGGCACTAGATCATATTTCAAGGTATTGGTATCCAGATAAATGGCGCGCTCATCAGCTCCCATGCCAATGGCAAACTGATCCATGATACCAGAATTCACCCCGATAAATTCATTTTCTGTTAATTTCCCAATCTTCACCAAATCCAGTCGTTCAAGCTTCAAGTCAAAGAGATGCTCTGCTATAACGCCAATCAAGAGCTCTAAGGAAGCAGAAGAGGAAAGACCTGCGCCATTAGGAATATTACCATAGACATAGATGTCCATCCCTTGGTCAATCACATGACCAGCTTCCTGCAAGAAATGCAAGACTCCTTTTGGATAATTGGTCCAATGATCATCCTTATCAAAAACAAGATGGTCTAACTTTACTTCGATAATGCCCTTATCCGCAAAATTGGCAGAATAAAAGCGCAAAAGCTGATCTGTCCGCTTTTTTGCTGCTCCATAAGTTCCTAAACTAATAGCCGCTGGAAAGACATGACCGCCATTATAGTCGGTATGCTCACCGATAAGGTTAATCCGCCCAGGAGAAAAGAAGGTCTGATCTGGCTCCACATCAAAGACCTCGAAGAAATCTTTTTTCAAATCCGCTACATTCATATCCATGATATGCCTCATTTCCCATTTTCTTTTTGAAAACGTTTTTTATTTATTATATCCAAGATTCAGTAAAATTTCAAACTTTATTTAGTAAATTTTTCTTACAAAAACCTTACAAATTCTCTGTTTTTTGATAAAAATTTACTAAATTTTCTTTGATTTTGGACCAAACTAGCGTATAATAACAGTAAGGAAACTAAGAAAAGGAAATTCCATGGTCAGAATCAAAGATATAGCTGAGAAAGCTGGTGTTTCATCCGCCACTGTGTCTCGGGTCCTCAATCAAGATAAGAGCCTTTCTGTGAGCGATGTAACACGACAGAATATTTTTCAAATAGCTCAAGAGCTAGGCTATCAAAAAAAGCCCAAACAAGGCACAGAAAAAATAAAGCAAAGAGGCACGATTGCCATCGTCGAATGGTACACTGAAGCCCAAGAACTCGATGATCTCTACTACTATGCTATCCGACTAGGAGTGGAAAAAAAGGCTCAGGAACTAGGATACAACATTATTCGGATTTTTAACAATGATGAGCTAGACACTTCCATAAGCATCAAAGGCATCATCGCTATTGGTAAATTTAGCGCTCAAAAGATTCACGAATTAGAAGATTACACCTCTCACATTATCTTTATTGATAGCAATACGCTCCACTATGGGCACAGTTGCGTGACGACTGATTTTGAGCATTCTGTCATTGCAGTGCTTGATTATTTCCTCGAAAATGGTCACACAAAGATTGGTATGTTAGCTGGGCAAGAGTCCACTTCTGATCAAAGAACTCTGCTCCTTGATAGCCGTTTATCAACCTTTCAAGACTATTTGACGCAAAAAGGGCTCTTTCAAGAACATTGGCTCAAGATTGGTCCATTCACAGCCGAATCTGGCTATCAACTGATGAAAGAGCTTCTCACGGAAAACTCAGACCAACTCCCTTCCGCTCTCTTTTTAGCCAATGACACCCTAGCCATGGGAGCCATCCGTGCCCTGCAAGAAGCAAGCATCAAAATTCCAAGTCAAATGAGCCTAGTCGCCTTTAATGACACTTCTATCGCGAAATATGTCTATCCACCTTTGAGCTCTGTAACAGTCTATACAGAAGAAATGGGCAAAAAAGGCTTGGAACTCCTCCATCAAGAATTAGAGAGTAATGAAAATCCCATTCCACAAATGGTCACTCTCTCCACCACCTTAACTATTCGAGAAAGTAGCAGCCTTTATGAAAACCTATGAAACACTCTTTCAACTCCTCTATGAAGCTCAAGACTATATCAGCGGTGAAAGTCTAGCAAGCCAGCTGGGGATTTCTCGCACCTCTATTTGGAAAGCTATTCAGCGCCTAGAAAAAGAAGGAATCACCATTGAGTCTGTCAAAAATAAAGGCTACAAATGGCTAGCAGGAGATCTTCTGCTCCCTGAGCAGATTGAAAAAGATTGCCAACTTCAAGTCAAGCTAAATCTGGATTGCAAGTCCACACAACTTGACGCCAAAAAAGGCATCGAAACAGGGCAAAAACCCAATACTCTGTATCTAGCTCCCTCACAACAAGCAGGCAAAGGGCGATTTGGACGTGACTACTTCTCCCCAACTCAAGGAGGGATTTATATGTCTCTTCACCTGCAACCCCAGCTCCCCTTTGACGAATTGCCCACCTATACCATCTTAGTCGCTGCTGCGATTTACAAGGCTGTCAAGGAACTGACCTTGATTGACTTAGGCATCAAATGGGTCAACGATCTCTACTATAAGGAAAAAAAAGTCGCAGGAATTTTGACCGAGGCTGTCACCTCTGTCGAAACTGGTCTCGTGACCGATGTCATTATCGGAGTGGGTTTTAATCTTGCTATTCCTTCCTTTCCCAAAGATTTAGCTCATAAGGCAACCTCCCTCTTTCCAAAAAATTGCCCCATCACCAGAAATGAACTCATCGCGAGCATCTGGAATCATTTTTTCCACACAGATCCAGAAGAACTAATTTACCTCTACCGCAAACAGTCCATCATTTTAGGCAGACACATTCATTTCCAGAAAGATGGTCATGTGCAAACTGGAATAGCAAAGGAAATCTCTGACCAAGGAAAACTCCTCGTCGAGCGTGATACCGGAGCAAGCATTTGGCTATCCAGTGGCGAAGTCTCTCTGCAAAGTTGGTAACGTCTTGATGTATCACCAAGTACCCACACTAGCTACATCATACTTCATTTGCGAATATGAACATATTAGATTAAGAAAAAAAGAACAAGTCAGCTGACTTGTTCTTTTATAAACGATTTCCGACATTGATACGGTTAATGGCTCGTTGAAGAGCGATTTTCGCACGACGTTCTTGGTCAATCAAATGTTTGTCTTGCGCTTCTTCAAGGGCTAATTCTGCACGACGTTTCGCACGTTCTGCACGGCTAATATCAATATCCCTTGCTCTTTCTGCAGAGTCTGCAACAATGGTGATGAGATTATCTGCTACTTCAATAATCCCACCATTGACCGCAATCCAATTAATGTGGTTCTCAGCATTCACACGTTGCACCTTGACCTCATCAACTGCCAAAACCGCAATCATATTTTCATGATGAGGTAAAATCCCCATCTCACCATTGATGGTTCGTACGGAAACAAAGCTCGCATGGTGATCATAAATCAGACCATCTGGCGTCACGATTTGTACTGTCATTTGAGCCATAGGTCACCTCTTAAAATCCCATCTTTTCCGCTTTTGCAATCACATCTTCGATAGAACCAACCCCACGGAAGGCATCTTCAGGAAGATGGTCATGTTTTCCGTCCAAGATTTCCTTAAAGCCACGAACGGTCTCTGCAACTGGTACATAAGAACCAGGTTGACCCGTGAATTGCTCGGCTACGTTAAAGTTTTGAGAGAGGAAGAATTGAATGCGACGTGCACGCGCAACCAAGGTCTTTTCTTCATCCGACAATTCATCCATCCCCAAAATAGCAATAATATCTTGCAATTCATGGTAACGTTGGAGGACACGTTTTACCTCTGCGGCTACTGCATAGTGCTCTTCACCGACAATTTCTGGGGAGAGAGCACGTGAGCTTGAAGCTAGTGGATCCACGGCTGGATAAATTCCCAACTGTACCAATTTACGCTCCAAGTTGGTGGTCGAATCCAAATGCGCAAAAGCAGTTGCTGGCGCTGGGTCTGTGTAGTCATCAGCTGGAACGTAGATGGCTTGAATAGAGGTTACAGAACCTTTCTTAGTTGAGGTAATCCGCTCCTGTAATTGTCCCATCTCAGTCGCTAAGGTTGGTTGGTACCCAACGGCTGATGGCATCCGTCCCAAAAGGGCAGATACTTCAGAACCCGCCTGCGTGAAGCGGAAGATATTGTCAATGAAGAGAAGTACGTCTTGACCTTCAACATCACGGAAGTACTCCGCAATGGTCAAACCAGTCAGTGCAACCCGCATCCGTGCTCCTGGCGGCTCATTCATCTGACCAAAAACCATGGCTGTCTTTTCAATAACGCCTGATTCTTTCATTTCCCAGTAAAGGTCATTTCCTTCACGCGTACGCTCTCCAACACCGGTAAATACAGAAATACCACCATGCTCTTGAGCGATATTGTGGATCAATTCTTGAATAAGCACGGTTTTCCCAACTCCGGCACCACCAAAGAGGCCAACCTTTCCACCTTTCAAATAAGGAGCAAGGAGGTCGATAACCTTAATTCCTGTTTCCAAGATTTCTGATGATGTTGATAACTCATCAAAGGTCGGCGCTTTTTTATGAATTGGCTCACGTTCAATCATCTCAGGTAGGGGAGCATCCAAATCAATCGTATCTCCCAATACGTTGAAGACCCGTCCAAGCGTTTGTCGCCCAACTGGAACAGAGATCGGACGACCTGTGTCTAATACCTCTAACCCACGTGTCAATCCATCGGTTGACTCCATGGCAATGGTCCGTACTACTCCATCTCCAAGCTCAAGAGCTACTTCAAGGACGATTTTTGATTTTTTCTCGTCATTTTTATAGACTACAAGTGCATTATTTATCTCAGGTAGCTTATCGCCAGCAGCAAACGCAACGTCCACGACTGGTCCGATGACCTGAGCAATTTTGCCTGAGCTCATCTATTTCTCCATTTCTAAGAGCTTAGAGAAACTTCTCTTTGCTCTACATTCTCATTATTCTCGTCTTCTTATTTGCACCACTAAGACAAAGATTATTCTAAGGCACTGGCACCTGCGACAATCTCTGTAATTTCCTGTGTAATCGCAGCCTGACGTGCACGATTATACTGAATGGTCAAGTCATTGATGACCTTCTTTGCGTTATCTGTTGCCGTCTGCATAGCTGTCATCCCAGCAGCATTTTCAGCCGTTTTTGCATCAATAATCGCCCCATAAATCATACTTTCTGCAAATTGGGGCAAGAGTTGATTGAGCAAATCTTCTCGATTGGTTTCAAGCGCAAAGCTGTGTTTATAATCCTCATCTGCCTCATTTGGATCAAGGTCAATGATTGGAAGCATTTGCTCTACCCGCATCTGGCTGGTCAAGCTATTGACATGGTGGTTGTAACACACATAGAGTTCGTCAAAAATCTCACTCTGATACATTTCAATCGTTTTGTTGATGATTTTACGAACCTCATCAAAACTCGGCTGGTCTGCCAAGCCACGCAATTCATAGACTGGCTGAATCCCACGAGCTTTGAAAAAGTCTGCTCCAATACCACCGATCGCAATAATGGCAAAATCATTTTTCTCATGGTAATCCGAAAGCAGCTCCATCATGCTCTTTAAAATCGTCGCATTATAGCCACCGACTAAACCACGGTCGGATGTAATAACAATGTAACCTGTCTTTTTAACAGGACGATGAATGAGCATAGGATTTTGCGAATCAAGGACTACATCTCCATGCAAAATGTCTGTGACCAAGGTCCGAACTTTTTGGGCATACACCTGAAAGTTCTTAGCTGCTTCTTCTGATTTTCCGAGCTTTGCAGCAGAGACCATCTGCATGGCATTGGTAATTTGACTGGTGTTCTTGGTGGATGCAATTTTAGTTTTTATATCATTTAACGAAACTGCCATCTGACACCTCTATTCTTATTTCTTAAAGCTTGATTGATTGATAAATTCCGTAATCGCATGATCCAAGATTTCCTCTTCTGGAAGGTCTTTCGTCGTTCTAATCACATTTAAAATATCTTCATGATGAGCTTCAAAGTAATCGTGGAATTCCGCTTCAAAGCGAACAATATCATCCACTGGAATACTATCTAAGAATCCGTGGGTCAAGGCATATAAAATCGTTACTTGTTTTTCCACAGCAAGGGGTTTATGCACTGGCTGCTTCAAAACTTCTACCGTACGACGTCCTCGGTTTAATTTTGCCTGAGTCGCTGCATCAAGGTCACTACCAAACTTGGTAAAGGCTTCTAACTCTCGGTAAGACGCTAAATCAATCCGAAGAGTACCTGCTACTTTTTTCATGGCTTTGATTTGGGCAGATCCTCCAACACGAGAAACAGATGAACCCGCATCGATCGCTGGACGAACCCCTGAGTTAAACAGACTATCACTCAAAAAAATCTGACCATCTGTGATTGAAATCACGTTAGTTGCGATATAGGCAGAAATGTCTCCTGCTTGCGTTTCGATAAATGGCAAGGCCGTAATTGATCCGCCACCTAATTCGTCAGATACCTTGGCAGAACGCTCTAACAAGCGGCTGTGAAGATAAAAAACATCTCCAGGGAAGGCTTCACGTCCTGGTGGACGACGAAGAAGGAGGGATAATTCACGATAGGCAACAGCCTGTTTTGACAAATCATCATAGACAATCAAGACGTGTTTGCCATTATACATGAACTCCTCAGCCATTGCTACCCCAGCGTAAGGCGCTAAGAAAAGTAACGGAGACGGTTGTGATGCAGAAGCAGTCACAACGATCGTATAATCCAAGGCTCCGTATTGACGAAGAGTTTCTACTTGGGTCCGAACCGTTGACTCTTTTTGACCAATCGCGACATAAATACAGATCATGTCTTGACCTTTTTGGTTCAAAATCGCATCAATCGCAATGGTGGTTTTCCCTGTCTGACGGTCTCCGATAATCAACTCCCGTTGCCCACGACCAATTGGAACCAAGGCATCAATAGCCTTCCAACCTGTCTGCAAAGGTTCAGAGACAGACTTACGCTCCATAACACCTGGTGCAGGAGCTTCCACAGGGCGCATCTTGTCTGTATGAATCTCTCCAAGTCCATCCACAGGACGTCCCAAAGGATCGACAACACGACCAATCAAGGCATCTCCAACAGGAACTTCCATGATTTTTCCAGTCCGACGAATGCTATCTCCCTCACGAATATCTGTAAAATCACCCAAGATGATAATTCCGACATCGGTTGATTCCAAGTTTTGCGCCATTCCATAAGAGCCATTTTCAAAAATCAACAACTCACCACTCATAGCATTTTCAAGACCATGAGCCCGTGCGATTCCGTCCCCAATATAGGTTACGACCCCTGTTTCTGTGACGTCAAAATTTGGCTGGAAATTTTCGATTTGTTGCTTAATTAAAGCGCTGATTTCTTGTGCGTTAATCGCCAAAATTCACACCACTTTCTATTTCAAATTTTCTTTTACTGCTTGCAATTGACGTTTAATACTCGCATCAATTGTCTTGTTATTGGCTGTCACGACGAACCCTCCGATCAGATCAGGATCCAATTCTTCTTGAAAATTGCGGACTTTCAAGTTTAATTTTTTCTCAATCATCGGAAGAAGCCGCGCTTTTTGCTCATTTGACAAAGGTTTAACAGATTTGATATGAACATCAAATTCATTGGTTAATTTTTCCAATCGTCCCAAGCTATCTACCACCATATCATAGAAATAACTTTCACGATGATTTTGGAGAATCACTTCTATAAAATGGTCTAATAACGAGGAGTCTGTCCCTTGAAACAAACGAAGAGCTTTTTCTTTTTCGGCATGATCGACACCAATATGTGATAAAAAGCCAGCAAGATGAGTTTCCTCAAAAATTGTCCGAATCTCGTACAATTTTTCAAAGACCTCTTGCTGCTGCCCTTTTTCAATCACGACTTGGACAAAAGGTGTGGTATAGGTTGATACAACCGCATATCTCTTCTTGTCCATTAAGCCTCTCCTAACTGATCAATATAGCGATCAATCAAGTCACTATGTGCCTCTTGATTTAACTCTTGTGCTAAGATTTTACTTGCTAGGCTAATCGTCAAATCAGCCACATCTTCTTTAATACCACTTAAGGCTTCAGCCTTGGTCTGAGCAATCTCTTGATTGGCTTTTTCTTTCAAGCGACCTGCTTCAAGGGCTGCTTCTGAAAGAATCCCTACCTTATTTTTCTCAGCAGTTTCCTTGGCTGTTTCGATAATGGCAGTTGCTTCTTTGCGACTACCTGCCAATTCCATTTCTCGTTTTTGTGCTAACTCTTCTGCTTTTTGTCGCGCAGCTTCTGCACTGTCAATATCATTGGTAATCTTTTGCGCACGTTCTTCAAAGGTTTTTGTGATATTTCCCCAAGCATATTTTTTAATGAGGAATAACAAAACCGCCACAGAACCTGTCACAAGAAGCATATTCCCAATTACGGTTCCTAGTGATGCTTCCATTTTTCTTCTCCTATTCTATTATGCTTCAATACCTGATTTTTTCGCCAAATACATAGTCGTTAACATGGTAAAGACATAAGCCTGTAAGAATCCGATAAACATTGAAAAGGCTGTCCAAATGATGTTAAAGCCAAAGGCAAATGGTGTCAAGAACCAGCCTGCATGAGCCATTTGGAGCAATAACCCTGTCACTACTTCCCCTGCAAAAATATTTCCATAAAGACGAAGGGCTAGAGAGAGAAAGTCTGTAAAGACTTCCAAAATATTCATGGGATTTTTATACTCAGAAGTATATTCTTTAAACCCTTGCCTGCGTGCTCCCTCAATATTGACAAATAAGCTAATGAGTAAAGACAAACCCATATCATAAAACATATTTGAGGTTGGCGAAGTCCATAGGGTATAACCACTTACTTCAATGTTCGTAAGTAACCCTAATTGATTGGCCACCAAAACAAAAGAAAAAATGGTAAACAAGAATAGAGAATAGGGTTTGACATTGTCAGCTCCAAGATTGTCCTTACCGATGCCATTTACAAGTTCGACAAAGAATTCAAGGACATTTTGCTTTTTATTAGGTTTTAGAGTCATATTGCGACTTGCAAAATAGACCAAAGCAAATACCACACCGACCGTCAAAACAGACATAGCAAGTAGGGTCAAATCAAGGGTTATAGGACCAAGATTTAAAGTTGGATGATGATTTTCCAACGGACGTCACCCCTTTTCTATGATTATTTGAGAACGAATGCCATCGCAAGGAGCACAAAGAAGGTACCTTCGATAAAGGCAACACCGAGCATCATCCCTGTTCTTAATTTATTGTACATTTCTGGTTGACGACCTGCTGAGCGCAAGAAGCTAGATACTAACAGACCTTCACCGATACTAACACCCATTACGGCTAAACCGAGAGCTAACATTGTTAAATTCATAACGAATTCTCCTCCATTTTTTTGATTTACTAAGCTATTCTAGTCCTAATTTTTTTATTTGTCAAATGTTTTCGCTATTTGGAAGCGTTTTTCAGATTTTTGTTTCACTTTTCCTGACCAATGATTCTGAGATAACATTTCTATATAAATAGGAAGAAAGTTATTTATCTTTCAAACATTCCTATTTTTTACACTTCTCTTAATAGCAAGGAGCTGGAATCATCTCCAGCTCCTTCTTGTTTTTAGCGTTCTAAATGCCAAATTTCTTGAGCATATTGTTCAATCGTATCATCGGATGTGAATTTATCTGAGGTTGCGATATTGATCAGACTCATGCGTGCCCACGCTTCTTTGTCACGATAGAGTTGATCGATTTTTTCTTGGGCTGCCACATAAGATTCAAAATCTTCTAACAAGAAATACTCATCATTATGGGTAATCAAAGCCTCATAAATCTCAGAGCCTTCGTTGCGAACATTTGGAATCGTACCATCTACAAAGCTATCTACCACACGACGAATGGTTGGATTGCTTTCATATAGACCGCGTGAGTAATAATCATGCTGTTCATAATGGCGATAGACTTGGTCTTTATCCATTCCAAAGATGACAATATTCTCATCGCCAACCTCATCTTTAATCTCGATGTTGGCTCCATCTAAGGTAGCTAGCGTAATAGCACCTGTCATCATGAATTTCATGTTGGACGTTCCTGATGCTTCTTTAGAAGCAAGTGAGATCTGCTCAGAGACATCCGCTGCTGGGATGATTAACTCTGCAAGGCTGACACGGTAATTTTCAAGGAACACGACCTTGAGTTTGCCTTGTAGGCTGTCATCGTGATTGACGAGATTAGCCACTTCATTGATGAGCTTGATCACTGATTTTGCAAAATGATAGCCTGGTGCTGCCTTAGCTCCAAAGATAAAGACGCGTGGAACCATGTCTTTATCAGGATTATCCTTCAAATCCCAGTATAATTTCAAGATATGTAAGAGATTGAGGAGTTGACGTTTATAGGCATGCAGACGCTTGACCTGCACATCAAAAATCGCTTCGGTGGAAACTTCAACGCCTGTTGTTTCTGCGATAAAGCGGGCTAAACGAGCTTTTGCTTCTTGCTTCACACGGTAGAAATCAGCTAGGACTTGCTTGTCATCCTTATAGTCCAAAAGCTTGCGTAATTGGTGAATGTCCTTACGCCAACCTTTACCAATCACATGATCGATTTCCTTTGACAACGGCTCGTCTGCAATTTGCAGCCATCTGCGTTGCACAATTCCGTTGGTTTTATTGTTAAACTTCTCTGGATAAATGGCATAGAAATCACGCAAGGTATCTTCTTTGAGCAATTCCGTATGCAATTTTGCAACACCATTGATTGAATGCCCTCCGATAATGGCAAGATGAGCCATATGGATCTGGTCATCTTTTACAATCCGCGTATGCTCAATCATCGCTGCGTCAATTCCACGCGCTGCCATTTCTGCAACATAGCGATGATCAATTTCTAAGATAATTTGATATACTCGTGGAAGAACAGATTTAAAGAGTTCAGCATCCCATTTTTCCAAGGCTTCTGATAGAATCGTGTGGTTGGTGTAGCTCATAGTTTGCACAGTTGTCTCCCATGCATCTGCCCAATCCAAGCCATAATCATCCATCAAAATTCGCATAAATTCAGCCGGTGCTACCGCTGGGTGCGTATCGTTGATGTGTACGGATACCTTCTCGTGAATACGCTCAAGAGGCAACCCTTGCTTCAGATAGGATTTGATGATGGTCTGCAAACCTGCACTGGTCATGAAATACTCTTGAATCAAGCGCAATTCTTTTCCTTCATAGCTCGAATCATCTGGATACAAGATGGCAGTGATATCTGTCACCTTACGGCGGTCTTCAATGGTTGGGTACTCCATTTCATGCTCGATTGGAATTTCCACATCCCAAAGACGCAGATTATTGACAACATCATTTTCAAAGCCAATTTGCGGTACGTCATAAGGCACAGCTCGCAAGGTCTTAGAATTTTCATAAACCGGAACCACTCGCCCTTCGTCATTCACCCCAAGGTAAACATGACCGAAGATTTTTACATCGACAATATCGTGGTCTTTGCGGATTTCCCAGACATTCCCAAGGCTGCCAAACCAATCATCTGGCAGTTCAATCTGATACCCGTCCACGATTTTTTGCTTAAAGAGTCCGTAGCGATAGCGAATCCCATTTCCAAAACCAGGATAGCCAGTCGTTGCTAGAGAGTCCATAAAAGCTGCTGCTAAACGCCCTAAACCGCCATTTCCTAGCGCCATATCATGCTCTGCTCGCTTAACAGCTGTAAAGTCGATTCCTAGCTCATCAAAGCCATCTTTGATGACATCCAAAATGCCTAGATTGAGCAAATTGGTCTCAAGCATACGCCCAGGGAGAAATTCAATAGAGAAATAATAGGCAATTTTTTGCTTATCTTCTACCAATTGATTGCGACGTTTGAGCCACATGGGGGTAATGTATTTGCGAATGGTGCGTGCCAAGGCTTGGAAAAGCTCTGTCGGTGTTGCATCGCTCACCTTAATTAACTGCTCTTCATGCAGGACATCTTTAAAATCTCGAATAAATTGTTCTTTTGTAAGTTCCATCTTCCTATCTTTCTGTTCCTAGAGTGATTGATATAAATCGCTATACGCTTGACTGGCTGTATCCCAAGAGAAATCACGTTCCATAGCTTGGTACTGAAGATTTCTCCAGCTCGCAGGAGCATGGTAATAAAGCCCGATAGCATTTTTAAAGGTTTCCGTCAACCAATAGCCTGAAAAATTATTAAAGCTAAATCCTGTTCCGCTTCCTGTAAAGGCATTATAGGCCTCTACCGTATCACGCAATCCTCCCACTTCATTGACAAGTGGCAAGGTTCCATAGCGCATAGCCATCATTTGAGACAAACCACATGGTTCAAAACGGCTCGGCATGAGGAACAGATCACAGGCAGCATAGATTTCCTGAGCCAAGGTCACATCAAAAGTGATATTGGCTGATAATTTTTCTGGATAGGCTGCACTAAACCATGAAAATGCCTGTTCAAAGGCGGGATCTCCTGTCCCTAAGACCACAATCTGTACATCTTCCTGCAAGAGATGATGCAATTCAGATACCACCAAATCAAATCCTTTTTGACGAGTCAAGCGTGAAACAATCCCCACCAAAGGCACTTCTGCTCGTACAGGCAAGCCTACCTTCTCTTGAAGAGCACGTTTATTCTTCGCCTTACCAGCCAAGTCATCTTTCGTAAAATGGTAAGTTAAAAGTGGATCTGTTTCTGGATTGTACAAGTCAGCGTCAATCCCATTGACAATTCCTAGAACTTTTCCTGACTCCATACGAATGATTTGATCCAAATCACAGCCAAACTCTGGAGTCATAATCTCATGTGCATAGCTTGGTGATACAGTCGTCACACGATCCGCATACAAAATCCCAGCCTTCATCCAGTTTAAGCAATCATTCCAGCGTAGCGTACCATCTTCATAGCGCTCAAATCCCACACCAAATAAATCACCGAGCATGCCTGGGTTAAACTGACCTTGGAATTCCAAATTATGAATGGTTAAAACCAATTTCATGCTTTGATACGCCTGAATCCAATGGTATTTTTCCTTAACGAGATAAGGAATCATGGCTGTATGATAATCATGCACATGAAGCACATCTGGGATAAACTGAACCTTTTCCATCAACTCAATCGCAGCTAATTGGAAAAAGGCAAAGCGCTCACCATCATCAAAATCTCCATAGACATGACCACGGAAGAAATAGTATTGATTATCAATGAAATAGAAGGTTACTCCATCTAGTACCATCCGTTTCACACCAGCATACTGACGACGCCAGCCAACTTGCACTTCAAAATGGAAGCAATCTTCTACTTGATGACCAAACTTTTTCTCTACCATATCGTAATAAGGCAAAATCACTCCAACTTCATGCCCCTTTTTCACCAGAGATTTTGGGAGAGCCCCAATGACATCTCCCAATCCTCCAGTTTTAGAAAATGGAGCCCCTTCAGCGGCTACAAATAAAACTTTCATCCGATTCGATCCTCTAAAACTTTTTCACCTTTCTTAATCACAAGTGGGTTATCTGCTGTTCCTCGCACAACCAATCCCGGTGCAATCTCTACACCCTTATCCAAAATTGCATACTCAACCGTAGCACCTTCGCCAACTTTGACCCGTGGGAATAAAATACTATGCTTGATATGGCTGCCTTCTTTTAGGTGTGTATTTCTGGATACTACCGAGTACTCGACTTTTCCTTCAACAATGCTACCTGAAGCAAACTGAGACATCGCTACATCTGAACCAACTGCATAGTAGGTTGGCTCTTCATTTTTCACCTTGGTATAAATCTTTTGATTTGGCGTAAAGAGTGAGTAGAATTTTTGGTGCTCTAGCATATCCATATTTGCCTTGAAGTAGGTTGGAATAGAGTGGATATTCGCTAGATAGCCTGTATATTCATAGGCAAATGCACCAACTTCTGCTGCCAATTCACGGAGCACATAGCGTAATTTTTCTGGATGCTCTTTTTGAAGTTCTAACTCTAAGCGCTCAATCAACCACGGTGTGTCCACGACAAAGATATCTGTGGACATATTGTAAAATTCTTGCTCTACTCGTGCGTCAAAAAGTTTGTGCCCTTTTACATGGTCAGTTTCATCGACATCCAAAATAGCATTCACTTCTGAAATATCCTGTTTTGGCAATTTTTTATAGACCACTGTAATCGGTTGATCTGTTGTATTGTGCAAATGAAAGACTTGATTCAAGTCGATATTGGTCAACACATCACAGTTAAGAGAAACTGTTTGGTTACTGCCAGAGCGTTTGAGATAAGTCAAGAGCTGCTCATAATATTCTTTGCCGACCGTGCTACTTTCTACGCGAGTATTGTAAATTCCTAGATAGTAGTGGCTAAGAAGGGTTGAAAGTCCCCATTCACGTCCACTACGAATATGGTCAAAGACAGAACTGATATTATCTTGCTGGAAGATACCAAAGATGCTTCTTACTCCTGCATTAGCAAGGCTAGACAAGGGAAAGTCAATCAAGCGATATTTCCCACCGAATGGCAAACTTGCCACTGGACGGTGCTCTGTCAAAAAGGACATATCATGGAATCCAACGGTATTCCCTAAAATTGCTGAGTATTTATCAATCTTCATCTACTGGTACCCCCACTCTTTCATTATAGCCGACAACTTGTACTTCCTCTGCGCCGTCAATCTCCACACCTTCTGAAATGATTGCTCCTTCACCAATGATTGCGCGTTTAATCTTAGCACCTTGGCCGATAATAGCACCACTCATAATCACTGAATCTTCAACTACCGCGCCTTTACGAACTTGCGCTTCTGTGGAGAGAATCGAGTGTTTTACCGTACCATCCACGAAGCAACCATCTACAACCAAGGAATCTTCTACTTGAGCCTCTTCGCCAAAGAAGTTTGGTGGTGAGATGAGGTTGCGAGAGTAAATCTTCCATTGACGATTGCGACTATCAAGGGCATTGTTCGGGTCAATATATTCCATATTAGCTTCCCAGAGCGACTCAATGGTTCCCACGTCCTTCCAGTATCCTTTAAATTCATAAGCATACACACTTTCGCCAGACTCTAAGTAGTTTGGAATGACATTTTTCCCAAAGTCAGACATATCTACCGCATTTTTCTCAGCAGCGACTAGCATGTTGCGGAGCCGCTGCCAGTCAAAAATGTAAATTCCCATAGAAGCCTTAGTAGATTTTGGTTCTGCTGGTTTTTCTTCAAATTCCACAATTCGATTGTTCGCATCTGTATTCATAATTCCAAAGCGGCTGGCTTCTTTCAACGGAACATCAAGCACCGCAACTGTTAAACTAGCTGCATTGTCCTTATGGGATTGGAGCATATCGTCGTAGTCCATTTTATAGATATGATCCCCAGACAAAATCAAGACATACTCAGGATTGATACTATCAATGTAATCAATATTTTGATAAATGGCATGACTGGTTCCTTCAAACCAACGATTCCCCTCGCTTGCAGAATAAGGTTGCAAAATCGATACCCCTGCATTGATCCCATCTAAGCCCCAGCTAGAACCATTTCCGATATGGTTATTTAAGGCAAGCGGTTGGTATTGAGTAATGACCCCTACATTTCGAATCCCAGAGTTGGCACAGTTGGATAGGGCAAAATCAATAATTCGATAACGTCCTCCAAACTGAACCGCAGGTTTTGCGATACTCTGCGTAAGTTTCCCAAGACGTGTTCCTTGCCCACCAGCAAGAATCAAGGCTAACATTTCATTCTTCATAGATTTCTCCTGTCTAAGATAAGGACGAGGTGAAAAGTTAAAAGCTTATTCTTTTTCACTCTTCACCTGAGTGCTAGGTCTCACGCTAGGCTTCTTCTTTAAAATCAGCTTCTAGCGTTTCTTTTGCTTGTTTGCGGAAACGGTTTGTTTTTGCGCGACGCTTGATTTTCCAAATGCTGGCACCTAAGGCTGGCAAAGTAAAGCTCAAGGTCTGCTCATAATCTTTCCATTTCTGCATTTTTGTCTGTACTGCTTGATTGTGTTCTTTCCAAACTCCTCCCCACTGTTCTAGTTCTGTATTCCAGATTTCTTCATAAAGTCCTGCAACAGGCACTCCGATGGTAAAGTGAGGTCGCTCGACTGGTGCCATGTTAAAGATACACACGAGAAGATCTCCATCCTCATTTTGCCGTGCAAAGCTCAAGACACTTTCATCGCGGTTATCCGCATCAATAATATCAATCCCATCATAGCTATGATCAATTTCCCATAAGACACGGTGGCTCTTATAAAATTGGTTGAGCTCGGATGTGAAATGCTGCATTTTTGCATTCATCTCATCTGCCAAATCTCGCCATTCGAGGGCTTCTTCTGACTTCCATTCCAAGAATTGTCCCCATTCGCTACCCATAAAGAGAAGTTTTTTCCCAGGATGACAGATCTGGTAGGTGTAGAGATTCCGCAATCCTGCAAATTGATTGTAGCGATCGCCCCACATCTTATGCATCATGCTTTTCTTTCCATGGACAACCTCATCATGAGAAAATGGCAACAGGTAATTTTCCGAAAAAGCATACATAAAACTAAAGGTCACCAGGTTGAAATCATGCTTGCGATAAATCGGATCTTCTTCGTAAAAACGTAGAATATCATTCATCCAGCCCATATTCCACTTGTAATCAAATCCCAAGCCTCCTAGCTCTTTTGGTCCTGTAATTTTGGTATAGCTGGTGCTTTCTTCGGCAATCATCATCACATCTGGATGAGCGAGCTTAATCACTGTATTGAGCCGTTCAAGGAAATAATAGCCTTCGTAATTGCGATTTCCTCCATCTTTATTCGGCTGCCATGGACCGCTGTCGTAGTCTAAATAGAGCATATTGCTCACCGCATCCACTCGAACACCGTCCAAATGATAAAAATCAATCCAAAATTTTAGGCTTGAAATCAAGAAAGACTGGACTTGGTTTTTCCCTAAATCAAAGTTCATGGCTCCCCAGCCATAATTGTGGGCACGGTCATAATCTTGGTATTCAAAGGTCGGCGTGCCATCATAGTAGGCAAGGGCATCATCATTGATGGTAAAATGCCCCGGTACCCAATCGACAATAACTCCGATATTGTTTAAATGACATTCCTCAACAAAGTCTTGAAATTCCTCAGGAGTGCCGTAGGTAGACTCAAAGGCGAAGTAGCCCATGAGCTGATAGCCCCAGCTAAGCCCCAAAGGATGAGCCATGAGAGGCAGAAACTCCACATGCGTGTAATTCATCTCTACCAGATAAGGAATCAACTCCTCTTTTAGCTGAGAAAAGCGATAGGATGTTCCATCCTCATTCCTCCTCCAAGATCCTGCATGCACCTCATAGATATTAACAGGACGAGAGAAAAATCCTAACTTCTTCCGCCGTGCTAGCCAAAGACCATCTCGCCATTTTTTCTCAGATACCGTGTGAATCACAGCTCCCGTTCCAGGACGTTTTTCAAAGGAAATGGCAAACGGATCAATCTTTAAGATTTCCTGACCATTGTGACGCCTGATATTGTACTTGTAAATATCTCCTTCTTGAGGTAAGTCTGTAAAGACTTCCCAAACACCTCCCTCATTTCTAACCATTGGGATTTGTCCCTCATGCCAAGCCGTAAAATCACCAATCAGATGAACAGCTTGGGCATTGGGTGCCCAGACACGGAAAACATATCCTTTTTTCCCATCTAACTCTCTAGGATGAACACCTAGATAGTGCTGAAGATGAAAGTTTTCCCCTGTTTCAAAGGTTCTCAACGCCTCTAATTCATTCATGTTATCACCTGCTTTTGTAAGCGTTTTCTATATCTCTATTTTACTATTTTTTAGCTTGTTTTTCAAGGTCTTTTTCGTTCTATTTTGTGAAAATTTCAGTTCGTATATACATATAAATTCCCTTCTTCGTTTGTGAAGAAAAAAGGCCGCAAAAAAGAGCCTTTCTCACTTATTTTACATCAAATACAATCGATTTCACTTGTGTCATTGCTTCAATACTATACCTAATTCCTTGCACACCTGCACCAGACCCCTTGATACCTAAGAATGGGAAATTATCCGGTCCTCGTTGCGTTTTATGATTGATATGGACTGTTCCGACTTCTAATTTCTCTGCAATCTCAAAGGCTTTTGGAAAATCATTGGTAAAGACAGAAGATTGCAAACCAAATTCTGATTGATTACAAATCGCGACTCCTTCTTCAATAGATGAAATACGAATGATTGGTAAAACTGGTCCAAATGGCTCTTCCCACGCCACATCCATCTCTAAGCTCACATGGTCAAACAGAGCTGGCCAAATAAGATTTCCCTCGCGTTTTAACGGTGTAAGAGCCGTAGCTCCTTTTTCTTTAGCATCCTCGATTAAATTCCAGATAAAATCAGCCGACTGATGGTCAATAACGGGTGTAATATCCGCATTGTCAAATGGATTCCCCACTGTCAATTTCTCGACCTCTGCTTGGATAAGACGAGCAAGCTCATCTGCCACACTCTCCATGACAAGCACTCGTTTAATCGCTGTGCAACGTTGACCAGAGTAACTATAAGCACCAGAAACGATTTGTTTAGCCGCATGTTCTAAATCTGCGTCTTCTAAGACAAGCGCGGCATCTTTACCACCCAATTCCAGCATAATCGGACGCATACCAGCTAATTTACCAATTCGCTCTCCAATCGGTGTTGAACCAGTGAAATTGATAAAATTCACTTCCTTATGCTCAATGATATAATCCCCAATCTCAGAGCCGCGACCTGTAATGGTATTAAAGACACCAGCAGGCAAACCCGCTTCCGCAAAAGCCTTGGCTAGCAATAATCCTGAAATAGAACCTTGCGTTGGTGGCTTAAACATGACCACATTTCCTCCAATGAGAGCCGGTGCAATTTTTGAAGCAGAGAGGTTCACAGGATAGTTAAAAGGTGCAATAGCAAGAACCACTCCCACAGGCTCTCTGCGGACTACCGCTAATTTTTTCTTACTTGCAGCCTCAAAACCGCCACCTTCCATAACCTGCCCATGAATACGGATTCCTTCTTCTGCTGCATATCGAATCAAATCAGCAGTCCGAACCACTTCACTAATGGCTACCTTAATTCCTTTTGCGACTTCTTTTGCGAGAATTTCACCAATTTTTTCTTGATCACGCTCTAAAATATCTGCCACCTTGTGCAAATAGTGAGCACGCTCCACCGCAGATAAGGTACGCCAAAAAGGCAAAACTACACGAGCCTTTTCCATTGCAATATCTACTTCTTCCTGTGTCATTGCAGGTACTGTTCCCAAAATTTCTCCGTTAATCGGAGAGGAAATCGTAATCTCCTTTGCAGAGGATTTCCACTCTCCATTGATATAATTCTGATATTGTATCAAATTTCTTCCTCCAACAAGTTAATGTTTCTCTATTTTACCAAAAATTCTGAAAATTTCAAGAATTCTTTTGCAAAATATTGAATATTTGGAAAAATAAAACAGAAATGCAATATTTGATTAAAAATAATCTTAAAAAAGAAAAAACTGCTAGAAAGATATTCTAACAGTTTTTCAGATGATGACTTAGTCAAAATCAACGTATTCTTTTTCTAATTCAAGAACTTCTTCCATTGTTGCACATTCTGTCAATGCACGTTCTGCAAGTTCTTGCATTTTCTTCGTATCCAATTTCTTCATCAAGCTACGAGTACGAAGGACAGAAGTTGCACTCATTGAGAACTCATCCAAGCCCATACCTACAAGAAGTGGTACAGCTGTTTGGTCTCCTGCCATTTCTCCACACATACCAGCCCACTTGCCTTCTGCATGTGCTGCTTTGATTACATTGTTAATCAAGCGAAGGATTGATGGGTTGTATGGTTGGTACAAGTATGAAACTTGCTCATTCATACGGTCAGCAGCCATTGTGTATTGGATAAGGTCATTTGTACCAATTGAGAAGAAGTCAACTTCTTTGGCAAATTGATCCGCAAGCATTGCTGCTGCTGGAATCTCAATCATGATACCTACTTCAATATTATCTGCAACTGCTACACCTTCTGCAATCAATTTCGCTTTTTCTTCTTCATAGATAGCTTTTGCTGCACGGAATTCCGTCACAAGCGCCACCATTGGGAACATGATACGGAGTTGTCCATGAACAGACGCACGAAGAAGGGCACGTAATTGCGTACGGAACATTTGATTTCCAGTCTCAGAGATAGAGATACGAAGGGCACGGAAACCAAGGAATGGATTCATTTCATGTGGAAGATCGAAGTAAGGAAGCTCCTTATCTCCACCGATATCCATTGTACGAACGACAACAGGCTTACCATTCATGCCTTCAAGAACAGCCTTGTAGGCTTCGTATTGCTCATCTTCTGTTGGAAAATCTTGTGAGTCCATGTAAAGGAACTCTGTACGGTAAAGACCAACAGCTTCTGCACCATTTTCATTAACACCTTCAACGTCTTTAGGTGTACCAATGTTTGCAGCAAGCTCAAAATGTTTGCCATCAGCTGTCACAGTTTTCGTATCTTTCAAAAGAGCCCATTCTGCTTTTTGCTTCGCATAGGCTTCGCCAGCTGCTTTAAATTCTGCAATTTGCTCGTCTGTTGGGTTGATGAGAACCTCACCTGTAATCCCGTTAGCAGCAATCACATCGCCATCTTTCACACGCTCTGTGATATTATTTGTTCCAAGAACAGCTGCAATTTCAAGTGTACGAGCCATAATAGCTGAGTGGCTTGTACGTCCACCAATGTTTGTCACAAATGCTTTTACAAAGTTTTTATCTAATTGTGCAGTGTCTGATGGAGTCAAGTCATGCGCAATGACAATCACTTCTTCGTTAATCATCGCAGGATTTGGCAAGCGAACACCAAGGAGGTGAGAAAGTACACGTTTAGTCACGTCACGGATATCTGCTGCACGCTCTTGCATGTATGGATTATCATCCATACCTTCAAAGATCGTGATAAACATATCTGTTACTTCTTTCAAGCCTGCTTCTGCATTGACTTGTTTTGCACGAATTGTCTCTTTAATCTGACCAACCATTTCTGGGTCAGCAAGAACCATTAAGTGAGCGTCAAATACTTGCGCTGCTTCTTCGCCTAAGCTATCTACTGCTTTTTCACGGATAACAGAAAGCTCGTTTTGTGAAGCTTCAAGAGCTGCATCCAAACGAGCCTCTTCTGCGTTTGTATCTTCGACTGAAACAGTCTCAAATGACAAGTCCGGTTGAACGAGTAGATATGCTTTAGCAACGGCAACACCATCTGATGCTGCAATTCCTTTAAGCATTTCTGTCATTTTATGCCAAACCCTCTTTTTCCATTGTTTCTGAGATTGCAGCGATAGCATCATCTGCATCTGCACCTTCAGCTGAAATCGTTACATCAGCACCTTGACCAACACCAAGACTCATAACACCCATGATTGATTTAAGGTTTACTGATTTACCTTTGTACTCAAGAGTGATGTCTGATGCAAATTTGCTAGCTGTTTGAACAAGCAAAGTTGCTGGACGTGCGTGAATACCTGTTTCTGCCACAATGTGGAAATCTTTAGAAGCCATAATTTGACTCTCCTTTAATGTTTTTCTTTTTGTTAGGTTATGTGATAACCCTTACAATTTTAAATTATACCATCTTTGAAAAATTTTTTCAAGAATTTTATGTATTTTCTCCTCGCCTTTTTTATGAGAATTACAGAAAGTACTGTAAAACGAGATTTTCAAAACTAGATAAAGAAGAACTATATTTAGGAAATTTTATGGAGAATTCTTTTTCTTAAAATCGCTAGTTTCTCTTGTCTTTCCTTGTTTTCTAAGACTTTGCTTTCATTTCCAATAGTTACTATATCTTGTGTTTTTTGTTGTTTTTTAGAATATATAGGCACAATATTTAGGATTTTTTTAGTTGACAATTCTATTTTTTTTCGATATACTTTGTCCATACTGTTTTAAAAAAAGGAGTTCCTCTAATGGTCACCATTTATTCAAAGAATAATTGTGTTCAATGCAAGATGACAAAACGTTTTTTGGACACAAACCATGTCGCTTATAAAGAGATTAACCTAGATGAGCAACCAGAATATATCGAACATGTGAAAAATCTTGGTTTTAATGCCGCTCCAGTCGTGCAAACACCGACTGAAGCTTTCTCTGGCTTCCAACCAGGAAAACTAAAGAAATTATCCTAAAAGAACCTCTGACGAACTTGTCTACAACTAAAAAGACAAGTCTACACACGTCAACCTTTCGGGGGTGGGCTAGAAATTGATTTCCAAACGAAATCATGATTTTGGTCCCACTCCCCCTTTATTTTGTAGTCACTCACAAGGAGAAAGAAATTTTATGAGTCTCAAACGATTAGAAGATGTTACTTATTTTCGTTTAAATAATGAAATCAACCGTCCTGTGGATGGGCAAATCATGCTCCACAAGGATAAGGAAGCACTTGATGCTTTCTTTAAAGAAAATGTCGAGCCAAATACAAAGCAGTTCTCTTCTATTACTGAAAAAATTGCCTACTTGATAGAAGAAAACTACTTAGAAAAAGAATTTATTGCGCTTTACAAGCCAGCTTTCATTGAAGAGCTATCTAGCTTTATCCATGCCCAAGATTTCCACTTTAAATCTTTCATGGCAGCCTATAAATTCTACAACCAATATGCCCTTAAGACCAATGACGGCGAATATTATTTAGAAAGCATGGAAGACCGTGTCCTCTTTAACGCTCTTTACTTTGCAAATGGAAATGAGACTATTGCTAAAGACATTGCTGATGAAATCATCCACCAACGCTATCAGCCTGCAACTCCAAGCTTTTTAAATGCAGGACGTAGCCGACGTGGTGAATTGGTATCTTGTTTTCTCATCCAAGTGACCGATGATATGAACTCTATTGGACGCTCAGTCAACTCAGCTCTGCAACTCTCTCGTATCGGTGGTGGTGTAGGAATCTCCCTTAGCAATCTCCGTGAAGCAGGCGCCCCCATCAAAGGCTATGAAGGAGCGGCGTCTGGAGTTGTTCCTGTCATGAAGCTCTTTGAAGATAGCTTCTCCTACTCTAACCAACTTGGACAACGTCAAGGAGCAGGGGTTGTTTATCTCAACGTCTTTCACCCTGACATCATCGCCTTTTTATCCACTAAAAAAGAAAATGCCGATGAGAAAGTTCGGGTTAAAACCCTATCGCTCGGTGTAGTCATTCCTGATAAATTCTACGAATTGGCGCGTAAAAATGAGGACATGTACCTCTTTAGCCCTTACTCGATTGAGCGTGAATACGGGGTGCCATTTGCCTATATCGACATCACTGAAAAATACGATGAACTGGTCGCTAATCCAAAGATTGCAAAGACCAAAATCAAGGCTCGTGATTTGGAAACAGAGATTTCAAAACTCCAACAAGAATCAGGTTATCCTTATGTCATTAACATTGACACTGCCAATCGTTCAAATCCGATTGATGGAAAAATTGTCATGAGTAATCTCTGCTCAGAAATCCTCCAAGTCCAAGACCCTAGCCTCATCAATGACGCCCAAGAATATGTTCACTTGGGAACGGACGTGTCTTGTAACTTAGGTTCGACCAACATTGTCAACATGATGACATCCCCAGACTTTGGAAAATCCATCCGCACCATGACACGCGCCCTTACCTTTGTCACAGATAGCTCACACATCTCAGCGGTTCCTTCGATTGCACATGGCAACAGCCTTGCTCATACCTTCGGGCTTGGAGCTATGGGACTTCACAGCTATCTAGCTCAGCAATTCATTGATTACGGTTCTGCTGAAGCCGTTGAATTTACCAGCGTTTACTTCATGTTGATGAACTACTGGACCTTGGTCGAGTCAAACAACATCGCTCGTGAACGTGGCGTGACCTTCCATAACTTTGAAAAATCAGACTATGCAAACGGCAGCTACTTTGACAAATATCTGACAGACCAATATCTACCGACTTTGGATCGTGTGAAAGAACTCTTCAAAGATATCTTTATCCCAGCTGCCAAAGACTGGGCAGACTTGCGTGACAAGGTTCAAAAAGACGGACTTTACCATCAAAACCGCTTGGCAGTAGCCCCTAACGGCTCTATCAGCTATATCAATGATGTTTCTGCTTCGATTCATCCAATCACTCAACGGATCGAAGAACGCCAAGAGAAGAAAATCGGTAAAATCTACTACCCAGCTGCTGGGTTATCCACTGAAACGATTCCATTCTACAAATCTGCCTATGACATGGACATGCGAAAAGTCATTGACGTCTATGCCGCAGCAACTGAGCATGTCGATCAAGGACTCTCTCTCACGCTTTTCATGCGCAGTGACATTCCTCAAGGCATCTACGAATGGAAAACAGAAAGCAAGCAAACCACACGCGACCTTTCTATCTTGCGTAACTACGCCTTTAACAAAGGAATCAAATCCATCTACTACATTCGCACCTTTACCGATGACGGAGACGAAGTCGGCGCTAACCAATGTGAAAGCTGCGTGATTTAAGGTTGCAAGTTTTATGGGCGTGGGACAATCGTCCCAGCCTCATAAAACTACAGAAAATCCTATAAGGGACCTTTCTTAGCAACCTCACTAACTTCGTAAAAATCGTATTATCGACGATTTTTACTGCGTGTTGTAATACAATGCAGAATTCTTAGTGGTCCCTTAGTGACTTACTAGCTACGTATCGTAACATAAAAATGGGGACTTAGCCTAGCTACTACCATGATTAGTATCCTCTCCCTTATATGACGATACGAAAAAATACACCTATCTATTTTAGGAGAAAAAATGACTACATACTACAAAGCCATTAACTGGAATGCTATCGAAGATGTCATTGACAAATCAACCTGGGAAAAATTAACCGAGCAATTTTGGCTCGATACCCGAATCCCGCTCTCTAATGACCTAGATGACTGGAGAAAACTCTCCCACAAGGAAAAAGACTTGGTCGGAAAAGTCTTTGGAGGATTGACCCTTTTAGACACGCTTCAGTCCGAGTCTGGGGTTGATGCCCTTCGAAAGGACGTCCGTACTGCCCACGAAGAGGCTGTCTTTAACAATATCCAATTTATGGAATCTGTCCACGCTAAATCCTACTCTTCTATCTTTTCAACCTTGAATACTAAGGCAGAAATTGACGAGATTTTTGAGTGGACTAATACCAATCCCTATCTCCAAAAAAAGGCAGAAATCGTCAATGAAATCTACCTCAACGGAACTCCTTTGGAGAAAAAAGTAGCCAGTGTATTCCTTGAAACTTTCCTCTTTTACTCTGGTTTCTTCACCCCGCTCTACTATCTAGGCAATAACAAACTAGCCAATGTCGCTGAAATTATCAAGCTTATCATCCGTGACGAGTCCGTCCACGGCACCTACATCGGCTATAAATTCCAACTGGGATTTAATGAATTGTCAGAAGCCGAGCAAGACAAGCTCCGCGACTGGATGTATGACCTCCTCTACACTCTCTATGAGAACGAGGAAGGCTATACAGAGAGCCTCTATGATGAAGTTGGCTGGACTGAGGAAGTCAAGACATTCCTTCGCTACAATGCTAATAAAGCACTTATGAACTTGGGACAAGATCCGCTTTTCCCCGATACGGCAGATGACGTGAATCCTATCGTCATGAACGGAATCTCCACAGGTACCTCTAACCATGACTTCTTCTCCCAAGTCGGAAACGGCTATCTCTTAGGAAATGTTGAAGCTATGCAGGACGATGATTATCTGGTTGGAATGGAATAATGTAAAAAGAAGATCCATATAGATCTTCTTTTTTATGCAAACATAGACAGCAATAAAATGATCCCTAGTAAAGTATTTTTCATGATGTGTATCACCATAGCATCTTTGAGATTTCTCCGATAGGCATAGGATAGATAAATCGCTCCACCCATCAAGAAATAAATCGGAAATGAAACCCAGTCAATGCCATATACTCCTAGCAAATGAGCAAAAGCAAACAGACTACTCGTCACAAGACCTGCGGCAAGACTACGATCGTTTTGAAAGAAATAAACAATTCCAAATCCTCTAAAAATCAATTCTTCCATTATTGGTGTCAATACAGAAATACCAAGGATAAATAAAAGAGAAGAAGGAAGGTGGCTCTTATCCACTAATCCAGCAACTGAATCGATAGCTGCTTGATTATCAGGCATGGATTGACCGGATAAGAAGAAGGTTAGCTGCGCTCCTACGATACTAGCAATATAGCCCAATAGAGTGTAGCCTACTAGAGGTAAAATGTCTTTCTTGGTAAACGATTGGCTTTTCACTTCTTCAGAAAGGTACCTCTTATAGTATCCCCACATCACTCGAATGAGAACTAGAATCCCCATAAGAAAGACAATCGCTAGTAAACTCTCAGCATAAAATGGGATTTTTCTACTCCAAACCATCAGTATGGCTGGTAAGCCGTTGATTTCACGAATGGCAAAAAACAAACCTACAAATTTTAACACATTGATTATTTTCTTTTTCATAGTGATTCTCCTTTTATTTGAAATATTTTTTAATCATCGGAATTTCCCGAATGTTGATATAAATATGAATAAAAGCAACAATTAAGAAAGCGGTTAACTGTACCTCTTGAAGAGCTAAGGAAATAACGTCTAAAATAATATAGAGGGCAGGTAAGATAATCTGGTTAAGACGAAATAGGGTCATAAAGCTATTTTCATAATTTGCTTCCCGCTCTCCCTCATCGTAACTCCGTATCAAATTCAAAGCATCCTCAGGCATGGCAAATTTGGGAAAATCATAATTCCGAACCATCTTCAAGGTTTTTCGATAATAAGGAGTTAAGAAGAATAGTGAAAGATAGATGATAAAAGACACCAGTAAAACCCAAAACTGAGCAAAATCTACGGCAATCATGTAAAAAGCACCAAAGAGCGAGAAAATCATGCTGACACTATAAATATTATAAGTAATTGTTCCATATTCTAACTTTTTATGGGCAGATTTGTAGAATTGATCCATCTTGTCCTCATCGTCCTCTTCCTCCGCCTTTTGATAAGCAATAGCCTCTAAGCGACTACGATGTAACAAATAAAAAGTCATACCAAGAAACACAAGACTAGCCACTTGAGCTAAATATACATACCACTCCAAGGTTAATAACATATGGAATATCTCCTTAAATAGACTTCCACTCCCTATTTCATATCCAACAAAGTAGCTAGCAATTCCACATCCAACAAAGTAGCCACTAATTCCACATCCCAATAAAAATAGAAATAGAAATACGTTCACTCGTTTCTTATTTTTCATCCTTTTTTCCTCCCATTCGCAGCATAAACATTACACTGGCTAAGACCAAACTCGTCACAGCTGTCCTCCAAGACAAGCTTTCAAATGGAACACCTGCTAGGTATTCTCCAAATAAGTAACCAGCATTATAAAGCGCTAACATCCCTGTGACTATCTGAGCAATCATAATGATGACATCTGTACATACTTTTTTCTTTTGCATCTCTTTTCTCCCTATTTCTTTGTCGTAAAACTCAAGCTTATACTAAACACCAATAATGCGATGGGGATAAAGTCTTCCGTCTCAAATCTTTGTTTCATAAAAAGTATAATTATTATGGTTACACTAGCAAGGAGTAAAACCAGTCTTAACACCATTCTCCCTGTAATCACAATTTCTTTTTTCTCTGTCATTTCTAATCTCCTTTGCTCTCTTCTTCTATCAGCAAGCAAGATAAAGCTGGTAAAATGATGAGAAATTCGCTTGTCACATCATGATTTCCAGCAAGGCTTTTCCCAACTGCATAACCTGTCATAAATAGTGCAAACAGTAGAACAACTACTTTAAAATCTTGAATCTGTTTCTTTTTCATATCATTTCTCCTTAGTCTCAAGAGTAAGAAGCTCATCGCTTTTCGGCTCATCAAGCAAAGTGCTAACAGCTAGATAAACCATTAAAACTATTGGAATATCAAACGGTGGCTGAAAACGGATCACTTTCATATCCGATAAAATGACAACTAAGACGTAGCTCATCAATAATAGATGACTCATCACACGAATCACTCGTTCCATACTCTCTCCTCTTTCTAAAAATGTGCTGCCACTAAGAAGAAAACTGCTTTATTCTTCCTCCTCTAGGCGAAAGACTTGCTCCAAGGGTTCATTAAAAATCTGGGCGATTTTAAGGGCAATGATAACTGAGGGGGTGTATTCACCACGCTCAATCAAGCTAATTGTTTGTCTTGAGACTTCTGCGGCCTTGGCTAGGGCTGTTTGATTGAGACCATCTCTAGCTCGTAGTTCCTTGAGCCTATTTTTTAGAATCATGCATATCGACTCCTTCCTTTAAAAGCGTTTTCATTTTTGGGTAAAAATAAAATCCTAAAGCCATCAATGCTACTTGAAAATAACTATCTTCTCTCCCAAATCCTGTATATAGGCTCTTGATGAGGAGAATCAAGATTGCTATCCCAACAAATCCAAAGAAAAAACTTGTCAGAAACACCTGTACGATTTTCAGTTTCATATCGTCTTCCTCCTTAACTTGATTTTATTGTAACACATCTTTTTTATTTCGACAACTATCTTTGTCAAAATAATCATGATTTTTGTCAAAAAGTTTATCATCTTAGTCAGAATAGCTAATTTCCTTGTCAATAAACCCTATCTATCAAAAGATTTTTAGGATAAACTGACAAAAATGTCCTGTTCGAGATAACAAAAAATATCTATACTATACTTGTTTAGTCTTGAGCTAGTATAGTTATTTAGTTTTGATTTAGTACAAGGCAACGAGTCGCAGGCATAACTTAGGTTAGCTGAGGATTATGTTATACAACCTTCAACAGTCCACTGGACTAGGACGAGTTAACGGTGTCATACATGAAAACTACATGACTATAAAAAAGAGTGAGACAAGTCACCCTCTTGTCTCACTCTCACAGAGTTAGTCTAGTATAGAACCTTGCTGTATCAAGGTTTTAGCACTTACAAATGACTTCCGACATTTGCAAGGAGTTTCTCCACTCCCGACACATCACTTCCACCTGCCATCGCCATGTCTGGTTTACCACCACCACGACCTGCAACGATTGGCGCGAGTTCTTTAATGAGATTACCTGCATGAACGTCCTTGGTCTTGCTAGCTACAAGAACATTGACCTTCTCACCGATAGCTGCGACAAGGACAAGGATATCAGAATAATCCCCTTGCTTCCAAGTATCCGCAAAGGTACGAAGTCCGCCAGCATCTGACACCGATACTTGACTAGCAATGTAGCGCATACCATTTGCTTCTTGTACGTCTTTAAAGACATCACCAGCGGCTGCAGCTGCGGCTTTTTCTTTAAGAGCTGCATTTTCTTTTTGCAATTCACGTAATTGCTCTTGCAAGCTTTCTACCTTGGCTGGTACTTCTTTCAACTGCGGAGCTTTCAGAGTCGCTGCAATCGCTTTAAGGGCTTCTTCTTCCTCACGATAGGCAAGAAAGGCCTCTTTACTTGTAACAGCAAGGATACGGCGAGTTCCTGAGCCGATTCCTTCTTCTTTGACAATCTTGAAAATTCCGATTTCAGCGGTATTGCCAACATGAGTTCCTCCGCAGAGTTCCACTGAGTAATCACCGATAGTCACGACACGGACTTCCTTGCCGTATTTTTCACCAAAGAGCGCCATGGCACCCATTTCTTTAGCAGTATCAATATCGGTTTCTACTGTTTCAACAGGAAGAGCTTCCCAGATTTTCTCATTGACTTGATTTTCAATCGCTCGCAATTCGTCAGCTTTCACCGCTTCAAAATGCGTGAAGTCAAAGCGAAGGAAGGCTTCTTCGTTTAATGAACCTGCTTGAGTCGCATGCGAGCCAAGAATATTGTGAAGAGCTGCATGGAGAAGATGAGTGGCTGTGTGGTTTTTCATTACACGATGACGGCGTTTGGTATCAATCGCTAACACATAAGATTCACTCAAGGAAAGTGGAGCCAAGACTTCTACCTTATGGAGTGGCTGTCCATTTGGCGCTTTTTGCACATCTACCACGCGCGCCAAGACTTGACCATTTGCATCACGGATTTCTCCGTGGTCTGCCACTTGTCCACCCATTTCCGCATAAAATGGTGTCTCATCAAAGACGAGATAAGCCTCTTGACCACTCGCTAGTGTTTCTACGGCTTCATTGTCTGCAACAGCTGCCACAAGCTGAGCTGTCAATTCTGTCGTATCATAGTTAAAGCGACTTTCTGCTGTAATGGCTTGAAGCGTTTCATTTTGCATGCCCATAGAGCCGCCTTTTACAGCACTTGCACGCGCACGCTCTTGTTGCTCTTTCATAGCTGCCTCAAAGCCTGCACGGTCTACGCTCACACCAGCTTCTTCTGCAATTTCTTCCGTCAATTCCACTGGGAAACCATAAGTGTCATAGAGTTTAAAGACATCTTGACCAGACATCGTTGTTTGACCAGCTGCCTTCATCTTTTCTACGATGTCTTGGGCAAAATGCTGACCTGAATGAAGAGTCCGTGCGAAAGATTCTTCCTCGCTCTTGATAATTTTCTCAATAAAGGCTTTCTTCTCAAGCACTTCTGGGTAATAACTTTCCATGATTTTACCCACAGTTGGAACGAGCTTATAAAGGAATGGCTCGTTGATGCCTAATTTTTGTCCATGCATAGAGGCACGACGAAGCAAGCGACGAAGGACATAACCACGACCTTCATTTCCAGGAAGAGCTCCATCACCAATGGCAAAGCTGAGCGAGCGAATGTGGTCTGCAATGACCTTAAAGCTCATGTTATCCCCATCTGGATCGTAGGTTTTGCCAGAATATTTTTCAACCTCACGAATGATAGGTAAGAACAAATCGGTTTCAAAGTTGGTTTTAGCCCCTTGGAAAATAGCTGCCAAACGCTCCAAACCAGCGCCCGTATCAATATTTTTATTTGGCAATTCCTTGTACTCAGAACGTGGAATGGCTGGATCTGCATTGAATTGCGACAAAACGATATTCCAAATCTCGATGTAGCGGTCATTTTCAATGTCTTCAGCCAAAAGGCGAAGTCCGATATTTTCAGGGTCAAAGGCTTCTCCACGGTCAAAGAAAATTTCCGTATCAGGACCAGAAGGTCCAGCACCAATCTCCCAGAAATTATCCTCAATCGGAATCAAGTGGCTTGGATCCACCCCTACTGCAATCCAGCGGTTGTAAGAATCCTTATCCTCTGGATAATAGGTCATATAGAGCTTGTCTTTTGGAAAAGCAAACCACTCTGGATTTGTCAAAAGCTCATAAGCCCATGTAATCGCCTCATCACGGAAATAATCCCCGATAGAGAAGTTTCCAAGCATTTCAAACATAGTATGGTGGCGAGCTGTTTTTCCGACATTTTCAATATCGTTGGTCCGAATAGCCTTTTGGGCATTGGTAATCCGAGGATTGTCTGGAATGATAGTTCCATCAAAGTATTTCTTCAAGGTTGCCACCCCAGAGTTGATCCACAAAAGAGTTGGATCATTGACAGGGACAAGACTGACAGACGGTTCAACACTGTGTCCTTTTGCAGCCCAGAAATCAAGCCACATTTGGCGAATTTGAGCACTTGTTAATTGTTTCATTTCTTTTCTTTTTCCTTTCTCATTATGAGGTTGTAGAAGCCTCTCGCATAGCCTTGACATAGTCAATGGCAATGACAAGAGCAATAGCCATATCGCAGTAGTCCTCGTCATAGACGGCAACATCATAAGTAGAAGTCATGCGAAACCACTCTTGGTCAATATGAGCCACGACACGGCTACTCTCGATGAGGTCAAATTTCATATCCCAGATATTTCCAAGAACTTCCAAGCCTAGATTTTCGATTTCATAGCGAGGTTTGAGCCAGCTCAGCTTTTTTTGGATAACAAAGCGAGTCTGTCCTTTCACCTCCACTTCAAATCGAGGGAGAAACCAAGTAAATTTCCGCTGAATGGTACTGACCAGTTGTCCTTGCAGATCCAAAATCTTGAAAGACTTCATCCATTTGAACAAGCTTCCTTCTACTTGGTAACAAACCTGATCATACTCGTCTTTGATGGTGAACTTCCCACCGAGTGACCAGAGCTTTTGCTTGATATAGAACTGCTTCATATCTACCTCCAAAAAAAGACAAGAACAAAGACGAAGGGCGAAAAACCGCGGTACCACCTTCATTCAATGAACTTGTCATTCTCGATTTGCCTGCTAATCACAGACTTGTATGAAATTTTCCTCTCGAGTAGCAAGATAGGCACTTTTAGATGGCTCGCAGCACCGCCATTTCTCTGGACTAAAAGACTAGCCTATCCATTCTCAATAGGTTTATTATACTTGCTTTTGGGCGATTCGTCAACTTATTTTGAAGAAGATTCGCTAGATGCTTCACTAGAGCTTGATGTGTCTGCCCCTGCATTCATGTATTGGGCAAAGACATTTTGGAAGGCTGCATCTTTCACTTTCAAATTAGCAGCCTTCAACTCTTCTGCCACAATCTTTTGAATAAAGCTCGCATCATTTTGTTTTTGAGTGAGGATGATTTCTTTCAAGCGATCCTTGTAATCTTCCCACTTCTCTTTCTTCTCTGACTTGCTATTTAGCTTGATGATGTAGTAGCTATTTGTATAAGCAGAAGCTTTCGCTGTAATCACTTCAGAGATGCCGTTTGGCTCAAGGGCAAAGGCTGCTTTTTTCACATCATCTGGCAATGTTGTAGAGCCTGAGTCAAACTTAATTTCGCCACCTTTTTCCTTCGTTGCAGCATCAGTCGAGTTTTCTTTGGCAATTTGTCCAAAATCTGCGCCTTCTGCTTTTGCTTTTTCCAAGACTTCTTTTGCCTTGTCTTCGCTATCTAGCTTAATCACTTGAGCAGTCACTTCTGGCGTATAAGCATCGTAGGCCGCCTTATAAGCATCATCATTGATTTCTTTTTCAGCGGCTTTTTTTACAGCGTATTCAACCAATTTACTTGTGCGGATTTGCGCGTGGTAGCTTTCTTCTGTCAAACCAGCTTGAGCAAGGATTTGCGGGAAGGCTGCACCGTAAGATTTTTTATTTTCTTCAAAGGCTTCTTTGACTTCTTTTTCAGAAACCTTGTCACCATATTTCTTTTCAAACACATCTTGAATAGTCATGTTCAAAAGAACTTGTTGCGCAGCGGTATTGTTTTTGACTTGCTCATAAAATTCGCTAACAGTAATGGTATCGCCTTTCATAGTGACGATATCTGTATCTTTATTGGTTGATTGGGAACAAGCGGCTAGGGTCAATACTGACAAGAGAGTCACCGCTCCCGCTAAAAATTTTTTCTTCATTGGGTATTACTCCTTTTTATCATTCACTTTCTCTATTGTACCACAAAATAAATTGGATATCTTAAATTTTGCTAAATTCACGCTTCATTCTTACGAATCATGAGAATTCCATCCCCTAAAGGAACCAAGGTCACAGTCAGATTGTCCACATCCAGTGTCTCCTCAAACAAGCTATGAAGCCCGCGATAAATGGTCCGCTGACCACGTCTGACATCTGTGATATCCTTTGCCACATCACCACCTTGAAATACATCATCAATCACGATAATACCACCTGATTTCAAGCGTTTCAAGACTTCCGGCAAAAAGACGACATATTTGGACTTGGCAGAATCCATAAAGACAAAATCATAGGTATCCTCAAGCGTTCCTAGAATATCTACCGCATCTCCTTCTAACAAGGTGATTTGCTTTCTAAGATCATAGCGAGCAAAATTTTCCTTGGCCAAGCCAATCATCTCAGGATTGCGATCAATAGTTGTAATCTTAGCTTTGGGAGCATGTTCTGCCATCAACAGAGCAGAAAATCCAATCGCTGTCCCAATTTCTAAAATATCTTGAGGGGCTAAGCTCTCTAAGAGAAAGCGAAAATAAGCCACTGTTTCATGCGGAATAATGGGGATATTTTCCTTGCGAGCAAAGGTTTCAAGCTCTTTTAAACCACCTGAAACCTGCTTTTGCCGCGTCCGCATAAAATCCACAATCTCTTCTTTCACAACTGGACGACGCATGTTGTGGTTTGCATTTTTACTATACGACTCTACCATATTAGATCAAACCCAACTTTTCTACTAACGCTTCAAACTCATCCAGACGGCGTTCAAAAACAGCAAAGGCTGCGTCGAGATAGTCCTCTTTTTCCATATCCACGCCTGCTTTTTTAATAACATTTAGCGGATAATCAGAATTTCCTGCCTTGAGGTAATTAAGGTAGGCTTCCTTATCCTCTGGACGACCGTGGACAATCTTTTCTGCCAAGGCTGAGGCTGCAGAGAACCCTGTCGCGTATTGGAAGACATAGTAGTTATAGTAGAAATGCGGAATTCTTGCCCATTCGTACTGGATTTCTGGATTGTCTTCTTTTTTGAGACCGTAATATTTCTCGTTCAGATTTCCATAGAGATTATTGAGGTATTCGCTCGTCAAGACTTCACCGTTTTGGTCTGCTTGATGAATGGCATGTTCAAACTCGGCAAATTGCGTTTGACGGAACACCGTTCCTTTAAAACCATCTAAGAAATGATTCAAAATCGCAAAACGAGTATAATCATCACTCACTTCTTCCAGTAATTTCTCCGTTAAGATATTTTCATTGGTTGTGGACGCAATTTCCGCTAGGAAAATAGAGTAATCGCCATAGACATAAGGCTGTGTCTCTCTTGTGTAGCTGGAATGCATACTATGACCTGTCTCATGTACCAAGGTGTATAGATTATCTAGCGTATCTTGCCAGTTTAAGAGCATGAAGGCATTGGTATCATAAGAACCACCAGAGTAAGCGCCTGAGCGTTTTCCTTGATTCTCATGAACATCAATCCAGCGTTCTGAGAAGGCTTTTTTCACACGAGAAAGATAGTCATCTCCCAAAATTGCCAAAACTTCCTCTGACTTCGCTAAAGCCTCTTCATAGCTAAATTTGTAATCTACCTCTGATAATGGTGTGTAGACATCATACATTTTTAAGTCAGACAAACCAAGGATCTTCGCACGCAACTTCATATAGCGATGCAAGAGCGGCAGATGTTTATGAACCGCAGATACTAAGCTATCGTACACACTTTCAGGAATGAAGTTGTTTGCTAAAGCCGCCTCACGCGCACTCTTATAGTGACGCACCTTCGCACGGTAATTTTGCACCTTGACATTGGTTTGAAGCGTCTTTGCATAAGTGTGCTGATACTGCTCATAAACACTATACATCGCTTCATACGCCTCTTTTCGAACCTTGCGGTCTTTAGACTCGACCAAGGTGATGTAATTGCCATGAGAGAGCTGCACCTCGTCTCCGTCTTCATCACGAACCAGTGGAAAAACAAGGTCTGCATCGTCTAAAATCGCAAAAGTCTCACTCGCAGCACCAAAAATCTCACTAGCTCCTGCAAGCAACTCCTCTTCACGCTGAGATAAAACGTGCTCCTTTGCTTTTAACAAACGATCAAAAAAGTGAGCGTAGAGCGATAATCCCTCTTCTTCTTTCAAGAAAGCAGCATAGGCTTCTGCTGTAATCTGCATGAATTCTGGCTCATAAAAGGCAAAGGTTTGACCAAAATCACTGTATAAACTGCTAGCCTTTGCTTGATATTCTTGGTATTTCGCTTCGCGTGTATCTTGGTCATTTTTCATTGACGCATAGACATAGAGCTTTTCCAAGCGACGTGACAGCGTCATATAGGTATCTGTCGTTACAAGCAAGCTCGTAGCTGAATCAAGCAAATGCCCTTCTAAGCTCTTTGCAGAAGTAACATCAGCCGAAAGACTCGCCAACTCCTCCTCCCAAGCTTCATCACTCGGAAAAACAGTCGTTAAATCCCAAGTATATTTTTCTTCGATTTCATTTCTTTGTTTTGCCATAAAAAATCCTCCGTTTCCCTATTTTATCATATTTTCGGATAAAATCCTCCGATAAAAGGCTGGTGGATAGAGAATTTGACCATTTTTGCGCGGCTCTTTTTGGTAGTAAGCTTGAAAATTCTCATAATAACTCTCTAAATCTTGGGAAATCTGACAGAAATCTTGAGCTTTGATAGGTCTGACCTGTGGATAAAATTCATCCTTAGTCATGGCTAATAAATTCTTCCCCTCTTGGTAACAAACAGCTTGTAACGCCATCCATTTGGGTTGCTGATAGTAGAGTTGCTGGCGGATGTAGTGGCAAATATCTGGATCTTCTTTGGCGAGAAAACTAGTCACTTCCTGCGCTTGATAAGGAGAGCGTAAGACCTCTAGCAAATCTCCTTTGTCAAAAGGAAACTCCTTGCTCTTATATTGAGCTAAACCATGTAAATCCTCATGAATCAGATATTTGAGCCGCAACACTTCTTTTTCTTGGTCTAATTCCCAAAGATGAAAGCCCATATTTTGACTAAAATAAAGGAAGTGTTTTTGCAAAGCAGTAAGCGATGTTTTGAGCCACAATTTTTTACCCAAAAGCCATAGGACTTGATAGCCCGCCTTATGGTACTGGCTAGTCCGCTCTTTTAAACGTTTCACGCTTAGCGAGCTACACTGGACTTCAAGTGCAAGCTTTTCCTCCACTAAAAGGTCTGCAATCTGCTGGATGCTGGGTAAGAATGCTTCAATCTTTAGCTCGTGCTGCCCCTCTCCCCAACGATACAAGTTAGCTTTGAGATTCAGATGTTCATCACTTTCATTTTCCGTGTAGCCCTCACAAGTTCGGAGAGACACATGCGCAAAATGCGGTCGCATAATAACCCCTTTCTTAACCCGCACAGGACTCTCACAAAAAGGGCAGAAAAACTCCCCGACTAAACTCTCTTGCTCCAAACTATTCACTAGATTTCCATTTTTATCTGACGCAACAAGCATAACCCCTCCTTTTTCTTTTTTATTCGTAAAAAAAAAGAGTCTGGGCAAAAACTAGCTTCAGAAGTTAAAAAACGAGCATTTCCGTAGATGGAGATGCTCGTTTTCACAAAGTCATGGTATCATTATAATAACCACAAAATAACTAGAAAGCCATGACGATGTATAAAGAGTATAACACAAATCAATTCAGTTTGGAACTAAATCTTGCTTTTGATCTCCCAATGACGCATGAAGCAAGACTGATTAGTTTGTTCGTGGATAGTATGCCAAGTGATGTGCTGCTTGAAGAAAAGTCACATACGGGCCGCCCTGCTTTTCATCCTGCTATGCTCTTAAAAATGACGCTCTTCGCTTATGCCCGTCAGGTCTTTTCTGGTCGTAAAATAGTGCAGATGAACGAAGAAGTTATTCCGATGAAATGGCTCAGTCAAGACACTTATGTTAGCTATAAAACCATCAATAATTTCCGTTCAAGTAAACATGCCAATCACCTGATTAAGACTGCCTTTATTTACTTTACCCTACTCATGCGAGACAATGGTCTGATTAAAGACGAGGCGCTCTTTATCGATGGCACAAAACTAGAGGCCGATGCTAATCTCTATTCTTTCACATGGAAGAAAGCTGTCGAGAAATACGAGACTGCTTTAAATGGAAACATCTCTAAACTCTATGACAAGCTCGTTCAAGAAGGGGTAGATTTAGCCCTCTCAAAAGAAGAATGTGAAACCAGCGATGGACTCAAAGCCCTGCTTGAAAAGACTGAAGAGGCCCTTGATGAAGTGGAAAAAGCAATCGCCCAAGAGCCAAAAGTTATCAAAGGCGGTTCTGCTAATAAACAAAAACGACGTCGCATCCAGAAGCTCCGCAACCAATTGAAAAAAGATTACCTCCCTCGTAAACAGCGCTACGAAGAGGCTAGAGATACTTTTCTAGGACGCAATTCGTTTTCTAAAACAGACCATGACGCTACCTTTATGCGGATGAAAGAGGATCATATGATGAATGGCCAGTTGAAACCTGGTTATAATGTTCAAGCCGCAACCAATGGTCAATACGTTCTTGCTTATGATATCTTTCCCAATCCAACTGATACCAGAACCCTCAAACCCTTCCTCCAATCCATTCAAACATTAGACTTGTTCCAAAACATTGTAGCTGATGCAGGTTATGGTAGCGAGGAGAATTATCGTTTTATTATGGATGAGCTGGAGAAAACACCGCTTATTCCCTATGGCATGTACCAAAAGGAATTAACTAAGAAATATAAGAACAGTGCAGAGAACCCAGCTAACTGGGATTATCTTGAAGAGACAGACCAGTTTATAAAACCAGATGGAGTTGTTTATTCCTTTAAGAACTATTCTCGCCGAACGGACAAGTACGGCTTTGAACGAGATTTCAAAATTTACGAGGCAGATAAGATACAGGACACGCTAGAGCTAGATCAACTTGCCAAAACAGAAAGTGGTCATCAGAAACAAATCCATTATAATCCGACTTGGAATTATTTTAAGGAAGTCATAAAGGAACAATTGCATAGCGAAGAAGGCTCTCGCATCTACGCTAAACGGAAAATCGATATCGAGCCCGTTTTTGGCAGATTGAAGAGTATTTTTGGCGTGCGCAGAGTTCACGTTCGAGGGAATCAAGCTGTCCAAACAGAGGTCGGATTCCTCTTCATGAGTATGAATCTCACAAAATTGGCAAAGTATTTGGCTACTAAAACCTTTAAAAATCAAAAACCACACTGTGATTCTTTCATCTTGATTGTTTTCAAGATGGAAATGACAGTGTGGTTTTATTCTGAAGCGAGTTTTTGCCCAGCCTCTAACTAAACAACTTCTTATCTGGATTATTAGGGATTTTCAAAAAGACAGAAAGCATAAGAGAGACAAGTAGAATCGCGACTAAAAAGAAGCTCATCGTGCTATATCCTGCTTGATCGACAATATTTCCAGCCATATTTTGAATGAAAATCGTCCCTAGGCTACGAACGGTCTGTACTAAGGCTAGAGCTGTCACCAGATATTTTTCATCAATCAGATTAGCGACAATCTTGAGATTGACCATGATTAAAATCATATTAGCGGCGTGCTTAGCAATCAAGGTTAGCACAATCTTCGAGAGTAAACCTAACTCCAAACCATAGACAGCATATTGGAGAGTCAAAACACCTATCCCAAGATACAGCAAGGTTTTCATAGATACCTTATCCATAAATAAATAAGAATAAAAAATCAGCGGTGATTCACAGATAACAGCAAGGGCAATGACCGTCGTAGCCGTACTGACACTCAGCCCACTGTGCTCTAACATCGAAGGAATATAAGTATGCCCCGTATTTGCCACACCTGAATAGAGAGCGACAATCAAGAGATAATAGAAATAAACTCGATTTTTTAAAATCTGCCCTAGATAGGACTCCTTCTGCCCTTCTAGCTTCTCCTTTGGATCATGCTTTGGATTGACTCCAAGTACTCCTAAAATGCTCAAAATCATGGTTAAGATAAAAACAATGAAAATGGCCTGCGGAGAGACATACCGATAAATTAAACCAGCCATCTGAGACCCTAGTGCATAGCCAATCGTTCCCCAAATTCGAATTTTCCCATAGGTATAAGGGCTTTTTGCTGCCAAAATATCCATAACAGGATTGACCCCATTAATCAACATCAAGACTAAACTATACCAAATACTCAAAAATAGTAAACTTTCCGCCTGCATGAAAAAGAGCGCACCAATAATGATCAGCAGAAAGCTATACAGAGTTACTTTTTTAATCCCAATCTTGTCATTTAAAATCCCCATAATGGGTTGCGCTATCATGGAAGTAAAAAAAGAGCTTGATACCACAATCGATACCTGCGTCGCATTAAATCCTCTATCGAGCATATACACAGATATGAGAGTCGAAAATAAAGAAAATGATAAAAAATAGAAACTATACATTAGAAAATAAGCAAAATAGCTATTTTGAAATTTTTTAAACAACAACGTTCTTCCTTTCGTTACAAAACTCGACCAGTCCACCTGATCGAGTTTTCCTTTTATCTTTTATAATAATTGATTATTTTTCACGACGAGACAAGCCTTCTTGACGATCCTCTTTTCTTTTTTTACGACCAGCAGTTTCAATGACTAAGATAAGGATTAAAACCAGTAAAGGAATAATGATGAAAAATTTATAATCAAATAAGAATGTTTTCCAAGACTTGGCATTGGTAGGCTGAGTGATAATTTGCTTCGCAGCTCTTTTTAGACCTGTCTCTGCTGGCTCAACTTTTTCACCATCTGAAATTGTTGAAGAAACTGTTTCAAGACCATTTTCAACCTTTAGCCTATCATTTTCGACGAGAACCTTTGGCTCAGCTCCTTTTTTAACAGTCGCATAGAAATCTTTTGACAATTTATAGGTCTTGCCGTTGATGTCTTGATCGCCCGCTGAGAAGACTTTCTTATAATCATAATCCTTAAAGGCTTTTTCCATCAAAGCATTGCCAAAAGGATGGCGGTAATACTCACCGTCTTGATCTGACCAGTCCCCAACACCCATAATCACACAGACAAAACGCTGTTCCCCTCGCTTGATGGTTGCGATATAGTTAAATGCTCCCTCAGGGCTTGACCCTGTTTTCAGACCATCTACTCCCTCAAGCTCATACTTAGCGCCTGGAAGAGAGTAATTATAGGTCTCAAAGGTTTCTTCGTATGGAGTCCCCTCTTTAACCGTCACCACTGCATCTTTAGTAAAGTTTAAAATCTCTGGATGATTTTTGATGAAATAATAGCCTAAAATCCCCATATCACGCGCAGTGGTTTGATTGGCTGAATAATTGTCATATTGGTAAGGGGTGTAGTAGCCTTTGAAAGCAATGGCAGCAGCACCACTCGCATTAAACCACTTGGTGTTAGTCATGCCTAATTCTTTAGCCTTGGCATTCATCTTGTCCAAAAAGGCATCTGCATCATAATCTGATAGATAGTTAGCCAACATCACTGTTGTCACATTTGAGGATGGAACAGCAGTCATGGTAATCAGTTCTGAAACCGTATAATCAACGCCAGCTACGATATTATTGTTGGAAATTTCATAAATTTTTGAGATAGCTTGGTCTGTCGCGGTCGCCGTAATGACCGTATCAAGTGATAAGCGTCCTTCTTTAATGGCTTCAAATACTAAGTAGAGCGTCATGAGCTTACTCATACTTGCAGGATCTCTTATCTCGTCAATATTATCCTGCCAAACAATATCTCCTGTATTCGCATCTAAGACCAAGGAAGACTTAGGACGATTGATTTCCTGTGCATTAGGGTAACTCTCTCGAGTAATGTCCATCAACTCATCGCTACTAGCACTAACAGGTGCTAACAATAAGAGCAAAACAGATAAAAAGGCTAAGACTTTTTTCACGGCATTTCTCCTCATATTTCTACTTCTTTTCTAGTATATCATAAAATAAAAGAGAATTCGCCCCTCTTTTGATGATCTGCCTAAAAACTTACTAGAATCATAGAAAAGAGCAGGAATTTCCTGCCCCTATTACTTAATGTTTCAAACCACTCAAGGCTGCTTTATCTGCAATAATCACAACATCGTCATGGTTTTGAAGGCTACTTGCTGGTAATTCTTCTGTGATCGGACCATCAACCATACCAGCAATAGCATAAGCTTTTGATGCTCCATAAGCAAACAAGACAATGGATTTAGCACTCAAGATATTGGCAATCCCCATGGAAATCGCCTGCGTCGGCACATCCTCAATCTTGTCAAAAAATCGGCTGTTAGCCTGGATGGTTGACTCTGTCAATTCAACTGCATGAACTTGGCTATCAAAAGGCGTTCCTGGCTCGTTAAATCCAATATGCCCATTGGTTCCAATACCCAAGACTTGGAAATCTACTGGATGCTCTTTTAGCAAACTATTGTAACGAACCACTTCTTCATCAATATTTTCTGCCTTACCATTTGGCAAAAAGCTCTCCTTAAAAGGCTTTTCATCAAACAGATTTTTTTGCATAAAATAGCGATACGACTGATCATTTTCTCCATCTAATCCCATGTATTCATCCAAATTGACACTGATTAAATCGGATAAATCTAAATCACTCTCTCGAATTTCCTTGTAAAATTCCAGCGGGCTGCTTCCTGTGGCTAAACCGATCGTTTTAGCACCACTCGCTAACTTTTCTTTGAGCAGTTCAAAGGCTACACGTCCGCCTTCTACTTGATTTTCTACCTGAATAATTCTCATGATAAACCTCCTTGAGTTTCCTTACTTTTATTGTATGGTATAGACCAATTTTTGTCAAGCAATTTTCGAGGATTTCTCTGTTAAAAATGAAGGTAAGAAAATCTATGGTAGCACTTCTCAAAATGATCATCGAACAAATGTTGAGCGGTTTCATCTTAAAAGTCATTGATTAAGGACTAAATAAAGATTGATCCTGTCAAAAACTTAGCAGATTTTATGATATAATGGAGCTATGTTAGTTCAATTACTGGTTTTATTTATCCTAGGAGCTGCCTGTCTCCTTTTTGCGACCGTCCTTACTGCTTTTAAGCTTGTAAGACGCGTCTTGTTTGTCATCGGTGGACTCTTGTTTAGCCTGCCTTTTTTAGCTTGTGCCTATTTTCTCTGGGTGATTTTAACACAGGCAAGGTAGGAATTTCTTTCTCTACATACACCGCTGAAACCAGCCACGACATCTAACCTAGATATGAAGTACTGACACAACAGACCATCTGACTCGGAAAGGAACGATATGAATACTGCAGATTTTGACTTTGATTTACCTGAAGAGCTAATTGCTCAAACTCCTTTAGAACAACGAGATGCCTCTCGGCTCTTGAGTGTAAACAAGGACACTGGGGAAATGGATGACCAACATTTTGATGATATTATTGACCATCTAAATCCTGGAGATGCCTTGGTCATGAACAATACGCGCGTGCTGCCTGCCAGACTCTACGGCGAAAAGCCAGACACAGGTGGCCATGTGGAACTCCTGCTCTTGAAAAATACCCAAGGTGATGAGTGGGAAGTACTTGCCAAACCAGCCAAACGCTTGCGGGTAGGCAGTCGTGTTTCTTTTGGCGATGGACGCTTGAGCGCTACCATCATTGAAGAACTTGAGCATGGCGGTCGGATTGTCCGCTTTGACTACCAAGGAATTTTCCTTGAAGTCTTGGAAAGCCTAGGAGAAATGCCACTCCCTCCTTATATCCATGAAAAACTAGAAGACCGTGAACGTTACCAGACCGTCTATGCTAAGGAAAATGGCTCTGCCGCCGCACCTACTGCTGGACTCCACTTTACCCAAGACTTACTTCATAAAATCGAACAAAAAGGTGTGAAATTGGTCTATCTAACCTTACATGTCGGTCTTGGAACTTTTCGCCCAGTATCTGTGGATAACCTTGATGAACACGAGATGCATTCGGAATTCTACCACTTGTCAGAAGAAGCTGCTAGGACGCTTCGAGAAGTCAAAGCTGCAGGTGGTCGCATTGTCGCTGTCGGAACTACATCAATTCGGACCTTAGAGACTATTGGAAATAAATTTAACGGCGATATCCAAGCAGACTCAGGATGGACCAATATCTTTATCAAGCCAGGTTATGAATGGCAGATTGTCGATGCTTTTTCAACCAATTTCCATCTACCAAAATCAACGCTCGTCATGCTCGTCTCTGCCTTCTTAGGACGTGAATTGACCCTTGCTACTTATGAACACGCCATTCTTGAACGCTACCGCTTCTTCAGCTTTGGCGATGCCATGTTTGTAGAATGACAACACACTCTATCTGATACTTAAATAATACCCAAAAAGTTAGAGAAATAATGATTTCAAGGATTTAGTTCTGTATTCTGCAGGACCAAGTCCTTTTTATTTTGATTTAATTCGTTTATTGTTTAAAATTAGTAGCTTTCTTGCCAATTTATTCTTTGTAAGAAGAATACCTATCAAACTAAACGGGGAAAAACAAAAATTAGAATTTTTCACAAATAAACCATTTACTAAATTAGAAAAACATATTGATTCCAAAACTATAGAATAAACAATCCTTGCACTCTCAAAATCTGATAACTCAGAGTACAGGGAAAAGCAATGTGGATGGAAGAGCATAATCGTGACACATATAGCTTTTTGAACGATATAAGAACCTCTATATAGGAAAATGGAGAAAATACAACAATCACAAAATCAATCTGCTATATTACTACAATAAAAAGCTAATCACTTATAAATATGCTTTGAGTCCCTACTAACAAAATGGGCGATGAACTCATACAAAAGCTCAATAATCTAAAGTTTTAACATTTTGCCCCAAAAGCAATATCAAATAAGAAAAAAGCCTTGAAATCAACGATTTCATAGGCTTTTTACATAAAACACAAAAATAGAAGCAGATTTTCTTTTAAAAATCTACTTCTCCTATCCACATCTTAGTTATCCACAACTCGCTGTTTTTCAGATAAACGATACTCTTCCTCTTCTTTCTTAGTAAACTCTAAAAAGACACGAACATGCTCATTTTCCCCTTCACTTCCACGATAGCCTACATCAAGATGGATGTCTTTGCCTAACGTAGCGTAGTTGCTCACTCGAATCGAATAGCTATCCGGAAGACCGAATTTTCTACTCACTTCATCATAGGTTGTTCGATCTGCGCCTGATATCTTAAGTGCCTCAAATTCTTTTTCAGAAATAGATAGAGGAGGGAGTGGTCTCTGATCTAAATTTACTTCCTTAACCTTTATCTGACTGCTCTTCACAGCCCCATCATAGTTTTCTAAATAATACTGATTATCAATTTTATAAAAGTCCATCTCAACCCCATTTGCTAGGTCACTGCCTTGATACCATAAGGTCTTATAAACTCCCATTTCTTCTTTTGTGGGCTTACCATATTTTTTAAGGATCGTCTTTAAAGAAGTGCCATTTATAGACCCTGTCCTCACTTGTAACTTTTCTACCTCCTCCAAGGTCCAATCAGTCGTTCTTTGTGCTTTTGAAGGTTCTACAAGGTCTCCTATAGAAGCTTGATAGAGAAAAATACATAGGCAGATCAAAGCCGCTCCCCACAACCAATTACTTCTCTTAGAAAAGAAATCTGGCTTCCTAGATAGCCTAGCTTGTTGCTTACTAGATACTGTCTCTAAATCTTGAAGAATGATGTCCCAATCACTTTTCCGTTTCTTTTTCATCTTATCTCCTTAGAGTATTTTTTAGATGCTAACCGACAAACCCCGTCTTTTTGACGTAGAAGTTTCAAACTTACCAATTCCTGCTCCAATCTTTCAGTATATACTCGATAGCCAATCTCAACTTCAAGTCTTGTTTCCAGTCCAGACCACTTACTAAAAGAAATGAACACGCGCTCAGGAGTCCCTATTTTTTCTACAATTTCAGGATAGGATGTTCCCCTATCTCCTAGCACAAAGGAATCAACTGCCTCGCGACGAGTTTTTAGCAGTTCTTCACTTAAACTTTCTTTTGATAAATCCACCGGAAACTGACTACTTCTTACATTTGTAGCCGTTACTCCAACAAGATAATATTTATCATCCCTCTTCTGAAAAGTAGCACTTACCGAACGAAAATTCTGCGTATATATATTTGTTAGATAAGTCAGAGAAATACTAGAATCCTCTACCCTATCTTCTTTAACAGGTTGTCCAAATTGAGATATGAACTCCTGTTTAGTCATCCCTTTTGTTTGCCCATCGCTCAATTTCAATGTTTCCAAGTTTTCCAAGGTAAAAGGAAACTGATCCTCTTCATAAAAATCCACTGTTTTGAAATAGTCAAACTCTGTTTCTGGCTCACTTGAAAGCTGCGTCTCATGGCTCATCATATAAATTGTACCAACTGCAATCACACTAAGAAGGGCAATTCCCATCTTTAATTGAACTTTCTGCCGTTTTTTCTCTTTTGTAATCTTCTCTTTTTTTCCTAGGCTCATCTTGCCTAGCTGCTTCTCAATCGCAGACCACTCACTTTTTCTCGTCATCTCTCTCCTTCTTTAGCAAGAAAGGAAGTGAGACTCTTGAGCCTTCTCACTCCCCCTTTTTTCTTATGGTTAGATGTCCTCATCTGTAATTTCTTTTTGAACTTCTTTTCCTTCGTTCAACAGAGCAGAAATAATTTTTTGATCCCGCAACTTCACAGAGTCATTGATGACCTCAGCTGATTTGATAACAGCTGACTCTAGTTGCTGACGTTGTCTGCGACCATTTTCAATAGCTGCAATAATGCCTTGATTCTGTGCGACAAGGCTTTCTGCTAGCTTGGTTACAGAATCTACGGTCATCGTTGGACTTTGGGCCGATTTTTCAAGACTCGGAATAGCTTCCTTGCTGGTCTCAGCTAAGAGCTGCAAAGCTGCATTATTAGCATTAACAATGGCGTCAGCCGTCATACCTGATTTAACAGACTGCTGGAGCATACCGAGCTGAGCTAAGGAGAGCTTCATGGTTGGAATAGTATTGCGACGGAGCATGCCCAGTTTCTGGCGCATATCAGACGATACTTTGACGAGATTTCTCATCTGCGGTGTCGTTGCCCAAGCCACATACAGGCGGCTAACATACTCTGTATGCTGTTGCTCCAAGGTATTGATAACCTCCGTCATTCGAGCTAAATCCTGCGACTTGACTTGATAATCCACCGTCGTCGTATCAAGCAAAGCTATCTGCTCTTGTAAAGTCACGGCTTGTGTTGTCGCCTCTTGCTGAATAGCTTCCACAAAAGAAATCACCCCCACCAAGTTCTCAATAGATTTGGTATTATCTTCAATCAACATCTCAGCAGATACAATATTTCGAATCAAACTTTCTTCCTGCTTGACCACTGTCGCTGCCATTGAATCCATCTTTTGCTCGATATTCTTCGAATCAAAGTAAAGTTCTTGGAGACTATTTTTCCCTTGTCGGAATAATTTTTGCAAGAGATTGGGTTTCTTTTCCAACTCTGCTGGCTTGGCATCTTTGTATTTGGCCACAAATCCATTCAATTCTCGATTGGTTTGAAGTAAAAGCTCATCTACTTCTGGGAGTTCTAATTTCTTTTGCTCTGCCAAAATCCGATTGACAGTCTGATTGACCTCCTCAACTGCTCCTTGTCCAAAGTCTAAAAGAGCATTTTGGTCACTCACAAATTGCCCCAAAAGCGCTGGAGCTTTACTTGCAATCGCTGCTTGCTGCTCAGGTTTTAACTTTTCAAAAAAGGAGAGCGACTGAGGCTTATCATCTACCGTACTTGAGATAATTTCAGTCGTCTGGTCTGTCTTACTTAGGCTACTTGCTGCAATTTGATCAATATCAAAGTTAAATCCATCACTCATGGCTATCTCCTTTATCTTCTTCTCTTGTCTTGTGCTTGATAATCCGCAAACTAATATCAAAATCTCGCATATCGGCTTCATTGAGCTGCTTGAGCGTTTCATCTAAATCCAAATCAAACTGTTTCATCGCAGACACTGCAGCTTCCAAACGCTCTTTCGCATGATAATAATTCTTTGGTGCTTCAAGCATCTTTTGATAGCCTTCTAAAATATCTTCAAACCGCTCCATTTGCATATGATGAACAGCCATCAGCTCTTCCTTATTTCCACTTTCTGACTGCTCAATTTTCTCTGTAATAGCTTTGTGATCAATTTTAATATTGCGGATAATTTGTTGAACATCCTCTGGTAAATCCTTGAAAGAAGGCGTTTTATGAGTTTCTTCTAACTCAGCTCTACTCAGAGAAATCTCTTCACGCACCTCATCAATCTTATCAAAAATCCGCTTGACAACTGCTGGTTCAATCTCTGTCTGCAAACGCTGAGTTTTATCCTCAATAATCGCTAACTGTCCTTCTACTTCCCCTGCTAAGGCAATATAGCGCTCAGAATCTTCTTTCTTATACTGATCTAAGCGATGAATCTTACGATCTGTGCTTGCAATTAGCTTTTTGAGCTCATCCACTTGCATCGTTAGCGAGACCTGCTGGTTGGTTTGATTTCTTTTAAAGAAATAATAACCCGTCCCAGCTAAACCTAGCACAACCACTATCGGAATAAAATACTGCACAATGAAGCCTAATACAAACAGCAAAGCTAACAAGGTCCAGCCATTAAACGAAGATTTTCCTCTTTTTGCCATATACGCTCATCCATTTCTATCCAGTAAACTCCCAGCCAACTCTGCTTCACTCGTCAAAGCATGCCAAGAGTCGTTGCTATTATTTTACCATAAAATCCCTAGAAAGCGTAGTCATTTTAGCAAGAGCCAAAAAAAATTCTCCATCAAAAAACAGGTAGGGGAAAATCGTGATTTCATAGAAATCTATTTTGTAGTCTTCGCTTTCCAATTTTTAGGCTCAGGTATGAACAGTCCACTGGACTAGCCTCGCTTTCGAGTTTTCAAGCTCAGGTATGAACAGTCCACTGGACTGTTCATATCCCGCAAGTTGACGCTTTCACAATTGAGAATTGTAAAAGGTTGAAAATAGAGCTAGCGAAGACAAGTTCGCTAGCTTCTTTTAATAGAATATTGATTGATCAATGTTTTGGATCAGTTGCTCACAACTTTCTGTTCTCGTAAATAGCTCCACTGGAGCATTGAACCCAGCGACAAGACTGCGTCAAACTGTTAAATCTATAAAACAAAAGAGGTCCAAGACCCTTGTCCTAACCTCTTGTTCTAGTATTATTCACCCAAGTAGTATTCTGCTACAACGTTCAATTTTTCGTCAAATTCAAAGACAAGTGGTGGGAAGTTTGGAATTTCCACATCCATGATTTCATCATCTGACAAACCTTTGATGTGTTTTACAAGAGCACGGATTGAGTTACCGTGTGCTCCTACAAAGACATTTTTACCATCTTTCAAAGTTGGAGCAATTTTATCTTCCCAGAATGGAAGAGCACGCTCAAGCGTCACTTTCAAGTTTTCAGCATCTGGAATCACTGAATCATCAAGGTGAGCATAGCGACGGTCTGTGTGTGCTGAATGCTCATCATCTTTTGCCATATCTGGAGGCAATACATCGTAAGAACGACGCCAGATGTGTACTTGCTCATCACCGAATTGCTCAGCTGCTTCTGCTTTGTTTTTACCAGTCAAACCACCGTAGTGACGTTCGTTCAAACGCCAAGATTTTTCAACTGGAACCCACAATTGATCTGCTGCTTCAAGAGCAAGGTTTGTTGTTTTAATCGCACGTTTTAAGACTGAAGTGTAAGCTTGGTCAAACTCGATACCAGCTTCTTTGATCAATTTACCAGCATCGATTGCTTGTTGTGTCCCTTTTTCAGACAAGTCAACATCTGCCCAACCTGTGAAAAGGTTAGCTTTGTTCCATTCAGACTCACCGTGGCGAGCAAAGACTAATTTTACCATTAGACATTCTCCTTTGATTTTTGAAAACTGCCATGCAGTTACTTTTCTATTTTACAAAATTTTTTGCAAAAAAGCTAGTCTAAACAGAAGATAAATCCATTATTTCTCTGCACAATTAGGGCAGATTCCATACATCAGAACCTGGGTCTTGGTCACCTGATAGCCTGTCTGCTCTTCGACTTCTCGTTTCAAATCAGGAATTTCTCCATCTTCAAAATCCGCAATCCGTCCGCACACTTCACAGACAATATTGAGATGTTCGTGCCCCATAAAATCAAAATAAGTCGTCTTATCATTGCTGATTTTGATTTCTTCGACAAATCCTTCCTCAATCAAAACTTTCAGATTGTTATAGACCGTTGCTAAGCTCATACTTGGAAATTCAGGCAGTAAATCTTGGTAGATGCGCTCCGCACTGGGATGTTCTTTACTCGTGATCAGGTAGGCAATCACTGCTTTTCTCGTCTCTGTAATCCGAATTCCTTTTTCTTTTAAGTGCTGAATGACTTCCTGATAGTCTTCTTCTTGATGTATATCTAAGTTGAGATGACCTTTCATATCCTCACCTCCTCATGTTGTTCATGATTATTATACCATGAATTCCCATGTCCTGCCATCCTAGAGTTTATAAACATTTCCTCTAAAATAAACAAAAAAGCCTCTTGAACAAGCTAAGAGGCTTAATACAATAGGCTTTTTATTTACTCTATCTTACTGATTATTTTACAGCGTCTTTAAGAGCTTTACCAGCTTTGAATGCTGGAACTTTAGAAGCTGCGATTGTGATTTCTTTACCAGTTTGTGGGTTGCGACCTTTACGTGCTGCACGCTCACGAACTTCAAAGTTACCAAAACCGATCAATTGTACTTTTTCACCAGCTGCAAGGTAATCTGCAACTGCTGCAAATACAGCATCAACTGCTGCTGCTGAATCTTTCTTTGTCAATTCAGTAGCCTCTGCTACTTTTGCAATCAAATCTTGTTTGTTAGCCATTGTTAATCCTCCAAAATAATTTATCTAACGGATACTATAATATCTTAAAAACTCTTTTAGGTCAAGCCTTAGATACGCATTTTCAGTTTTTTTCACAAAATTAAATCTTACTTATAATAGACTAAAACAGCCCAAGCATTTTCACCTGTGTGGGTCTGAATAATTGATCCTGTTTCTAAAACTGAAATCTCTTTTTCAACATAGGATTGTAAGCTCTGCTTCATCTCTGCTGCAAATTCTGGACTGCCTGCATAGGAAATCCCAATTTCTGCGACAGTTTTTCCTGCCAAGGATTCTTCAAAATCTACTAGCCATTTCTTAAAGGTCTTAACTCCGCGTCCTTTGATCATCGGCTGCAATTCGTGATTTTTCATCTGCATAACGACACGAATGTTTAAAAGAGAGCTAAGAAGACCTGTCACGCGCCCAATTCTGCCGCCTTTAACTAGATTTTCAAGAGTCGATACTCCGATGTAGAGTTCTGTTTTCTCACGTACTTCTTCGATTCGCTCTAAAATAGCTTCTAAAGAAGCGCCTTCTTTCGCAAGTCTAGCTGCCTCAACCACTTGAAACTTCAGAGCCTGATCAGTAAAGGAACTATCTAGGACCGTCACCTTGCTGTTGGCTAAAATAGCTCCTTGACGAGCTGCTTCAACCGTTCCTGAGAGGGCATGCGACATATGGATGGAGATAATCTGATCTGCCTCTTCTCCTAGCCTTTCAAAAATCTCTGCAAAAACACCAACAGGCGGTTGGCTCGTTTTGGGCAGGTTTTTACTTGCTTGCATCAAGCGAAGAAACTCACCTTCTGCTAGGTCTGCATCCGAATACACAACACCATCCACCATAACAGACAATGGAGCGACTGTAATCTCTAAGTCTTCTACAAGTTGCGGTTCAATGGTGATGGATGAATCCGTTACAATTTTAATCTTTGCCATGTTATTCCTACTTTATTGTAATACTGTTTCTATTATATCAAAAAAATTGATTTTTGTGTATCAAAGACCTAGTCATCTGTCACTTGAAAGCCGTCATTAGGCACAACATAGTGTTCAAGGATATGTCCATCTTCAAAAACCAATCCATGAAGAACCCCGCCATAGACAGCTCCACCATCCATGCCAATCTTGTCATCATCGGTCTGCCAGAGTTTTGCGCTTTCCATGGGTTCCCCTGTTAGATAGGTGGTCGGTGTATGCCCAAAGACGATGCCTTTTCCTGTTTTATTTTCTGCTTCATGAAAAGGAGCACGAATCCAGACCTTTTTATAATCCGTCGTATCTTGCCAATTATCTAAGGTCAAATCAAGCCCTGCATGGACAAAAATCAAGTGCTCTGTTTCCACATGAAAGGGCATTTGACGGATAAAGTCAACCAAGTCACCTGCTTCTTCCATCACACGCTTGGCATCACGAATCCCATCTACTGGAGCATCTAAAGGACGTTCCAAAATCGAGTTAATGGTCGTATCGCCACCATTACGTCTGTAATGATCATATCGGTCTTCAGGATCATCTAACCAAGCGAGAAACATGTATTCGTGATTGCCAGAAAGGCAGATAGCACCACTATGCTCTACTAAATCTCTAACTCGCTCTACAACTGCTCTGCTGTTTTCCCCACGGTCAATCAAATCCCCTAGAAAAATCAGCTGGTCTTCTTGATTCCAATGCTGAAGAAGTGTCTCAAGCATACCTGCTTTTCCATGGATATCCCCAATTACAAAATATCTCATGCTCTCTCCTAATCTTTTTTGAGCAATTCTTTTGCCTGCGTGAGCGCTGCTTCCGTCACATTTTCACCTGCCAGCATCTTTGCCACTTCCTCAATCCGCTCTTCAAGCGTCAAGAGACGAACCCGAGAGACTGTTGAGTGATCATCACTGATCTTCTCAATAAAGAATTGATAATCCGCAATAGCAATGACCTGTGGTAGATGAGAAATGGCTAAGACTTGTCCATGCCCACCAATCTTATAAATCTTCTGGGCAATAGCCTGCGCCACACGACCAGATACACCGGTATCCACCTCATCAAAGACGATACTGGTCTTGCCTTCCTTGCGAGAAAAAGCAGATTTAATAGCCAGCATCAAGCGCGACAATTCTCCTCCACTTGCCACTTTGACAAGGGGCTTGAAGTCTTCACCAGGGTTGGTGGAGATGTAAAATTCTACCTGTTCATTGCCCTCACGACCAAACTTGGCCTTGCTAAAGCGCACCTGAAAATCCGCTTTTTCCATATACAAGTCTTTTAGCTCTTGCTTAATTTCTTGCTCCAAGCCTGCTGCTAAGTGATGGCGCGCATTGGATAATTCACCTGCTAAGCCAACCAAGTCTTTTTCACGTTTTTTTAACTCTGTTTCAAGATTTTCAGAAGAAATATCTGAGCCTGTCAAGAGTTGGTATTGCTTAGTGATTTGCTCCAAGTAGTCTAAAACATCATCGACAGCGCCACCGTATTTGCGGGTGATACTGTAAATCAAGTCAAGACGACTTTCCACCTGCATGAGGCGATTCCCGTCAAAGTCAAGCTCATCAATAATCCCCTCAAGGCGCTTGGTTACATCCTCTAAGACATAGTAGGTCTCAGAAAGACTGCTAGCTAGTTCCTTATAGCTCGGATCAAACTCTTCAATCGACTCCAAATCATGCATGGCTGAGCGGACATTTCCTAGACTAGAGAAATCGTCATTATCCAGCATGGCATAAGCATTTGTCAGTGTATCTGCAATCTGCTTGTGATTAAGCAGGCGCTCGCGCTCTTGATGCAAGTCCTTATCCTCGCCCGCTTTCAAATCCGCAGCTTCAATCTCCGCCATCTGATATTCCAGCATCTCAATTCGAGCCTTGTTTTCTTCTTGATTTTTTTGAATGCTCAAGACTTGTTTGCGCAAAGTTTTATAAGCTTCAAAGGCAGCCTTATAATCCGCTTTTAATTGGAAAAACGCATCATCTCCAAACTCGTCTAGCATGGCAATATGGTGCTGAGGTCGCATCAATTCTTCCTGATCATGCTGACCATGAATATCTACCAAATGCTGACCAACGGCTTTTAAGACTGACAAATTGACCAACTGCCCATTGATCCGGCTGATACTGCGTCCATTTTGCAAAATCTCACGACGAATAATCAGCTCATCTGAGACCTCTAAGCCCTGTTCTTCCAAGAGTTCACGCAGACTCCTGCTTTGCTCAATCGAAAACAAGCCCTCAATCTCAGCCTTGGGCATACCATGGCGAATGACGTCTGTGGTCGCTCTGCTTCCTAGCATCATATTCATGGCATCAATAATAATGGATTTTCCTGCCCCAGTTTCCCCGGTCAGAACGGTCATTCCTTGCTCAAAATTAAGGGAAATTTCCTCAATAATGGCAAAATTTTTAATGGAAATTTCAAGTAACATGGCAACCTACCAATTTTTTATTGTATCTAAGACTCGTTGTGCCTCGTCTTTCTGGCGAAGAATAATCAAAATTGTATCATCATCTGACACAATGCTAAAAATCTCTTCTGAAAAGGCTTCGACAATCTGATTTTTGACAAAAGCTGTGCTTCCTGGTACAAGATTGAGATTAATCATCGCATCCATACATTCAGACGATAAAATGTTATTTTCTGCCAACTTCATGCGACTGGACACGGATTTCGGCAATTCATAGATATAGGTGTTGTCCTTCAAAGGAATTTTGACAATCCCTAATTCCTTGATATCCCGAGACACTGTTGCCTGCGTTGCTTTAATTCCAGAGGCCTTTAAATGCTCGACAATCTCTTCTTGAGTGCCGATTTCAAAATCTGTTACAAATTTTCTAATTTTCTCTAAGCGTTCTTTTTTATTCATCTTTAAATTCCTTATGCGCTTGTTCTACGATGGTGTCAATAACTGTTGCAACTTGATTTTCAACTGGACTTTCTTTTTTCAAATAGGCCAAAAATTCCACATTGCCGTGTCCACCTTGAATGGGGGAAAAATCAAGCGCTCTGACGGTAAAACCTGCTTCCACCGCAAAAGCCGTCACTTTTTCCAAAACCATCCGATGAACAGCCTTGTCCTTGATGATGCCGTTTTTGCCAATCTGCTCACGCCCTGCCTCAAATTGCGGTTTAATCAAGGCAACGACTTCTCCTTCATCTACCAAAATGCTTGACAAAACTGGCAAAATCAGGCTCAGCGAGATAAAGCTGACATCGATGCTCGCAAACTGAGGTAGCTGCTTAAAATCACTTGGTGTCGCATAGCGGAAATTGAACTGCTCCATGCTGACCACCCGCGCGTCTTGACGAATTTTCCAGGCTAATTGATTGGTGCCAACGTCAACTGCATAGACCAAATCAGCTCCATTTTGCAACATGACATCGGTAAAGCCCCCTGTTGAAGCACCGATATCAAGCGTCGTTTTGCCCTTAACTGACAGGTCAAATACTTGAAGAGCTTTCTCTAATTTGAGACCGCCACGGCTAACGTATTTCAACTTTTCGCCTTTTAACTTTAATTCGGTACTTTCATCGATCTTTTCACCCGGCTTGTCATAGCGCTCGCCATTGATGACAGAGACAACCAAACCTGCCATAACACCGCGTTTGGCCTGCTCACGTGTATCAAAGAGGCCTTGTTTGTAGGCCAGTACATCTACTCTTTCCTTAGCCATGTAATCGTAAACTTTCTACTATTTCTCGAATCTTGTCTGCCTGAAAGGCGGATTGTTCTTCCAATGCCGTAAGTCCCTCTTCTACCTTACCTAAACTCATCGCTAAATAAGCTTTGGCTTCCTCTAAGCCAAGCAGGGCAGGATAGGTGGACTTGTCTGCCACAAGGTCTTTATTTGGTGTTTTGCCCAATTCCTCAAAACTAGCTGTTACATCTAAAATATCATCCCGCACCTGAAAGGCCAAACCGAGCCACTCACCCGTCTCTTGCAAGATAGTCTTAATAGGACTTTCTGCTTCAACAATCACGCCTGCTGCAACAAAAGGATAGGCGAGGAGTTTTCCTGTTTTATGGGCATGGATGGTCTGCAATTCTGAAAGATTCAAACTGCGTTTTTCCCCTTCCATATCAAGCACTTGTCCGCCCACCATGCCAAAAGTCCCAGCCGCCTTAGACAGAGCAGCGATCAATTCCACACGAATCTGGCTAGGAAGCTCTGCCATTGCCACCAAGGCATAAGAATCAAGAAATAGGCTATCGCCCGCCAAAATGGCCATGTCTTCGCCAAATTTCTTGTGGCTAGTCAGTTGACCACGGCGATAATCGTCGTTATCCATAGCAGGTAAATCATCGTGGATTAGACTCCCTGTGTGAATCATCTCAAGGGCAGCCGCCACCTGAACATGGGCTTCTGTAAGCGTCACGCCAAAGCCCTCTAATAGCTCCAAAACAAGGAGCGGACGCAGGCGCTTGCCCCCTGCTCGAATGGAGTAAAGAATAGTCTCAATCAAATGAGGTGCCACAGATTTATCACTATAAAAGTCCGAGATGACTCTCTCAATCCAATTCAATCGCTCTACTTGCTTCATTCCATGTCCGTCTCTGTTCCGTCTGCTTGCATAACCTTAACCAAGGTTTTTTCTGCTTGATTTAGGGTTTCTTGGAGTTCTTTTGATAGTTTCATGCCCTTTTGAAACTCGGCAATCGCATCTTCCAATGCGACATCACCGCTTTCTAATCTCTGAACAATCTGCTCCAAATCTGCTAAATTTTCCTCAAATTTCTTTTGTTTTGACATCTTTTACCTCAACTTCTAGCTGACCGTCTCGTAACTGAATGGTCATATTTTCTTCTGCTTGAACCTTTTGAACACTATCAATTACATGCCCATTTTGCTCCACAATCGCATATCCCCGCGCCACAATACGGCTGGTGTCAAGCATCAAGAGGATATTTGCTAAGCGCTTGACTTCTGCCACCTTATGGTCGTAAATCACGGCAGTACTACTGCGCAACAAGCGTTTTTGCTGGGCTAATTTTTCCTGATAGAGGGCAATTTTCTGGACTGGCGAACAAGCGAGCAAGCGTTGCTCCAAAATCTGACTGCGTTTTTGCCCTTCATTTCTATATTCGGAAATGGCTTGTTTCATCCGCAACTGTAATTGATCTAATTTTTGTAAATAGGCATCGTAGAGCCGTTCTGGCTGTCTAAAAATCACCGAATGAGCTAATTTTTCCAAGCGTTCACGGTGATAAACCAGACGATTTCCCACAGCTTTACTCATTCGATTTTCCTGTTGTTTAAGATGAGCCAGCACATCTAGTTTGGTCACAGGTGTTGCTAATTCTGCCGCTGCTGTCGGCGTTGCTGCCCGTCTGTCTGCCACAAAATCTGCTAGCGTTATATCCGTTTCATGTCCGACACTAGAAATAATCGGAATCCGTGATTCAAAAATCGCTCGCACCACTTCTTCTTCATTAAAAGCCCATAAGTCCTCAATAGAGCCACCCCCACGCCCAACAATCAGTACATCCAGGTCCTCTCGCTCATTAGCCCTGCGAATATTTTGCGCAATTTCAGTAGCCGCACCATCTCCCTGCACCTTGGTCGGATAAAGTACGACTTCTCGACCCGGAAAACGCCTGCTAACCGTTGTGATGATGTCACGAATAACTGCACCACTAGAACTGGTCACCACACCAATTTTCTGTGCAAATTGCGGCAAGGGCTGTTTAAATTTATCCTGAAAAAGACCCTCGTCACCCAATTTCTTTTTCAATTGTTCAAACTGGATGGCTAAAGCACCAATCCCGTCTGGCTCAGCCTTTTCAATGATAATGGAGTAGCTACCACTAGGCTCATAGAGCTGGATTCGTCCGATGACATTGACCTTCATCCCCTCTTCCAATTCAAAGCCCAAAGACTTATAAACACCAGCCCAAATCGTCGCCTGAATCACCGCCTTTTCGTCCTTGAGCGAAAAATACTGATGACTCGGACGCTTACGAAAATTGGACACTTGGCCTGTCAGATAAACCCGCTCCAAATACGGATCTCGGTCAAACTTCAACTTCAAATACTTGGTCAACGATGATACCGACAAATAATCTGGCATAAAACTCCTTTCAAAACAAGATATGAGAGCGTTAAAAAAGCGAATGAAAATTAGGAAACATGACGAAGAAGCTAAGCTTCTAGGAATGCTTCTCTATTTTCCGAGCTTTTAGCTCGAATTCAATTAAACAAGATATGAGGACATTAAAAAATGTAAGAAAAATAGGAAATATAACAAAGCTTCATCAAACTCTAGGAAGATCTATCCCTAAAGGGAGCCTCAGCTGAACTATCAAAAGATAAAATACCTGTATCTCTTTTTAAGAATCTCTTTGTCCGAACTCAATAAACAGATGTAAAAATTTAGTTGAAGCCTTAAAACTACTATCTTTTTTCATACGATATCGCAATCATAAACATCAATCAGTCCTCTGATTTTTCTGCTCCTTATTATACCAAAAAATCCCTTTCCTTGCTAGCCTAGAAGGTTTAGGGCGAAATAGAAAAAGCTTGAACACGCTGTTCAAACTTTTTGCTTTATTTTTGTAACAAGGTATGCTCTTCTTGTTGCTTTTGCAACTGACTTTCCTTGTGATTCTCATAAAGATTTGCCAAAAATTTAGCAATCTCTTTCAAAATTGAATAGGTGGGAATCGCCACAATCATGCCAACAATTCCATAGATATTACTTGATAAGAGCAACAGCACCATAATGGTAATAGGATGGACTTTCATCACTCCTCCAACAATACGTGGGTAGAGGACATTGCCATCAATCTGCTGCACAATCAGCATATAAATTACAGCGATAATCATTTTATTTGGATCTGTAAACAAATAGGTCACCACCATGGGAATCAGACCAATGGTTGGTCCCACATAAGGGATCAGATTGGTAATAGCTGAGAAAATCGCAAATACTAAGGCATATTTTAAGCCAATGATACTATAACCAATAAAGGCCAGCATTCCGATAATCAAGGCGTCAATCGAAATTCCACTAATGTAACGTGCAATCGTGCCATTAAGATTGATCAAAAGACCTGCAATATTTAGTTTATCGCGTTTCAACACCGTCCGCTCTAGCATAGGCAGAAGCTTATGTCCATCCATCAAGAAATAAACCAAGAAAATCGGAGTCATGACCAAAATAAGCACTGTGTTAACCACGGCAGAGACGACACTCCCAAGACTATTGGTCACCCCATTTAAGATATTTTGCAAAATATCCACATAAGACAGATTTAGCTTTTGTAGAGTCGATTGGATATTTAGATTTTTAAAAGCTGGATTGTCTGATAAATCAATAACCCACGCCTGCAACTGGGTATAAATGTTTTGGCTGGAATTGATCAAGCTCGTCAACTGATTGACCAAAATCGGAAGCAAATAAATGATCGCTAAGGTAAGCGAACCAAAGACCAGCACCAAGGCAATGATAATACCAAAACCTCGCTTCACTTTGCATTCTTTTTCTAAGTAGCGCACCAAGGGGTCGGTGATATAGTAGAGAAAGCCTGCTACCAGAAACGGAATCAAAATAGTGTTAATCACGGTGACAAAAGGCGAAACAAGCCCATTCATTTCCCGCCAGATAAAAAAGATAATCGTTAATAATAGGACTTCTGTTGTCCAAAAAAATAGCTTACTTTTGTGAAACATCTCTTCCTCCTCCTAGTTATTCTATCATATTTATATGAAAATTTATAGAAGATACTGTTAAACTATTAAGAAATAAATGAATCCTACCAAGCAAAAGAGGTTGGGACAAAAGTACCCTACCTCGTTACATTTTGTAGTTCTAACAGTTTGACGCAGTAGTTGCCGCTGGGTTCAATGCTCCAGTGGAGCTATTTACGAGAACAAAAAGTTGTGAGCAACTTATCCAAAACATTGATAAATCACTATTCTATTAGAAGAAGCTAGCGAATTCTTCTTCGCTAGCCCAGTGAACTGCTCATACCTGAGCCTAAAAATTGGAAAACGAAGACTACAAAATCGATTTCTGCGGAATCACGATTGAGTCCCACTCTCTCCTAATCTTCATAGATCATTATTTCTTGCAGCATCTCCTGCCAAGCTTTGTCTCCACAGTAAAATGTCAACTCTTCCTCTGTATAAATAGATTTTCTCTCAAAGAAACGCTCTGGATGAGGAACTTCTAAGACGTTTAACACCGCAATCGCAAAGTCTTGATAGGCAAAGCCAATAGCGGTGATCAGCTTATCATCGCAGACCACAGGTCGATGAATGAAATTTTCTGGTTCAAAAAAGTCAAAATGCTCCACCATTTCCATGTAAAGGCCGCCTGTGTATTTCTTTCCTCTTAAAAGTCCCGCTTTTGCTAGAAACATGGGAGACGATGAAATAGCTCCGACCACTGTTTTTTGAGGATTGATGTCCCCTACAAATTCCAAAAATGCATTATCATAGAGCGTTTTCAAAGGTTCCATTGTCCCTGTTAGGATAATGGCATCATAATCGTCTGGATGGACCTTAGAAAACTGAGTAGTTGCAAAATAGCCAACCCTTCCTCACTTTTACAGACTTCTTTTTGACTTGCTACATATTCGATTTTTGCACCAACAAAAAGCGTGAGAGCTGCTGTCAAACAAGTGATTTCTTGCAGGGAGCAAGCAGGATACAAACACACGGCAACTTTCATGCGAACCTCACTTTTCTAAACATTCTTACTTTCGATGCTTGTCTGGATCCCAAACAAAACTTGCCACAAAGCTAAAGGCAAATGTCACTAGAGCCACCAGAACAGCTAAGACAAAGACCACAATGCGGGGGAGCAACAACCAAAGATTTGGACCTTTTTTAACCTGCATATCCGCTACTTCTTGATCTAAAGTGTCAAAAGCTATCTGAATGCGACTTGCGACCTCTGCAACACCCTCGTCATTCATTTTCTTAACGTCTGAAATGTCAATAGGCTCGCCAAAATTCATATCCACACGTTCTCCACGAATCAAACCTTTTAAGGTCATAGGTCCAGTGTAAGATGCTGGCATGATGCGTACCTTTGCCATTTTAGCAATCAGAGCAACACCGCCCTTGACATCAGACGAATGACGACTTCCACTTGGAAACATAATCAAAGAACGCTGGCTATTTTTAAGCATTTTCACAGGATATTTAATGGCACCGGCACCTGGATTTGCTCGATCAATCGGAAAAGCACCACACATGCGAATCCACCAACCAAAAACCCGATTTTGAAAGAGTTCTTTTTTTGCCATAAAAATAAACTGCTTAGGTCTAGTTGCAAAAGCCATATAAACAGGATCCCACCAGGTGCGGTGTGGAGCTACTAAAATATAATTTTCCTCCTTGGAAGGGATTTTATCCAAATGATGAAAATGAGCATTTCCATTTGCTCCCCAGAGTAAAAACATGACTAATGCTCGTAAATAGGTATAAAACATAGGACCTCCTTTTCTTTCCATTATACCCTATCCTTTTCTAAGTCGCAACGCCAAAGCTATTCTCAAAAATCTCCTCTAAAATAAAGAAGAGAGTTGGCATTTTTTCCGAAAAACTGATAAGATAGTAGGTATGGATAAAAAAGAATTACAGGGGCTAACTTCACAAGACGTGAAGGAGAGACTAGCCCAAGGTTTAAGCAACGATTTTTCAGCAGATACCAGCACCAGCACTTGGCAAATCATCAAGCGCAATGTCTTTACACTATTTAATGCGCTCAACTTTGCGATCGCTATTGCTCTTGCCAGCGTGCAAGCTTGGTCAAATATGGTCTTTTTTGCCGTCATCTGCTTTAACGCCTTTTCAGGTATTGTCACAGAACTGCGTGCCAAACACATGGTCGATAAGCTCAATCTCATGACCAAGGAAAAGGTCACGGTTCTTCGAGATGGCAAGATTGAAAAGATTGTTCCTGAAGACTTGGTTCTTGATGATGTGATTGAACTATCTGCCGGTGAGCAAATCCCTAGTGATGCGGTGATTTTAGATGGCTTTGCTGAAGCCAATGAAGCCATGCTGACAGGAGAGAGTGACCTAGTCAAAAAAGCAAAAGATGACCAGGTGCTCTCGGGGAGCTTTTTAGCAAGTGGGCACGTTTGGGCTAAAGTGATTCATGTCGGAGAAAACAACTACGCGGCAAAACTCATGATGGAAGCAAAAACCGTCAAGCCGATTAACTCTCAAATCATGAAATCCCTCGATAAGATTGCTGGCTTTACTGGGAAAATCATCATTCCCTTTGGAATTGCCCTCTTTTTAGAAGCTCTTCTTATCAAGGCTCTGCCTGTCAAGGATTCTGTGGTCAATTCTTCAACCGCACTGCTTGGTATGTTGCCAAAAGGAATCGCTCTCTTGACCATAACCTCGCTCCTCACCGCGGTTATCAAGCTCGGCATGCGAAAAGTCTTGGTTCAAGAAATGTACTCTGTCGAAACCCTAGCCCGTGTAGATATGCTCTGCTTGGACAAGACAGGAACGATTACCCAAGGAAAAATGCAGGTTGAAGACGTTGTTACTCTCTCTCCTGATTTTTCAAATGAAGATGTCGCTTCTATCCTTAGTAGCTACATGGCTTATAGCGATGACAATAATCCGACGGCTCAAGCCATCCGAAAAAGATTTACGGAAAAGGCGAGCTATACCGTCGGTCACATCATTCCATTCTCAAGTGATCGTAAATGGGGCGCTATGGAAATGGAAGGAATCGGTACAGTCTTTTTAGGGGCACCAGAAATGCTTCTACAAGAAGAATTAGAAGCCGCTCACGCTGCACAAATGCGTGGTTCTCGTGTCTTGACCTTGGCAGTCAGCACCGAAACAATGGACTACCAAAACATGGTTCTCCCAGAAGAGATTACACCAGTTGCCGTCCTTGAAATCACAGATCCTATCCGCGATGGGGTGGAGAATACCCTTGAGTATCTACGCAGTCAAGATGTTCATTTGAAAATTATCTCAGGTGACAATCCTGTGACCGTTTCAAATATTGCCCAAAAAGCAGGCTTTAGCAACTACCAAAGCTATGTGGATTGCTCCAAAGTCACAGATGAAGAATTAGTTGCTATGGCTGAACAGACAGCAATCTTTGGTCGTGTATCCCCTCACCAAAAACGCTTGATTATTCAAACTTTGAAGCAAGCAGGACACACCACAGCCATGACTGGAGATGGGGTCAATGACATTCTTGCACTTCGTGAAGCGGATTGTTCAATTGTCATGGCAGAGGGCGACCCTGCTACTCGCCAAATTGCCAATCTCGTCTTGCTCAACTCTGACTTCAACGATGTCCCAGAGATTCTCTTTGAAGGTCGTCGTGTCGTAAACAATATCGCACGGATTGCTCCTATTTTCTTCATTAAGACCATCTACTCCTTCCTCCTTGCTGTGATCTGTATTTCCAGTATCCTCCTTGGACGAGCAGAATGGCTCTTAGTATTTCCTTTCATCCCTATTCAAATCACGATGATTGACCAGTTTGTCGAAGGTTTCCCACCATTTGTTCTCACCTTTGAGCGCAATATCAAACCTGTGGAGCATAAATTCTTGAAAAAAGCGATTTTCAAAGCTCTTCCGAGCGGTCTCATGGTTGTCTTTAGCGTCTTATTTGTCAAAATCTTTGGCAATATGGTTGCCTGGAGCGAGCTAGAAGAGGCAACCCTTCTCTACTACCTACTTGGCTCTATCGGCTTTATGTCCGTCGTCAGAGCCTGCCTACCACTCAATCCATGGAGAATCGGATTGATTTTATGGTCAACTCTAGGTTTCTTCGGGTCTGCGATTTTCCTACAAAAGCTCCTCGAAATTGCAACCCTCACCAGTCAAACCCTGCCTGTCTATTTTGCCTTGATGGTCATCTTTGCCATCCTCTTTATCAGTATCAATCACTGGCAGACTACAAAAGAAAAACGAATTGTATAAAAATAATGAGGTTAGGACAACAGTTCCAACCTCATTATTTTTATAATTTGAATAGCTTGACAAAGTAGTTGTCGCTAGATTCAATGCCCCAGTGGATCTTTTTACGAGAACAGAAATTTTCAAGCAATTTATCCATGATAGTGATAAATCAATTCTCTACAAGCCACGTTATCCTTGCGAGATATGGGAATGGGACTCAATCGCGATCTCGAAGAAATCAATTTTGCTCCTTCTCTCTTTTTTCTATTTTCGTAGCAGAATTTTGACCTTCTATTTTATAAGTGGTACACTGAATACAGCCTCTCTAAGTCTCTATATTATTCATTTAATGATTGTGAAATACATTCTGAAAATCCCACATTCTACTTGCAAAGGTTATTTTTATATAGTAAGATATATTTAGAATGTTTTTATATAGAAACAATAAACTAATCTGATTAGAAAGTTAGGTATACCATGATTGAATTTAAACATGTGAGTAAACAGTTTAACGGCAAATACGTGCTGAAAGATCAAGCCTTTACTATCCGCGACGGAGAATTTTTTGTCCTGGTCGGTGCAAGCGGTAGCGGTAAAACGACGACACTCAAAATGCTCAACCGCTTGATTGAGCCAGATGAGGGGGATATCTATCTGGATGGCAAGCGCCTAAAGGACTATGATTTGCGGGAATTACGCCTCTCAACCGGCTACGTTCTGCAACAAATCGCCCTTTTTCCCAATCTGAGTGTAGCAGAAAATATTGCCCTAATTCCTGAGATGAAAAAATGGTCCAAAAAGGAGATTGAAGCACGCACCAAGGAATTATTGGAATTGGTCGGACTGCCTGCTGAGGACTACCTCCACCGCATGCCGAGCGAACTCTCTGGCGGGGAGCAGCAACGTATCGGAATTCTACGTGCCATTATCGCCCGTCCCAAGGTCTTGTTGCTAGATGAGCCTTTTAGTGCTCTTGACCCAATTTCTCGTGAGCAGTTGCAGGACTTGGTTAAGCATATCCAACAGGAATTTCAGATGACCATGATCTTTGTGACCCATGATATGGCTGAAGCCATGAAGCTGGGCGACCGCATTGCCATTATGGATCAGGGAGAAATCCTGCAACTGGACACCCCTCAGCGCATCCAAGAAGCGCCTGCGACCCAGTTTGTCGCTGATTTCTTTCATGTATAGGAGGCTGCTATGAACGACTTGATTCAAACCTTTTTAGACCGCAAAGATGACTGGATTTTGGCCCTTGGCGAACATTTGCAGATCTCTTTTGTGGCACTGGCTTGTGCAATTTTAATCGCCATTCCTCTTGCCATTCTCGTCTCTAAACGTGAACGTTTAGCCAACCTCCTCCTGCAATTTACAGGTATGCTCCAGACGATTCCGTCTCTAGCTATTCTAGGTCTTCTGATACCGATTTTTGGGATTGGAAAAATTCCTGCTATTTTGACCTTGATTGTCTATGCAATTTTCCCGATTCTGCAAAATACAGTGACTGGCTTACAGGAAATTGACCCGTCACTCCAAGAAGCAGCAACTGCCTTTGGGATGAACCGCTGGGAAAAATTAAAGAAATTTGAAATCCCACTTGCCGCCCCCGTCATTCTCTCTGGGATTCGGACGGCAACCGTGCTCGTCATCGGAACGGCAACGCTTGCTGCTCTCATCGGGGCAGGTGGGCTCGGTTCTTTCATTCTGCTAGGAATTGACCGCAACAACAGCTCCCTCATTCTGATTGGAGCCATCAGCTCGGCTATTTTAGCCCTCCTCTTTCACTACTTAATTGGCTTAGTTGAAAAACGCAGTCTCAAGACCATGTTCTTCTCCTTTATCGCCCTCTTTTGTATCAGCTCGATTTCCCTCTTCCCTATGTCTATGATGATGCAGGATAAGGTAGTCATCGCTGGAAAATTGGGGTCTGAGCCTGAGATTTTGCTCAATATGTATAAGGAATTGATTGAAGATCAGACCGATATCACGGTAGAATTAAAGCCCAACTTTGGGAAAACAACCTTTGTCTACGAAGCCTTGAAGGCGGGGCAAATCGACATCTACCCTGAATTTACAGGGACGGTGACCTCTACTCTCTTGAAACAGCCACCGACCACCTCTACCGACCCAGAAGAGGTCTATCAGGCAGCCCGCAAGGGAATTTTCGCCCAAGACAAGCTCATCTATCTCAAACCCATGCTTTATCAAAATACCTACGCCCTTGCTGTCAAGGAAGACTATGCTAAAGAACACGGACTCGAGACAATTTCTAATCTAACAAAGGTTCAGGCAAGCGCAACGGCTGGCTTTAGCTTGGAATTTAACGACCGTGAAGACGGAGGCAAGGGCTTGAAGGACCGCTACAAGCTGAACCTAGATGTTAAGACTCTCGAGCCTGCTCTCCGCTACAAGGCGATTGACAACGACAATGTCCAAATTATCGACGCCTACTCGACCGATAGTGAATTGCAAGAATACCACCTCAAGACACTCAATGATGACAAGCAGCTCTTCCCACCATATCAGGGAGCTCCTCTCCTACGCGAAGAAACGCTGAAAAAATACCCTCAACTCGAGGGCATTCTCAATCAGCTGGCTGGAAAAATCACCGAAAAAGACATGCAGGACATGAACTATCAAGTCAATGTCGAAGGCAAATCCCCAAGCCAGGTCGCAAAGACTTATCTGAAAGAACATCACTTAATTGCAAACTAATCACAACGAGACTGAGACAAAAAAGTACTCAGTCTCGTTTCTTTTACCATTTAAACAAGGTAACACAATTTTAACTGACTTGTAAAATGGTGATAAATCAAGGACAGTCAAGAAAGTGATTGCTCATACTTGACTATAAACATTCGAAAACGAAATTGACACAGTCTGTTTCAATGATACCGCAACTTCTCTCTTTTTTAAAGTCCATTTGATTTAGTGCTAGACAACGAGGGCAGGCAAGACGAATGAACAAGATCATAGTTGAAAATAAAATGGCTATAAAAGATAGGGAGTAGTCCTTTTCCACTTATATAATTAGTTGGAAAAGTTTTTTAATCGTGCTATAATGGAGACATGATGAAACAAGTTCCATTGAAAGACGGGGAGCGAATCAATCAGCTCTTTTCTACTGACGTCAAAATTATCCAAAATCGAGAAGTCTTTAGCTACTCAGTAGATAGCGTCTTGCTTTCTCGCTTTCCAAAACTACCAAAACGCGGACTCATCGTTGATTTATGCGCTGGAAATGGAGCCGTAGGTCTTTTTGCGAGCACTTATACCAAAGCCCCCATTATTGCCGTTGAGATTCAAGAGCGTCTTGCAGACATGGCACAACGCTCCATTATCTTAAATGGTCTAGAGAATCAAATGCAAGTCATCCAAGATGATTTAAAATACCTGACCAATTACATCACAGGTAGCAAGGTAGATTTAATGCTCTGCAATCCTCCTTATTTTAAAGTGGATAAGCAGTCCAATCTCAATGAAAGTGAACATTACCTCCTAGCCCGTCATGAAATCACAACAAACTTGGAGGAAATTTGCCGTGTGGCCCAGCAAACACTTAAATCTAACGGCAGATTAGCGATGGTCCATCGTCCCGACCGCTTTTTAGACATTTTAGATACGATGAAGGCTCATAACTTGGCACCTAAGCGTATCCAGTTTGTCTATCCAAAAATGCACAAAGAGGCAAATATGCTGCTCATTGAGGCTATCAAAGATGGTTCACAGGACGGTCTAAAAATACTTCCACCCCTCTTTGTCCATCAAGAAGACGGCAGCTACACACCAGAAATTCATGAGATTTATTATGGAAACTAAGGCTTATATGTATGTGCTCGAATGCGCAGATGGAAGCCTTTATACAGGCTATACGACAGACCTTGATAAACGTATTAAAATCCACAATAGTGGCAAAGGCGCCAAGTACACTCGTGCCAGACTTCCCGTCAAGCTCCTCTACTATGAAGAATTCTCAAATAAGCCTTCGGCTATGTCAGCTGAAAGTCGCTTTAAACGCAAAAAACGCCAGCAAAAATTAGAATATATCCGGCTGAAAGATACAAAAACTCCTCCTATTTCTGACATAAAATAGGAGGAGTTTTCTAATTTCTAACTTTTATAGACGTTTAATTTTGATTGAATACAAGGCAACGAATTAACGACCTAATAAACGAAAACTAAATGACTTTATTTGGTAAAATAACGGTCTCTAGCAGGTATTCTTCTTCTCGAATCCGACATATGAGCACCCAAGCATAGAAGGGACTAAGTATAATCGCCGTCACCCAAGCATGGCAGAGTAACACCAAACCAAGCAATTCTGGAATGATATTTAAGTAATAATTTGGATGTTTGACCAAGCGAAAGAGTAGATGATCATTATAGCGATGATTTTTTGCAATCATCAATTTCACAGTCCAAATTTCTCCTAAAATCGATTGGACTAGATAGAGCATACCCATTGAAAAAATTAGAAGAAAAATCCCTAAAGTTCCCACAGTATCTACCACACTATGCCGCACAAAACTCTCGATACTTGCAAAGAGGTAAAATGAAATATGTAGTACGGTTAAATACTGGCTATTTCTAGCTCCATATTCCCTCCCACCATTTTCCAAAATCTTACGCTCATGCTGAATCGAAATTTTCAAAAAATAGAGTCGTAAGCAAAATACAACAAGAACAATACTAATCACCATACGGCTGTCTCCTTTTCATGCATTTGATTTTTCAAGCTTTTTTATTATATAAAGAAGTCAGTCCATCGGTCAATAGGTTTTTGAGATTTTACTTTTTCACGAGAGGAAACTTAGAGAATCCTTAGGTTTATCTCACTAGCGATTCTCTCCACATCTGCTGGATCAACCTTGGGAGTCCACTGCAGGCAATTCGCCGTTGCATAAGCACAGGCACGAATAACAGCCTCACGATCCACTTTACCACGATTGGCTAAGGCATGGCAGAGACTTCCCAAGAAAAAGTCTCCTGAGGCAATCGGATTTTTCAGCTCAATCTTAGGGAATGTAAGGTGGAACAAATCTTCCTCCAAGCGCGCTACAACACCTTTTCCACCCATTGTCACAATGAAAAATGGAATCTCCTTGTAAACTTCTAGCAAGGAAGCCACTTCTTCTGCTGTATCAGTTGATTGCCCTGTTAATTCTTTCAATTCCTCATCATTGATTTTTACGACCTTAGGCTGTGCTTTTAGGGCTGCCTTTAAAGCAGCGCCACTCGTATCGACAATCAAATCGACATGAGAAGGCAAGGCTGCTGCAACTTGAGCGATATAGTCCTCTGGCATTCCTTTCATGAGAGATCCTGAGAAAACCACACTATCTCCTACTTTAACAGAGTTAAGCAGCTGGTCAGTAAATTGCGCCAATAACTCCTCGTCTAAATCAAATCCTGCTTCATAGAGTAAATAGGTCTTTTTTTGTACCGTATCAATCATAATACTGCAAGTCCGCGTATTTTTTCTCACCTGTGTAACAACAAGCGGAATTTCTTGATTTTGATTGAGTTCTGAGATATAATCCCCCATTTTTCCACCCAACATGGTGTGAATACAAAATGGACGACTCTCTTTCGTTTTCTCTTGATTTAGGACATAAGCGACATTAAAACTTTTTCCACCCGCATTTTCATGCACTTCTGTGGGACGATTGACCACATCTTCTGCGAAATTTTCTATCAAAATGGTACGGTCTAAAGCTGGATTTGGACACACTAAATGAATCATCGGCAACTCCTTTTATTTTTTAATAATGTTATTATAACATTATTTTCTTATTTTGCAAGTGTTTTAAAGGAAATCTATGTATCTCTAAGTGGATAAAAAAAGAAGATCGACATCTTCTCTTTTATCGAATATGAAGCTTTGTACGAAGGCTTGCTGCTCTGCTCCCTAAAAACTTATCAAGCAAGCGTGTCAGAAGTCCAAGATATAAATAGACAAAGACACCGAGCCCTCCGATGATACCAAGGTAGATAAAGTTGGTCAAACGCCCTTGTGGCTGGAAAATCCAACCAAGTAAAAACTGAGCTAGACTAACGACTAAAGCCATGATGATGGTTAGAATTAGCGCTAACAAACTACGTCTGATAATAACCGTCGAATGAAGTCCTGTCACGCGCTTTATGTGACGATACATCAGTACAATCGGAATCAAGAGACCGATTGTAGTTGACAACAAAGGACCATAGGCTTGAAATAGGAAAATCAACGGAGCCTGCAAAGCAATTTTTACTAAAAATCCATAAAGGAAATACATCACTGCATCTCGGTTTTGGAATAAAGACTGAATCATAGGTGATAAAACCATATAAGTTCCTAGTAAAATTGTTTGCGAAATCGCAAAGACAAAGAGCCCCAAAGCCAAGGGGTCTGGTTGACCATAAAAGACCGTATAAAGTGGCTCTGCAAGAAGCACAGAACCCACTGTCGCAGGAATGAGAAAGGCTAGAAGCATGCTCAAATTATCCTGCACCAGTCGTGCAACAGCTGCTCGGTCCCCTTTGACGTAGTTTTCAGTCAACAGCGGAATTCCCACCCCACCGATAGAGGTTGCCACAGCAATCAAAATCATGGTAATTTTATTCGGATTAGCTGAGAAATAGCTAAACATAATGGTCAAATCAGACTTACTGTAATGTGTAATATCTCGCATGACATTGATAAAGGTCATCTGATCGATAATCTGGAATAACTGAATGGCGGATCCTGTGATAATAAAGGGAATTGCCTCACGAATCGTATCAATCAGCAAGCTCCGACTGTCAATCGCATTTGCTTCCTCAGACTTTTTCAAAATCGAAGTAAGCATGCCTTCCTGCCATAAAAAGTAAAGGAGAACAGCCATGCTGGCGAGCATTCCCATAAAGGCTGCAAAGGTTGATTGGGTGACAGCTTCGACATAATTTTTGGACCCTAGATTCATAATCAGATAAGCTGTTAAAAGCATCCAAATCACCCGCATCACTTGCTCAGCAATCTGACTCATGGCATAAGGCTTTAGATTATTGAATCCTTGGAAAAATCCTCGAATAACACTCATGGACGGAAAAATTAAAACCGCCCACGAAAGACTTTGCATGACAGGAATCAAGTCCTTACCAACTCCTGATTTTTCAGCTAAAAGCGGGGAAAATACATACATGAGAATCGCAAATATGCCTCCTAGTAGCAGCATAAATTTCAAAAATTCTCGAATCAAGGTGAAGCTGTGTTCTGGCTTACCGATGGTATTGTACTTTGCGACCTGCTTTGCGACCGCAACGGGCACTCCCGCTGTCGAAATCAAGAGAAACCAAGCATAAATATTATAACCCATCGTAAACAAGCCATTTGCTTCGGCTGCATGCGGCTGCATCCAGATATACCAGGGGATAATATAAATCGCTCCCAACAAACGACTGATAAAATTACTAGCTGTTAACCAAGCCGTTCCTCTAAGCATCTGTTCCTGCTGGCTTTTTTGTTGTTCTTGCATACTAAACCTCTAAAATTCTTCTCTTCTTATTATAAACTTTTCCTTTCCGCTTGTAAAACATGACCCTTAGGTTTATAATGGAATCATGATTAAAATTGAAACTGTACTTACTATTTTAAAAAACGATCAGAACTTTCGAGAAATCATCTCAAACGGACAATATCACTACACTCTAGAGCAAATCACGTTTGAAAAGATTAGCTATGATAGTCGCACTGTGGATCAATCCACCCTCTTTTTTGTGAAGGGAGAGAATTTTAAAGCTCAATTTTTAGAACAAGCTATTAAAGCTGGCTTAGCCTACTATATCAGTGAAGTAGATTTTGAGGTAGGAATCCCTGTCATTTTAGTCAATGACATCAAGCAAGCCATGAGTTTAATTGCCATGGAATTCTACGGAAATCCTCAGGAAAAGCTCCAGCTAATCGGCTTTACAGGAACGAAGGGCAAAACCACAGCAGCTTATTTTGCCTATCAAATTCTCAGTCAACAGCACAAACCAGCTCTCCTTTCGACCATGAATACGACACTTGATGGCAAGACATTCTTCAAGTCTGCTCTCACCACCCCTGAGAGCCTTGACCTTTTTGCCATGATGGCGCAAGCCGTGGAAAATGGTCGTACCCACCTCATTATGGAAGTGTCCAGTCAAGCTTATCTCAAAAAACGCGTCTATGGCTTAACCTTTGATGTCGGAATTTTTCTCAATATCAGCCCTGACCATATCGGACCGATTGAACATCCGAACTTTGAAGATTATTTCTACCATAAGCGACTACTCATGGACAATAGCAGAGCGGTGATTGTAAATAGCGGTATGGACCATTTTGATGTGGTGAGAGAGCAAGCTTTAGAGCGCGATTATGACTTTTATGGACCGAATTCTGAAAATGACATCACGGATTCTAAAGCCTTTTCATTTGAAGTTAAAGGTCTACTTGCGGGGACATATGACATTCTGCTCATCGGTCGCTTTAATCAAGAAAATGCTATTGCTGCAGGACTCGCTACACTCCGGCTCGGTATTTCCTTAGACGACATCAAAGCTGGTATTGCAGCGACACGCGTTCCTGGGCGTATGGAAGTCTTGACTCAAAAAAATGGTGCAAAAGTCTTTGTCGATTACGCTCATAATGGCGATAGCCTTGCAAAACTGCTATCTGTCGTAGAAGAACATCAGACAGGCAACGTCATTTTGGTCTTAGGAGCAACGGGGAATAAGGGAGAAAGTCGTCGCAAAGATTTTGGACTTCTTCTCAATCAACACCCTGAAATCGAAGTCATTCTCACAGCAGACGACCCTAATTTTGAAGCTCCGACTGACATTGCCCAAGAAATCGCTAGCTATATTGACCATGATGTGACCATTATCCCAGACCGCAAGGCTGCTATCTATGAAGGGCTTCATCGTACAAAAAGTGCAACAGATGCTCTGATTCTTGCTGGAAAAGGCGCTGACGCCTACCAGATTGTCAATGGGGAAAAAATGCCCTACGCAGGGGATTACGCTATTGCAGAAAGCTATATTTAAAAGGCAAGGACTTCGTCCTGCCTTTTTTGGGTTTCGTATAGTCATTTAGTTTTAATTTATTACGTCATTACCTCGTACTAAATAAAAACTAAACAACTATAAAAACTATTCACGATGAAAGGTGAGATTTACAAAAACGTAAGTTTTCCTTATCCACATCCATGGTCAGCTCATACTTACCTGCCTCGTTTTGGGCGATATACCCTAAAATCACTAAGCTATCCACAAAAATATCGCGGCGTTTTTGTGGAACTTGATCTTTCTTGACAAACTTTAGTAGAAAAGTTGTCATGTACTTGAGAGCATATTCAGGATTCACATCGCCCAATACTCGATAAAGCTTTTCCTGCTCAAAAGACATAGGATAGCCGTGCTTTAGCTTGTAGAAATAATTAGACAAGGTCAAGCTATCGCGAAATACCCTGGTTTCTTCCTCTATGATGACTTCATTCGTCTGATTGCAAATCTCTGTATGAAAGACGAGCTTTTGAAGCTCTGGATAAAGAGGATTATCCATGCGAATAAATAATTCCTGATCAAGCTTCACATCGTCCAGACTTTCCACAAAAGGAAGCGTGATAGAATATCGTTTATTTTCCCGCTTGATCAAGCCCTCTTTGATATACTGGTCCAACAGACGATCCAGATGAAGAATATCCGCAAATTCTCGCTTGATTTCCCGCAGAATCACATCCTCATGCTGGTCCAGATACTGAATCAAGTCTTGAAAAAAACTCGATTTGGTCAATTTACTAGGATGATACACTTTAATCATAACATTATTATACCACACAAATCAGATGACATTTAACGAAACTTATAACTTCCTGAGTTGCCCCTTAACCTCCTCCTTACTTACCACCTCATTGAAAAATGGCAAGCCAACAATTCGGTAGCGATCATTGTCTATAAGCGTTCTTGCTTCATCTCTTTTGGAAATATCCAAAAGAAATTTTTACTTCCAGCCTTCCTTACTACTATTGAATGTATCATTTGCATCCAAAAATTGACTGCCTTTTGGCTCAATAAAAATCTGCCAAGATATATTTCCATTTTTCTTATCTTTAGCAAACAAAAGAAAATCTGGCTCAAAAGCTCTACCGTCGGCAAAATTATAAATTTTAACAGCCTTTTCATTCCGCAATAGATAAATATCTGACCATTTTTCTTCAAGTTCAGACATCATATGCTTTAAAGTTCGTACGAGATATTTCTCTTCACTTGTTCCAAAATTGTCCTCATAGGCATACCATTTTAGACTGTCTAAATCTTCATAGATAGCCGTCTCATTTCTATTTTTTTGAGAACGGCCAAACTCAGCCTCACTATGGTTATCAATTGTATATTTCCGTAAAATATGCGCTTCAAAAAGTTCTTTTATCGGCCTTGCTTCAAATCTATCTGTTCCAACAAAACGTTCTTCCGTTTCTATCAAATCTTTCTCCATGTACTTTAAGAGTTTATCCACTATAAACACTTTATTTTCTTGTGAAAGATGTTTAACGGCTGATTCTTCACCTTTGATAACCAAATCAACCTTTTCAAGCTCTGCAATAAAACCAGAAATAGAAGTTAATCCAAAGAATACTTTCTCAAGTTTATCAAATGTATAATTTGGATTTCGATTCAAAGCGTAACGAATAATATTTCTTTCGATACGCTTTCCAAGCTTAATAGACATTGTTGGCATACTTTCATGAACTTCTAATTCTTCTATCGAAAAAGCATTAATATCTCTGCTTTTCAGTGTCGGTAACTCCACTTCAAATTCAGAAGGAATAATTTTATCACTAAACGATACCTTTTCATGATCTTTCAACCATTCCGTATAAGAAATTTTATCATTGACCCAGACAAGACCGCTCTGATAAGTTCTTGTTGCCATAAAAGACTTCTTCAGATTCAAACGATGTTCAACCAAGAATTCATCATCATAAATTCCAGACTCACGTAATACTTGTTTTAATTCTGAAATGTAGCGTGGATTATTTGCCGAATGGTAATGCAACTGTTCGATGACTCGAAGTTCATTCAGCTCATTTTCATCAAACTTACGAGTGTATTTTTCTTCTTCATTATCGCCGATAACAAACGGATAATAGCGAGCACCACGGCCAATTAGTTGTTTTTCTGCATTTGTTGTTTTTCCTGCAACAAAACCCTTCTTAGTCGTTTTTCCATCACGAGTATCATAGAGACGAACAATATCAAATAAATTCAAAACATCCCAGCCTTCATTCAGCATATCGACCGCAAAAATAGCACGAATCTCATTAGTTGGCTGCTCAAGTGTATTCAATTCTACCAAACTATTACTACTCTTGTTTTTACCGTCAATCAGTAGCAAACGTTCCTGACGGAAATCTTCTTGAAGTTCTTCTATCAGATCACTATCATTGATACCTGTTTCTGAAAAATAGATAAAGGCTTTTTCAAGTACACTGTCTGCCGCAAGCTTTCGTTGCTCTTGTATCATGTTCTCATCTAGATGATTTAACATCTCCAAGAACTTTTCCATATTCCCTTTGCTGTCCGTGATCTTTTGGGATTTGAACATGACTAGCGGTTTCAAAAATATATTATGTTTCAATGCAATCTTCTTACGATATTGGCTGATAATGATAGCTTGCAGCATTCTCACGCGAAGATTGCTATCAACCAAATGAAAGAGAACGTCTTTAGAGTACTTATCCAGACGAAATTCCTTTAAATCATACTTGAATAGTAGATGCTTTTCATACCGTTTTGCGATATCAGGATTAGCCAAGTCAATCGTTGCAGTAAATTCAAATAAACTTGACTGACGCGCAGTTTCTTGAATTGTTGCAATTGTTGAAGTCCAACTTGTATTATCATCTGTTTCTGCCTTACTCAGCCCAGCATTCAAATGGTGGGCTTCATCTGCTAACAATACAACTGAGAGGTCTTCAAATTGCTCATACGAAAGACGGTTCTCTCTAGGAGTATTTAAATCTTGATGAAGCTTTTGAATCGTTGTAAAAACAATATTGATACTATTGGGGTCACTATCCGAAAAATCCGTGACTTCACGAATGGATACCAGATGATTGTCAATCATGATTTTGTCTGCAAAAAGATATTTCCCTGCTCCACTTTCTAAAAAGTTAGCACGAGTTTTCGTAAGGATATTATCATTATTCACGAAGAAGATGAAATTACGCTCTCCCTGCTTATATTTCTCTAGGATAATGGCTGCCATTAACAAGGTTTTGCCTGATCCAGTCGCCATATTGTATAAAATATGCTCTGGAAAAATTCTATGATTGTCATCACTACAGTAATGAAGGTAGCGTCCAATCGCCTCCTCTTGATAGGCTCTCAGCCCATGTTTTAAATTTGCTTTAATGTAATCAGGAACCATGTTCTTGAAATTGGCAAAGCCGTTTTCACTAGCATTATTATAAATCTCATATAAAAATGCCATACTTCCTACCCCTTCCCATAAAACTGATGATTCAACTTCTTGTCCTGCTCTGAGATACCATAATCCGTATCAGCCATATCAGAATAATTTACATAAAGATTGTTGTTATCTATAATTTCTAGTAGCAATTCCTTTTGCTCTGCTAAACTCAATATTTCAAATTCAGTCGCTTTCAGCTTCTTAGGGTCAATACGATAAGATAAGAAAGAGGATTTTTTTGCAAGCTCAAACAATTCCGATAGCTCTTCTGCTCTTGTCGCAGTTAAGATCTTCTCTTTAAAATCTTGAGCATCATTTTTCAATTCGCAGTAGACAAAACCACCTCCACCCGTCCAGTTGACATCTTTAGAGATACCACCTTGCTCTCCAGCAATCACCTTTTTCAAGCGTTCAACAGAAACTGTTTCTATATAATCCATCTGTTCAACACCAATATATTGGCGGTTCATTTTGTGGGCAACAGCTTGGGTGGTTGCTGAACCGAGATGATAGTCGAGAACAACATCTCCTTCTTCCGTAGCGATTTCAATAATTCGTTTAATTAAATTCTCTGGCTTAGGAAATGAAAACACCTTTTCTCCAAAAATAAATTGCAATTCTTCCGTCCCACGCCTATTCGTAAAGCTGGTTTCATTCCAGACAGTTCTGGCAATTTGCTTTTTGGGTCTCATTTTCTGAGCAATTCGATAAGTACCATCCGTTTTTTTCTGTGCAACTAAATCATACTTCTCGTTCATTGCTTTTTCTTTGCCCCATCTCCAAACAAATTGTGTCCCATCTGTCTTAGATCTAGGTGGATACACTTCAATTTTATGTCGTTCATCCTTCACGACAGATAGACTATGGTATCCCTCAACGTCACAATTCTCAGCAATATAAAACGGATAATATAGATTTGGACGATTCTCGCTATGAAATGCTGAATTACTATTAAACAATGGATGAAGATAATAATTACCTAAACTATCTTCTTTCGTGAATTTATCTTTATCTACCTCTAATTGATTAAGTACTACTTTATCTCTATTTTTAGAGTAAATACTCGTGGTGCTAGTTAATCTCGAAGTATCTCAGATTGTAAGCCAGTATAATTTGCTCCAGCCTTAACTGCAGACCTGCTACACCTCTAGTCAGTGTGTGTTCTATATCAAAAAGACCGCAAAGCTCTGAGAAGCGAGTCTCAATGGTTCGTCTCATAGCCATCAATTTCCAATGATTATGTTGTTTAGCTCCTGCCATATTTTGGCGTAAGGGAGTCCATAGATGATAGCCTTTTTGGGTCAAATGATCTTTAAGTTCCTTACTAAGATAGCCTAAATCTGCCAAAATATAAGGTTGTCGGCAATTTTCTAGTAAGTCATCAACTGCCCTAATATCATGGACTGATGCAGGTGTCACAACATAATTCAGAATATAGCCTGATAAAGTTACCAGCATGTGTACTTTGAATCCATAGAACCACAGATGTTTGGAAGCATTGTAGCCAATATCTGCTAAGTCGTTAAAAATACGTGTTCTATAGTTACGGATAGGTTGGCAAAGTGGCAAGGGAAAGCTATCTATAATAACAATGGAACCAGGTGAGATTTTAGTATTCATTGCTTGTCTAATGACTTGAACTAACCAAATCAACTGTCTTGCTCGTCTATTAAAACGGCTTCGTTCAAGAAGATGACCACAAGGAAATAAGTAACAGAGACGGTAGAAATGACGTTGTGACTTAATCCCTAGTTCAGCTTGCAAGAGAAGTAAGACTAATAGAGATTGATCTGAAACCTTAGATAGACTGACATTATGACGATGTTTGAAAGATTCAGGACAATAATCCCTATACAGTTGATGACAAATTTTTGATAATTGCTTCAAATTCCATTGTAAGTGATGAGATTTAGCGGTATACTGTAAGTGGCTCATTTGGACTTCCTCCTGTTTGTTTCGGCACTTACAGTATAGTCCTTTTGGGCTTTTTATTGTAGTTTGAAATTAACTAGCACCACGAGTAGTAAATATGTATATAATCGTGCGTCTGAGCAAAATTACCATAGTCCCTACCATTTGGTGTGGAAATATTTATGACAGTCCCTTGGTATCCATCTCTAAATATTTCATCAAGTAATACTTTTAGTTCTGCAAATTCATTTCGATCAATACTTAGGAATAAAACCCCTTTATCAGAAAGTAGCTCTTTAGCAATTTCCAAGCGATTCTTCATAAAAGTAAGCCAAGTGGAATGATTGAATTTATCATTGTATTTAAAACTATCGTTACCAGTATTATAAGGTGGGTCAATATAAATAAGCTTGATTTTTCCTGCAAAGCGTTTCTTGAGACTATGAAGAGCAATCAGGTTGTTTCCTTTGATAATCAGATTATCCGTATCCTTTAGTTCAGTCACTTCATGTTCACCGTCTTTGTCATAACGCTTAAAGTTGGTCAATACTTTATCATCCAGCAAGCGGTTGATTTCCGTTGGAGCAAGCGTCTCATTAAAGAAAATCTCCTGACGTTTGGCATCTTCCTTAGTCTGTCCACCTTCCAAAATGCAATCTTTATAGGGAAAATTAAGAACAACCTCTTTATTTTCAGATAGATAACGATTATCCTCCGTCGCAAGTCCAATCTTCGTCTTATAGGCAGTGAAGCTGTCTGGAAGAAACTCTTTGTTGTTTAAGAATTGCAAAAAGACATCTTTCTTAAAAATCAAAATACCTTCTTCTAGCTTTGTAAAAAAATGCTTAGAAATAGTAGGCTTACTCATCAATATTTTTAAAAGATGAGCATCGTATTTCCTTGCTAAATCCGCCAGTTTATTTTTGTTTAGTTTTCCCTCCACTAAAAATGTCTCTTCCGATAATAACAAGGTTTCTAATTCCTGTTTCATAATAGGGAACTCCTTTCAACTTGAAAACGCTAGGGCTGATAGTATGAGGCTGGGCAAAAACTCGCTTCAGAATAAAACCACACTGTCATTTCCATCTTGAAAACAATCAAGATGAAAGAATCACAGTGTGGTTTTTGATTTTTAAAGGTTTTAGTAGCCAAATACTTTGCCAATTTTGTGAGATTCATACTCATGAAGAGGAATCCGACCTCTGTTTGGACAGCTTGATTCCCTCGAACGTGAACTCTGCGCACGCCAAAAATACTCTTCAATCTGCCAAAAACGGGCTCGATATCGATTTTCCGTTTAGCGTAGATGCGAGAGCCTTCTTCGCTATGCAATTGTTCCTTTATGACTTCCTTAAAATAATTCCAAGTCGGATTATAATGGATTTGTTTCTGATGACCACTTTCTGTTTTGGCAAGTTGATCTAGCTCTAGCGTGTCCTGTATCTTATCTGCCTCGTAAATTTTGAAATCTCGTTCAAAGCCGTACTTGTCCGTTCGGCGAGAATAGTTCTTAAAGGAATAAACAACTCCATCTGGTTTTATAAACTGGTCTGTCTCTTCAAGATAATCCCAGTTAGCTGGGTTCTCTGCACTGTTCTTATATTTCTTAGTTAATTCCTTTTGGTACATGCCATAGGGAATAAGCGGTGTTTTCTCCAGCTCATCCATAATAAAACGATAATTCTCCTCGCTACCATAACCTGCATCAGCTACAATGTTTTGGAACAAGTCTAATGTTTGAATGGATTGGAGGAAGGGTTTGAGGGTTCTGGTATCAGTTGGATTGGGAAAGATATCATAAGCAAGAACGTATTGACCATTGGTTGCGGCTTGAACATTATAACCAGGTTTCAACTGGCCATTCATCATATGATCCTCTTTCATCCGCATAAAGGTAGCGTCATGGTCTGTTTTAGAAAACGAATTGCGTCCTAGAAAAGTATCTCTAGCCTCTTCGTAGCGCTGTTTACGAGGGAGGTAATCTTTTTTCAATTGGTTGCGGAGCTTCTGGATGCGACGTCGTTTTTGTTTATTAGCAGAACCGCCTTTGATAACTTTTGGCTCTTGGGCGATTGCTTTTTCCACTTCATCAAGGGCCTCTTCAGTCTTTTCAAGCAGGGCTTTGAGTCCATCGCTGGTTTCACATTCTTCTTTTGAGAGGGCTAAATCTACCCCTTCTTGAACGAGCTTGTCATAGAGTTTAGAGATGTTTCCATTTAAAGCAGTCTCGTATTTCTCGACAGCTTTCTTCCATGTGAAAGAATAGAGATTAGCATCGGCCTCTAGTTTTGTGCCATCGATAAAGAGCGCCTCGTCTTTAATCAGACCATTGTCTCGCATGAGTAGGGTAAAGTAAATAAAGGCAGTCTTAATCAGGTGATTGGCATGTTTACTTGAACGGAAATTATTGATGGTTTTATAGCTAACATAAGTGTCTTGACTGAGCCATTTCATCGGAATAACTTCTTCGTTCATCTGCACTATTTTACGACCAGAAAAGACCTGACGGGCATAAGCGAAGAGCGTCATTTTTAAGAGCATAGCAGGATGAAAAGCAGGGCGGCCCGTATGTGACTTTTCTTCAAGCAGCACATCACTTGGCATACTATCCACGAACAAACTAATCAGTCTTGCTTCATGCGTCATTGGGAGATCAAAAGCAAGATTTAGTTCCAAACTGAATTGATTTGTGTTATACTCTTTATACATCGTCATGGCTTTCTAGTTATTTTGTGGTTATTATAATGATACCATGACTTTGTGAAAACGAGCATCTCCATCTACGGAAATGCTCGTTTTTTAACTTCTGAAGCTAGTTTTTGCCCAGACTCAGGGTTAACCCTTCGGTTTTGCTATTTTATCTAGTTTCTATTATACCACACAAAAAGCCCTATTTGGTAGTAGACCAAACAGGACTTTGTGATTCATAGATTAGTTATTAAAGCTTTCTGTCAATTGAGGCACCACTTGTTTCTTACGAGAAACTGCTCCAGCAAGGAAAGCGTGGTTGTTTTCAAGGACAAAGTTAAAGGCTGCTTCTACCTTGTCCATGTTTTGTCCGATTGCTAGGATTTCTGAATTTGAGTTGACGATATCTGTAATCATCAAGACAAAATCAGAGTAGCCATTTTCGCTGCTTGCTTTTTCAATCGCTGCTTCGATTTCTGCTTGGCGTTCCAACACTTCTGCAATATCAACGGTGTTGACCTGCGCTACACGAACTGCATTACCATTTAGCTCAAAGGTTTTTGCATCAATATCGATCAATTCATCGGCTGTTTTGCTAGCAAGATTGGTGCCAGCTTTTAACATGGCAAGACCGTATTCTTCCAAGTTAACCCCTGCAATTTCTGCCAATTCTGCAGCTACTTGTGGGTCGCTTGCGTGAGTAGTTGGGGATTTGAGCAACAAGGTATCTGAAATCAAACCTGACAAGAGCATACCTGCCACTTCTTTTGGAGGTGTGAGACCATTTTCCTTGAAAGCACGGTAGACGATTGATGATGCTGATCCAACTGGCTCTAAACGCATGTAAAGAGGATTTGCTGTCTCAAAATTTGCCACGCGGTGGTGGTCGATAACGGCTGCCACTTCCACTTCTTTGATGTCAGAAATAGACTGTTGGAATTCATTGTGGTCTGTCAAGATGACCTGCTCCACACCTTCTGCTTTTGCAGATTCTACCACGCGCGGTGCTTCAACACCAAAATAGTTAAGAGCAAAGGCTGTTTCTTCATTTGGTGTACCAAGAGCTACGTTTTCTGCATCACGACCGAAAGCTTCACGCTCCAAATACGCCCAACCGTAGGAAGACGCAATGGCATCTGTATCCGGATTTTGGTGACCAAAAACTAAAAATTTAGACATGTTTTCTTACCTCATCAATTTTTCTTAGCTTTATTTTACCATATTTTCAAACGCTTGTGAAACATTCTTCTTAGAAGATTTGCCAAACGCTTTCAAAAAGGGTAAGATAGTAGTGTTAAGAAAGGAAATCCTATGAAATTTACAGACTACACCTATACACGCCCTGATTATGCTCTTCTTAAAGAGCAACTGGCGGACTTGACAAAACAATTACAACAAGCGACTTCTGCAAACGAAGCGCTCGACATCGTAAAAAGCATTACGAAAATCAATGCAACCATTGATACGCAAATCAATCTTTGGAGTATTCGTCATTCTATCGATATGAATGATGAATTTTACAATGAAGAAACCAAATTCTGGAACGAACATCTGCCTCTCTTTGAAGAGTTGACAACAAGCTACTACCAAGCCGTTCTTGCTTGTCCATTCCGTGCCGAATTGAGCGAATTTTTACCAGAAACCTTCTTCATGCTGGCTGAAAACAAGCAAAAAATCTTCTCATCTGAGGCCATTCCGCTTTTCCAAAAAGAAAATGACCTCGTTGACCAGTACAATAACTTAATTGCTGGTGCACAAATCGAATTCCAAGGTCAAACCTACAACCTTGCACAAATGGCACCATTTGCTCAATCAACTGACCGTGAAGTTCGTAAGGCAGCGTCTGACGCTTCAACCGCCTACTTTGCCAGCAAAGAAGCAGATTTTGACCGTGTCTATGATGAATTGGTCAAGGTGCGGACTGAGATTGCCCACACACTTGGCTTTAAGGACTATGTGGAATACGGTTATGTCTCCATGAACCGCTTTGACTACAACCGCGATATGGTCAAGGTCTACCGCGAAGAAATTCTCAAACATGTCGTGCCAATCGTGCAAAAACTACGCGAACGCCAAGCCAAACGCATCCAAGTTCCAAGCCTCAAACACTATGATTTGGCCTTAGAATTCCTAGACGGCAATCCAACGCCACAAGGAGATCCTGACTTTATCGTTGGCGAAGCGCAAAAAATGTACCATGAATTATCCGCAGAAACTGGCGAATTTTTCGACTTCATGATTGAACATGGTCTGCTTGATTTGGTCGCAAAAACAGGTAAAGATAGCGGTGGCTACTGTACCTACATTCCTGACTACAAGAGTCCATTTATCTTCTCCAACTTCAACGGTACAAGCGGTGACATCGATGTCTTGACCCACGAAGCTGGACATGCCTTCCAAGTCTATCGCTCTCGCTGGATTGCCAGCCCTGAAGTCATCTGGCCAACTTATGAGACTTGTGAAATCCACTCCATGTCGATGGAATTTATGACCTGGCCTTGGATGGAGCGCTTCTTCAAAGACCAAGTAGATAAGTACAAATTCGGTCACTTGGCAGGCGCTCTGCTCTTCTTGCCATACGGAGTTCTGGTGGATCATTTCCAACATGAAATTTATGAAAATCCAAACATGACGCCAGCGGAACGCAAGGCAGCTTGGAAACGTTTGGAAGAACTCTACCTTCCTGACCGTGATTTCTCTGAATCAGATACCCTTAGCCGTGGTATCTTCTGGTATCGTCAAGGGCATATCTTTGCTAGCCCATTCTACTACATCGACTACACTCTTGCTCAAGTCTGTGCCCTCCAATTCTGGAAACGTACGCAGGTCGACCACGACGAAACAGCTTGGGAAGACTACCTTCGCATCTGTGACCTCGGTGGGACAAAATCCTTCCTCCAAGTTGTTGCAGCCGCAAATCTTGAATCCCCATTCAAGGAAGGCGCCCTTGCAGCTACCACCAAAGCAGCTAGCGACTGGTTGGACAGCGTAGATGATGCAAGTTTCTAAACCAAAAACCGTTCGATTAGTATAAAAATATTTAGAACGGATTCTCGCTAAACGGTAGTGATTAAACTCTTAGAACAGCTGATTGTATGCTTTTCTAAGAGTTTTTTTGCTTTTTAAAGACAAAAAAGATTGAAGAAAGTATTCTAAAATAGACCTTTCTTCAATCTAGTTTTGAAAACTTACAATGTCTAATCGTCAGACATTGTCTTAGATTTTCTAAACACAGCTAATCCTGAGAGAAGAGATAATACACCTAACCAAAGTCCTCTAGTTTCCTGCTCGTTTCCTGTTTTTGGCAAGGTTTTTGTATTCTCTTTGTGGGCAGATTGGGACATATGTGTCCTTGCTCTTGTCGCAGTAGGGGCTTGCTGCTCTCTTTCTTTTGAGGCTGTTGGCGCTTGATGATGTGGGGTTGATTGTGGCTCTAACTGACTTGTTGAGCCTGTCGCATGAGAGACACCTGACTGAGACAACACTTCTTGATAGACATAGGTCACGATCAAGGTGGTATTGCCCACAACAACACTGCTTGTCGGTGCTGATGACACTAAATGGCTCATACTATCTACCTCGCCAACCGGATAATGACCTGCTGGCGCTAAAATATAGGTCTTTCCATCATAGCCAACGATGGTCTTCTTTTTGTGTTCAGACTGCTCTGCATCATAAGCAGTATCTGCTACTGCATTGTAATGAACAAGAGCATTGTCCTTCAGAATGCGGTCATGGACATCACGGTATTCAATAATCACTGAACCTTTGACATCCATATCTCCACTTGGTGGTGTTTGAATATCCTCTTTGGCAATCCGTAAAATAGTCGCCGTCAGAGGAGCAAGTGTCAAGCTATTTTCAGCGAGTGTCACACCGTCTGGTCTTGCAATCGCATCAACTCCTGCTTGCTTTCCGTCTGCTAACACAGTAGCTGCTTTCAAGGACTGAGTCAGTGTAAAGCTACGTTCCTTATTATCTGCGTTGACAAATACTAGATACACATCGCCATTACTTGCAATCGTTTGATAGCCTAGAACTAGGTCTTCTTTTTCAACGCCGTCTTTGCCAGCTCTTGTCAGCAAGGTCACCCGCTTATCTACTTCCTCCTTAGACGCCAATTTGAAGGCATCTGTTGACTTACGAAGGGCAATCAATCCTTTCATATAGGCACGGCTCAACGCGTGCTCAGGATAAGCTGCGCTGTCAGTCGCCTTGCCCCAATCAAAATGATTGACCGCATCACTTGAATCGTAGGAATCATGAATAAAGTAAGGATAGTCAAATGAACTACCGTCTTCATTGGTCAATAGATGCGACTTGTTTGGCACCTTATCCTCTGATACAGGTGAGCGATATTCTGGATGCCGGAATTGCTTGGTTCTGCCATACTCTTGACCCGAATGGATAAACGGTGTTCCTTGTGATGTTAACACCATCAGATTGCCCAAACGGAGACGGCGATGAATTTCCTTCGCATTTTCTGGCTTAGCTGGATCCTTTTTAATGGACTGGGCGATGACATCAAAAAGGGTCAAATTATCATGCGCTGCGATATATTGGATGACATCGCCTGGATCATCTGCTTCAAAATTGGTTGGCTGCGCCTTGATATTTTGGAACACTTTTTCAATATCTCGTTTGCCATTGGTAATAAAGGCTGGCGTTCCCTCATTTGGATAGCCTGACTTCAAGGTATTTCTGATATCATCCGAAAAGACTGCAGCAGAATTGGTCAACTTCATCCAAGACTGATCCGCTGGCTGGACAGGTTTATTTTCATCTCCTGAATAGGTCACCCAACCTTCTCCTAGCATAATGAGGTTTGGATTTAGCTTTCTTGCTTCATCATAGACTGTTTGAATGGTCTCAGCATCATGGTCTCCCATTAAATCAAAGCGGAAACCGTCCACCTTGTATTGATCCGTCAAATACTTGATAGAATCCACCAAAACTCGACGGCTCATATAATGGGTCGTTCCCAAACGACCACCTCCGTAGCTCGTCCGCGGAGTGCCATCCGCATCCATAAAGTGGTAATAATTCGGCTCTAAATCTTCAAAAATGGCTGTTTTAGCAGTATGATTGTAGACCACGTCCATAATCACACCCATGCCACGCTTGTGAATTTCATGAACCAATTCTTTGAATTCTGCAATGCGTGCGCTCGGATTAATCGGATCACTTGCATACATACCTGTCAGAGAGAAATAATTCTGTGGATCATAGCCCCAGTTGTAATTGCTATTGCTTGAAGCATAGTCATCCAAACGCTCGGCATTTTTAAGTTCATTAACATAGTAATAGCTTAAAACTGGCAAGAGCTGAATATGTGTCACACCCAAATCTTTCAAGTAGTCCAATTTTTCAATAAAGGCTGAAAACGTACCGAACTGAGATTTCAAATCCTTTTCAATCGCCTTATCAGATGTAAAATCACGGACATGGGCTTCGTAAATCACCGCATCTTTTCTGTCCTTAAATCCAGGAATCTTAGCATAGGTCAAGTCTTTTGGTCCAACTTCTGCTGGATCTACAAAGGCAGCTTTGGCAATCTTATAAGACGGATCCAACTCTGCCATATCGCTGTTCCAAGCCGCTAAAGACTTGGCATAGGGATCTAAGGTCAAGACAGACTTGTCACCTCGCTTAATCTCATAATGATAATAATAACCACGATAGTCTGTAATACCTAGGTCACTATTTGCACTTAAATTCCCATTCCAAGTGCCTTTTTCACCTTTTGTAAGAGCTACTCTACCTACGACCTTACTCTGGTCATCTTTGTCATAGATTACGACGGACACCTGATCTGCACTTGGTGACCACAAGGTGAGCGCTACTTTTTGACCATTTTCAGTCACCCTAGCTCCCAGCTCACCGTCATACTGATACAAGCTATCTTTCAACTGCCAATTCATACCTGTCTTAAATTGCTCACTTCCATACATCACTGTATAAGGAGAGGCTTCTTGCCCAAATTCTCCCTGAATACTTACTTTTTTTGCTCTCTCATCAAAGATAAGATCCTTGACATCTACCGCTTGATTTTCCTTATCCTTGATGTGCAAATGCTTCAATATATCCTCTTTGGTCACATTTTCCAAAGTTGTAAAAGTCGCCTCAATCTCTGTCAGACTAATGTGCTGCGCTCCTGTCATACGAACATCATTGACAAAGTAAGGATTAGTATAAATCGCAGGATCTGCATCTCGTAAGAAAATCTGGCGATTTTTTTTTAGATCTGTAAAATTATAATCATTTGGCTGAACCTTCACATCATCGCCTGATTTACTCTCATCTAAAAGCAAAAAGCCGATTGACTTAGGCAAATCTGTTAATTTCACATCCACATAAGCACCGTATTTCCCCTGCTTTTCAAAATCAACACCGTCTGGCCAGTTGGTCGTAGGATTTTCAACATCTCCCCACAACCACAAGGACTTCCGATCGTAGTTCTTATCAGACCGAAGGTAATTGATCCGAACCACACCTTCTGCTAGTGGCTCGTAGGTATAGGATTTATAATTTTCATCAAACCAGACCTCATTCATCTTAGGGCTAATCAAATCAACAGTCTTATCCCCTGTCAAGTTGTCATCTGCAGTATTGTTGATTAAAAGACTTACTTTCTCGCGTTTTTCAGCTGCTAGAGCCACATCTAAATAGTGTCCATAATGGTCCGTTTTCGCTTCTGAAAAGCTGGTTGCCCCTGTTGGCCAAGCACCATTTTGACCAGACGGCTTCTCCACATCATCCCAAGTCCACAAACCAAGACTTGCTGGATTATCAGACGGTAGTTTCTTGAAATGCACACGAATAGAGCCTTCTTTGATTTCATCATCTGAGGATACAGCGCTCGCTTGAGAGTCTGACGATTGACTTGTCACATCAGGCGTTTCCTCAGCCTGATTGGTAGCTGTTTCTTCAGAGGTTGCTTTTACCTCCGTTGCTTGAGCAAACTTCTCACCTGGTGTTTCTTGTTCTTTCTTACTTTCTTCTAGTTCTGTCTTTGCCTCTTTGGAGTCTGTTGCCTCTACATTGACAGCATCCAAGCTTGGTTCTTCTGCTTGGACAATCTGCCCACTCAAGATACAAAAACTAGCCGATAAAAGTACAGAAGCCGTTCCACATTTTAATGTCCGTAAGCCAAAATGCTGACGCTTCTTGTCAAGTGTTTCTTGTTTCATCAGAAACCTCCTAAAATTTAGTCTAATGCAAACGTTTGCTTTTTCTCGTTCATTATACTCCTTATTCCAACCAATGTAAAGGCTTCCAAATTAAAATTACAGATATTTTTTACACTGTCTACTCATTTGACTTTATAGATAGGGAACTATCTTAAATATAAAGATTGGAAGTCTATTCTTTAGACAGCTATCAAGTCATAACAACCCGTGAAAACAGGTGATTGTCCACCTGCTATAAGCGATTTCCCTCCTGCAACGTCTAAAGGCACTCTCTGAACTTCGTTTAGGTTAGATTCTATTACTTGACGAATGAGGCTGAACCAAAAGTACTCTGCTTACACAAAAAAGACGAACAGTTCTGATTACTGCTCGTCCAAAGACTATTCTATCTTATCAGACAAAAAACCTGAATGATGTTTTACCCACCATGCACGCGCTTGAGGTACTCTTGATAATTTTCTGTATGCATGAGTTTCTTGGCATTTTCGACCCGATCCTTGGTTGGTGGCTTGACACCTGCTAATGGGTAAGGAATCCCCAATTCCCGCCATTTGAATTCCCCCATAGTATGGTATGGCAAGATTTCAAAACGATCGACATTTTTCAGAGTTTTAACAAATTCACCTAGTTCTTTCAAATCCTCATCTCTATCTGTTAAGCCCGGCACCAAAACATGACGAATCCAAACAGGTTTGCCCATATCTGAGAGATATTTGGCACAATCAAGGATATTTTTATTGGTCTGGCTGGTCACAATCTTGTGCTGTTCTTCATTGATTTCCTTAATATCTAAGAGCACCAAGTCCGTCACTGCCATCAAGCGGTCAAACTTGACAAGATACTCCGGCTTATTCCGAAACGGAAGCGCACAGGTGTCCAGCGTACAATGAATCCCTAGCTCATGTGCCTTTGTAAAGAGGGCAATCAAAAAATCAATCTGAAGCAATGCCTCACCGCCAGACACTGTAATCCCTCCGTGCTTGCCCCAAAAACCACGATACCGAAGGGCTTCTTTTAAGACATCATCCACTGTCCGCTCGCGCGCCTTATTGCTCTCCATTGCCCATGTATCAGGGTTATGGCAATACTGACAACGCATTTTACAGCCTTGTAAAAAGACAATAAAGCGAATCCCAGGACCATCTACCGAACCAAAGCTCTCCGTAGAATGCACCAAACCTGTCACTTGTCCATAATCTATCGTTTCTTGTTCCATTGCCGTCCCCTCTTGAAAACGTTTTATATCCTTATTATAACATTTATTTGCCAAAAATCTTGCATTTTAACTATTTTTTAGAAAACAATCTGTTTTTCAAGAAGTATTTTCATGTACTATAACAGAAAAAGGATATAGAGCTTTCTCCATATCCTTTCTATCTTACTTTATAACTATAATTGATGGGTCTTAGCGAACAATAATCGTAATCGTTTCATAAGGACGTAATAGCACCGTTTCTCCGACAGTAGCATCAAGGTAATTGCTAATCAAGACTTGTCCTGATTGATAGTCTTTTGGCAAGGTCATGCTTACCTCGTCCGCATAGAAATTATTCAAAACTAAGAGTTTTTCACCTTTATAATGACGTTCAAAGGCATAGACCTGTGTACTGTCTTCAAAGGCTGGCACATAACTTCCCTCTGCGATAATGGATTCTTTTTTCCGAAGAGCAATGAGTTCCTTGTAGAAGTTGAAAATTGGACCTGCTTGCTCGTTTTCGACATTGATCGTCTCATAAGACTTTCCAGCTTTCAACCACGGAGTTCCTGTAGAGAATCCGGCATTGCTACTCTTATCCCACTGCATCGGAGTCCGTGAGTTATCCCGTGATTTAGCTTTGATGATGTTTAGAGCTTCCTCAGGAGACTTTCCTTCATCCAGCAAGATCTGATAAGCATTTAAGCTTTCCACATCTACATAATCCGCCATCGAATCATAATCTGGGTCAATCATGCCGATTTCTTCCCCCATATAAATATAAGGTGTTCCACGAGACAAATGAATGCTAGCTGCAAGCATCATCGCCCCTTCATTGCGGAAGTTTTTCACATCGACAAAGCGATTTAGGGCACGCGGTTGATCATGATTGTTCCAGAAAAGAGCGCTCCAACCATTTTGCTCACTCATTTCATCTCCCCAAGTGTGGAAAAGCTTCTTCAATTCTTCAAAATCAAAAGCTTTTAAGGTCCATTTTTGACCATTTTCATAGTCCACCTTGAGATGATGGAAGTTAAATGCCATCGAAAGCTCATGGCGGTCTGGGGCTGAATAAAGCACGCAGTTTTCAATCGTCGTTGAACTCATTTCACCGACGGTCATAAAGCTCTCATCTGAGCCAAAGGTCGCCTTGTTCATCATTTGCAGATATTCATGGGTAATCGGACGGTCTGTATAAGCTGGCTTGCCATCATTGATTGGACAATCTTCTAGTACCTCATCCTTTCCGATTAGGTTAATCACATCAAAACGGAATCCCTTAACACCCTTATCTTTCCAGAAATTCACCACCTTGAACAATTCTGCTCGTACATGAGGATTGCGCCAGTTGAGATCTGCCTGGGTCACATCAAAAAGGTGGAGATAGTATTTACCAGTATCACCAAAGGGGGCCCAAGCACTGCCACCAAATTTAGAGACCCAGTCCGTTGGCTGATCTTCTATGAAAAAGAAATCTTGGTAGTACTTGTCACCTGCTAATGCTTTTTGGAACCACTCATGCTCAGTTGAGCAGTGATTTAAAACCATATCGAGCATAAAGTCAATGCCATGCTCCTGTCCTGTCGCAATCATTTCCTCAAAATCTGCCATATCACCAAACAAGGGGTTAATAGCTGTATAGTCTGAAATATCGTACCCATTATCCCGTTGTGGACTTGGATAAAAGGGATTCAGCCAGACCATATCAACACCTAATTCTTTCAAATAGGGAATCTTTTCAATAATCCCTCGAAAATCTCCAATCCCATTTCCAGTGGTATCTTTAAACGATTTTGGATAAATTTGATAAACAACTTTACTTTTATCTAATGCCATATTGTTCTTTCTATTCTCCTCTACAAACTAAGGAGGGAGTGAAATAATCCTCCCACTCCCCCTGTGTTTCAATCTTATTATAGACGACTTGCAGTCATCACTTTTTCTCCGCGTGTTACTACATATGGTAATTCTCCCAAAGCATCCACTTGGAATTGATCTTGGTTGGTGATAATCACAGGTGTTTCTGTGACATATCCAGCCTCACGAATCACATTCATATCAAAGCTAATCAATGCTTGACCTGCTTTTACAGTGTCACCTTGCTTAACATGAGCGTTAAATCCTTTTCCTTCCAAGTTCACAGTATCCATACCGATATGCATGAGCATCTCTACTCCATCTGTTGAGACGATACCTACTGCATGCTTGGTTGGAAAGAGGACAGATACCACACCATCCACTGGTGCAATTAATTCCCCTTCGCTTGGTACAATCACTACTCCTTGTCCCATCACACCTTGAGCAAAGACAGGATCTGTCGCTTGACTAAGTGGCAATACTTCACCTGCAAGTGGGCTTGCGATTTCTACAAGAGCTGCACCGTTTGTTGTTTCAGTAACAGCAACCACTTCTTCAAGGACTTCTTCTTTTTTCATGAATAAGCCTGTTTTTGCAAAGACAAATGTCAAGATAAATGGTACTGCAATGGCAATTGCCATGGTCAACAAGAAGGCACCGAAGTATTTAGAGTTGATTGACAAAATAGCTGGAAGTCCACCGATACCAATCGCGTTAGCTTGGACATTCAACATCACGCAGACAAGACCTGCAAGAGATGATCCAATCATTCCCGCAACAAATGGATAGACATATTTCACATTCACCCCAAAGAGAGCTGGCTCTGTAACACCGAGGTAGGCAGAGATAGTTGCTGGAAGTGAAACTTGTGCTTCACGTTCGTTGTGACGTTTCATGAAGAAGTAAGCAAATACAGCAGAACCTTGTGCGATATTTGACAAAGCAATCATTGGCCAAAGACCAGTCGTGTGAGTGGCAGTATCTGCCATGAGCTGTGTATCAATGGCGTTGGTCATGTGGTGAAGACCCGTGATGACAAATGGCGCATAAAGGGCACCAAATACAAGACCAAAGAGCCATTTGAGTGGGCCAGTCAAACCAGCAAATACAACGGCTGATAGACCTTTACCGATTGCCCATCCGATAGGACCAAGAACGGTATGCGCAAGGATAAGAGCTGGAACAAGCGAGAGGAATGGCACCACAATCATAGAGACCACTTCTGGAGTGACCTTGCGCCAGAATTTTTCAAGGTAGGCAAGTGACAAACCAGCAAGTAGGGCTGGGATAACCTGCGCTTGGTAACCGATACGGGCAATGGTTGCAAAGCCGAAGTTCCAAGACCAATTTTCAGCAATTTCTGCTGCGGATGTTCCTGGTACAGCGTAAGCATTGAGCAACTGTGGAGACACCAAACAGATACCAAGAACGATACCAAGGATTTGAGTAGTTCCCATTTTGCGAGTGACAGACCAAGTAATTCCAACTGGTAAGAAGTGGAAAATCGCTTCACCTGGTAGCCACAAGAAGTGGTTGACTCCGCTCCAGAATTGAGATACTTCTGTAATCGTTTTGCCGTCTAAAGCTGACCAGTGAACGCCTTCAAGGACATTACGGAAACCTAGGATCAATCCCCCAACAATCAAGGCTGGAATGATTGGTGTGAAGATTTCAGCCAACATGGTCATCACACGTTGGACAGGATTTTGGTTGCTTTTGGCAGCTGATTTAGCAGCTTCTTTTGATACCCCTTCGATACCTGAAACGGCTGTAAAGTCATTGTAGAAGATTGGCACGTCGTTTCCAATAATGACTTGGAATTGACCTGCGTTGGTGAATGTTCCCTTAACAGCAGGAATGTTTTCGATAGTTTTAACATCTGCTTTTTTGGGATCTCCCAATACAAAACGCATCCGCGTCGCACAGTGGGTGACAGCTGTCACATTTTCCTTGCCGCCGACCGCATCCAACAAAGTCTTGGCATCTTTTTCAAATTTCCCCATGGGATTTTCTCCTTTTTTAGTTTCAGCAAGATTTTTTCTGTAAAAGCTTGCTTTTCTTATTGATAAAATCATTGTAAACGATAACAAACTTGTATGCAACTTGTTTGTTGAAAAAAGGCGAAATTTTTGATAAAATTTCTAACGTTGTATGGTAAAAAGAAAACAAGTGAGGAAGAGATGAAAAAATACCAGCAGATTTTTAAGGAACTTGAAGGAAAAATTTTAGATGAAAGCTACCAAGCAGGGGAATTTCTCCCCAGCGAGCATGACCTTGTTGCCCACTACTGTGTCAGCCGAGATACCATTCGAAAGGCGCTGGATCAGCTCCAAAAAGCTGGCTTGATTCAGAAAATTCGCGGTCAAGGCTCAAAAGTCCTGCAAAAAGATCAGATTGACTTTCCAGTCTCTCATCTGACCAGCTATCGGGAATTGGTCGAGCAGTACGGAATCAACTCTATCACCAATGTAATCAGCCTAGAGAAAATCACAGTCGATAAAAAATTATCCCTCTTAACAGGCTTTCCAGAATTTCGCATTGTTTGGAAAATTGTCCGTCAGCGAGTGGTTGATAACATCGCTTCTGTCCTTGATACAGACTATCTGGATAAAGGAATGGTTCCTACGATGACACGTGCTATTTCTGAGCATTCGATTTATGACTATCTTGAGCAGCAGCTAAACCTCCAGATTGCCTATGCTAAAAAGGAAATCACCATTGACCAAGCTAAAGATCGTGACAAAATCCTCATGAATATCAAGGGGGATGACCATGTCGTATCCGTCAAATCCAAAGTCTATCTAGCAGACGGACAGCAATTCCAATTTACCGAAAGTCGCCACAAATTAGACAAATTCCGCTTTGTAGACTTTGCAAAACGGCATCACTAGCATCAAAAAAGACTTGAAATGCATCCAATTTCAAGTCTTTTCACTTACAAAGCTGCAATCCAACCATAGAGACGAAGTTGGGGTTTTATTTCCGTAAAATGAAAACGATCATAGGCTCGCCAAGCTAGACGGGCTTCTTCTGTCATTTCCAAATGACTCAAACCAATCACCAAACTCACAGACTGGTAAAATCTTTCCAATCCAATCAAGAACGTATTATCAGCCGCCTCTTTTTGAAGAATTCCATGCACCTCTTCAAAGATTTCACGAAGTTTTAACTCTTCACGCATTCCTTTGGAGCAAGTATGCAATTCTTTTTCGACATTTTCAATCAGCTCTTTTGCTGTCAAACCGAATTTTTCCATAACCTTATCCTTTCTAAGTCTAAAAATAAAATGTTATTATATTATTTTGAATTATTATAGCACTCTTTCTATTGTTTGACAAGTATGTGTATGCTTTTCTACAAAAAAAGACCTAGATAGTGTGATATTCAACAACTATCTAGGTCTTTTGATTTATCGAAAGAAAAGGCTCATGGCTAGCATAGGCAGCAAAGCTCCTTTTCCTCTCACTTGACTGGGAGCTTGTACCAACTCTTGCCCCAAGGCAATCACAGAGTTAGGAGCTCAGATAAAGTGCCAAGCCTTGACTCAAGCTCGCTGCTACATCCAGCTCTTTGTCTCCCATATCTAAGCGAATGAGCGAAGCCTGTAAGATGTCTACCAAATCTAGTAGCTTTTTTACCTCACTATCCTCTAAAGTATGCTTAAGCTTATCACGCAACTCTGCCATTTTGAGCCTTTTCTTCTCCAGTTCTAGTCTTTTTTCTTAGGATCTGGATCTTCGATTTCTAAGGGAGAAATCTCTAATTTCACCTTGGTCACGCGCCCATTTTTCACCTTATCATTGGTCAAGACAAGATGCTGATTCTGACTTTCCACCTCATAGGATAGACGCTCCTTAGCGGTGGGAATCGAGCCAACCCCTGTCAGATAATAGCCTGCGATGGTATCAACATCATCACTTTCTAACTCAACATCAAAGTATTCATTGAAGTCATTGAGGTTCATAGCCCCTTGAACGATGTAAGTCGTCTCAGAAATCTGATGCACATCAATCTCAGCCTTATCCGTCTCATCATCAATCTCGCCAACGATTTCCTCAAGCAAATCTTCCAAGGTCACAAGTCCTGCCATGCCACCATATTCATCTAGCAAAATCGCCATCTGGTTTTGCGTATTGCGAAGCTCGGTCAAGAGATCATCAACGAAAATCGTCTCATGAACAAACAAAGGTTCCTGCAAAATCTTTCTGAGAACAATATTGTCAAATCCATTGGTAAAAGCTGCATTTAGGAGCCGCTTGGTATGAATGAGTCCGATCACATTATCCTTATCTCCATCATAGACAGGAATTCGTGAGTAATTTTCCTTGAGAATGCGCTCGATGATTTCCTTGGTATCATCCTGAATATCAACCATAAAGGCATCTGTCCGCGGAACCATGACTTCTCTTGCCATCAGCTCATCAAGTGAAAACACCCCTTGGAGCATTTCAATCTCATCGGCGTCCAACGTCTCTTCCCCATTTTTAGTCAGCATATACTCGATTTCATCCCGAGTCATCTTCGCATCAGCATCATCAAAGGTCATGGGCGTAATGCGGCTCAAGAGATTGGTTGAAGCAGACAAGAGCCAGACAAAGGGACTGACTAACTTCCCAAGCAAGATAATAAATGGAGCCGTCCGAATGGCTAGGGCATCCTTTAGATTCAGGGCAATCCGCTTAGGGTACAATTCGCCAAATACAATCGAAATATAGGTCAAAATCGCAAGGGATAGAAAACTCGCTCCTGCTCTTGCAGTTTCTGAATTGCCCATCCATTTGGCAAGCTCTGTTCCCAAAGTATCAGCAAGACTCGCCCCTGATAAAATCGTAATCAAGGTAATTCCAACTTGAATAGTCGATAGGAAATTATTGGGATTATCCAGCACATTTAAAAGGCGAATGTACTTGATGTCTCCTTCTTCTGCCTTTTGCTCAACACGCGCACGATTGAGCGACACCATTGCCATCTCGGTCGCTGAGAAAAAGGCATTAAACAAGGTTAAAATAACTAATAGTAGGCTTTGATATAGTAAGGTCTGACTGCCAGGGTCTTCCATTTGTGTTTCTCCTCAAAAATCTAAATATTCTTCATTATATCATACTTCTTTTACTTTTCATAGGAAAATAGAGCAAAAAGCTCTAACAAGCGTTTTCTTCTCTGAACTTCCAAATCAAAAAAGCTGAACTCTATCATTCAACTTTTGTCGTCTATTTATCTACTGTACCGCTTCATCCAGCGTGGAATTTCTTGGCTGATAGCTGTTGGCAAGGTGACATAGACTGTCTCGCTCAGCTTAGCAGCAATCGCAGAATGTAGATACACAGCAGCCTCCACACGCTCAACAATCCTTTTCTTTGAAAACTGACCTAGAAAACCTGCAATCATCCCTGCCAAAGTGTCTCCCATGCCACCCGTCGCTTGGTAGGGACCACCGATCGTTAAGCGAGAAAACTCTTCCTTTCCATGTTCATAAATCGTTGTCCGCTCGCTTTTTTGCACTAAAATCGTGCCTAAAGGAAAGACATCAAGCGCTTTATGATTCGCTGTATCCGTCTGCTTAGGAATCTCAAGATCGCTCAAGACTTCCCATTCTTTCTGGTGCGGAGTAAGAACGATCCTAGCGCTTATCTGACTGGCATCTATCTGTTTCAAAAAGTGCAAGGCTCCGCCATCTAAGACAAGGATTTGCCCCTTCTTGCTATACTTGATGACCCTCTCAAAGCAATCTTTTTCTTTCTCACCCAATGCCAATCCTGATCCAATCAAAATGACATCTGCTTTCTCAATTTGTTGCTCTAGCAACTCCTGATCCGCTAGATCTATCCCCATGGCTTCTGGGAGATGGGTGTGAAGGGCAGACAGATTTTCTCGATCTGTCGCCACTGTCACAAGACCAGCTCCACTAAACACCGCAGCTCTTGCCGTCATCAAGATAGCCCCGCCATAAGGATAAGTCCCTCCAATCAAGAGCAGGTGACCATAATCTCCCTTGTGGCTCTGAGAGTTTCTCGGCTGAATCACTCGCTTGAGGATCGTTTCATCTAATATTCTAACCATATGTTTCACAACTTACTCATCTAGCGTCCGTTTAAAAGCTCTAAAGGTCTGCTCCATCAGCATGGTAATGGTCATCGGACCAACGCCACCAGGAACAGGTGTGATGTAGCTTGCAATCTCTTTTACCTCATCATAGGCCACATCACCAATTAATTTGCCGTTCTCATCACGGTTCATACCCACATCAATCACGACAGCTCCGTCTTTGACAAAATCCTTGGTCACAAAATGCCCACGACCAATGGCAACAACCAAAATATCTGCCGTCCGTGCCAAGGCTGAAAGATTTTCCGTACGCGAGTGAGCAAGCGTCACTGTCGCATTAGCGTCTAAAAGCAACTGCGCCATGGGTTTACCGACGATATTGCTCCGCCCGATGACAAGAGCCTTTTTGCCCTCAAGAGCAATCTCGTATTCACGAAACATCTCCATAATCCCCGCAGGAGTAGAGGGAATCATGACAGGATGTCCACTCCAGAGCTTGCCCATATTAGTCGGATGAAAGCCATCCACATCTTTTTTCGGATCAATAGCAAGGAGCACCGCTTCTTCATCAATATGGTCTGGCAAGGGCAACTGCACCAAAATCCCATGCCAAGCCTTGTCTTGATTGTAGCGGTCAATCAAGCTCAGAAGCTCCGTTTGACTGATCGTATCAGGAACCCGCACGACTTCGCTCCGAAATCCTGCCGCTAAGGCTGAACGTTCCTTGTTTCTCACATAGACTTGACTGGCAGGATTTTCCCCCACCAAGATTACGACAAGCCCAGGTTCTAAGCCCGTCTTGTCTTTTAAGATTGCAGTTTTTTCTGCCAATTCTCCTTGCAACTTCGCAGCTAATGCCTTTCCATCGATGACTGTCATTTGCACTCTCCTCTTGCTTTTTTTCTATTATAGCAAAAAAAGCGCGTCCTCTCTAGCACTTATTGACTAGGGCAATATATAGCTAGAAACTATATCAAAAAAGTCAGGACAAGATTCCTAACTTCTGAACACTATAAACACCCTTTTTTACAAGACTTTTGAGAGGAAATTCTTGGTTCGCTCTTCCTTGGTCGCTTCAAAGACTTCCTGCGGTGTACCGTCTTCGACGATGACTCCTCCATCCATAAAGATAACACGATCTGCGACCTCACGCGCAAAGCCCATCTCATGGGTCACGATAACCATGGTCATTCCTGACTTAGCCAAATCCTGCATGACAGAAAGCACCTCTCCGACCATTTCTGGGTCAAGAGCTGAAGTTGGCTCATCAAAGAGAAGAACATCTGGATCCATGGCAAGCCCACGTGCAATGGCAATCCGTTGCTGCTGACCACCTGATAGACTCTGCGGATAGGCAGACGCCTTGTCTGGCAATCCAACCGTCTCTAGCAATTTCAAGGCTTTTTCTTCTGCTGCTGTTTTATCCATTCCTTTTGTTTTAATAGGAGAAAGGGTGATGTTATCTAACACCGTCATATTGGGGAAGAGATTGAACTGCTGAAAGACCATGCCCATTTTCTCTCGCATGGCAAAAATATCATTGCTCTTGTCGGTAATATCCACTCCCTCAAAGGTTACTCTTCCCTTGGTCGGTACTTCAAGCAAATTCATCGTCCGTAAAAATGTTGATTTTCCACTTCCTGACGGCCCGATAATCACCACGACCTGCCCTTTTTCAATTTCCAAATCAATCCCTTTTAACACTTCATTTTTCCCAAATGATTTGTGTAAATTTTCAATTTGAATAATGCTTTCTGTCATTTTACATCTCCTTGTCCCATACGATTTTCCAAATATTTAAGCGCTAGCGAGAGGAGACTTGTCATCACTAGGTAGTAGCCAGCTGCAAATAAGAGCGGCGTTAAGGTCAAATACGTCGTCGTAGCAACAGTCGTTGCCCCATTCCACAATTCCATAACCCCGATGGCAGATAAAAGCGAGCTATCCTTGATAATGGTGATAAATTCATTTCCCAAGGCAGGGAGAATATTTTTCACTGCTTGCGGCAAAATCACATAGCGCATGGCTTTACCTGGACGAATCCCAAGCGAATAAGCAGCTTCTAGCTGCCCTTTTGGCACCGCGTTAATCCCTGCTCGCACCGTCTCTGATACATAGGCTCCACTATTCATAGAAATGATGATAATCCCTGGCAAGAGGCGAGACAAATCCACCCCCAAAATCCCAATTTGAATAGTCGGTGCATTGATCTGCATCATAGCAAAGGCAATCATGATCTGCACCATCATCGGTGTGCCACGAAAGACCCAAACATAGAGATTGGCAAGCCAAGCCAAGGGACGAAACTTAGAGCGCTGAGCAAAAGCAAGGAGCACACCTAAAATCGTCCCAAAAAAGACCACGCAGACAGACACAAGCACCGTCACAACCGCGCCATAATTAAAGTAAGGTAAATACTTGGGTAAAAATGAAAAATTCATAAAATTCCTCTCTAAATCAAAACTGAATCTAGTTTAGCATAATTTGCATAAAAATGCAACAAAGTTATTTAAAAATCATAAACACCAGAATTTCAATCAAAAAAAGACCTAAACTTGCATAAAATCAAGTCTAGGTCTCCAAGAATATATCATCTTAGTAAAGCAATTCGTAAATTTCCATTGCAATCAAGTCGATACTATCAAAGGTATATGTCTCACGCGCTGCAACATCACGAAGCGTGAAAACTGAGCCATTTTCCTCATCGTAGCTATAAGCCACTTCAGCCACAACTACTCCTTCACGTTCAAAATTACGCTTTAGATTACCGCCATCTTTAGCCATCGCCTCCAAGCGGTTGATAATTCGTACTAAATGTGATTCCATTTTACGTCTCCTATTTCCTTTATACGTTCCTATTCTACCATATTTTTTGTCTCTTTTGCTACTAAAAGGCTATTTTTAGAAAAATAATCCTTCAAAATCTAGGAATTTCAGTCGTTTTTGCCCCTCTTTTTCTCAATTTAACACTTTCTTCTTGCAATGTTTTCAAATACTGCTATAATGAAAGTAGAAAGTTTGACTAAATTTGACCAATGGTCAAATTTCTAGAATGATTCAATAGAAAAGAGGGACTACATGCTTTGTCAAAACTGTAAAATCAATGAATCTACCATTCATCTCTATACAAATGTCAATGGAAAACAACGCCAAGTTGACCTCTGCCAAAATTGCTACCAAATCATGAAAACAGATCCAGAAAATGCTATTTTTAAAGGCTTTAGCAACATGCACCAGCCGATTGATCCTTTCAATGATTTCTTTGGAAACTTGGAAAATTTCCAACAACCTAAAGAGCCACAAACGCCACCGACACAGTCTGGTGGTAACTACGGTGGTCGTGGTGGCTATGGAACGAACAACCCAACACCTCCTCAGCCAAAAGGGCTTTTAGAGGAATTTGGAATCAATGTCACAGAAATTGCCCGTCAAGGCAATATCGACCCTGTTATCGGTCGCGACGAGGAAATCGTGCGAGTTATTGAGATTTTAAACCGCAGAACGAAAAACAACCCTGTCCTCATCGGAGAACCGGGGGTCGGAAAAACTGCCGTTGTTGAAGGACTAGCACAGAAAATCGTTGACGGGGATGTTCCTCATAAGCTCCAAGGCAAGGAAGTCATTCGCCTTGATGTAGTTAGCCTTGTGCAAGGAACGGGTATTCGAGGTCAATTTGAAGAACGAATGCAAAAATTGATGGAGGAAATCCGAAAACGCAACGACGTGATTCTCTTTATCGATGAGATTCATGAGATTGTCGGAGCTGGCTCTGCTGGCGATGGCAATATGGATGCAGGAAATATCTTAAAACCTGCGCTCGCTCGTGGTGAGTTGCAATTAGTCGGCGCAACAACTCTCAATGAATACCGAATTATCGAAAAAGACGCTGCTCTTGAGCGCCGTATGCAGCCCGTCAAAGTCGATGAGCCAACGGTAGAAGAAACCATCACCATCTTAAAAGGTATTCAACAAAAATACGAGGACTACCATCACGTTACCTACACATATGAAGCTATTGAGGCTGCTGCTGTCCTCTCCAATCGCTATATCCAAGACCGTTTCTTACCAGACAAGGCTATTGATCTCTTGGACGAGGCAGGCTCGAAGATGAATCTGACACTGAATTTTGTCGATCCTAAGGTCATCGACCAACGCTTGATTGAGGCTGAAAATCTTAAAACTCAAGCCACACGCGATGAAGACTTTGAAAAGGCAGCCTACTTCCGTGACCAAATCGCCAAATACAAGGAACTGCAAAAAAATAAAATGCTGGATCAAGATACGCCGATTATCAGCGAAAAAACGATTGAGCATATTATTGAGCAAAAGACCAATATCCCCGTCGGTGATTTGAAAGAAAAAGAGCAATCACAGCTCATCCATCTGGCAGAAGACCTAAAAGCTCATGTCATCGGTCAAGACGATGCTGTGGATAAAATTGCAAAAGCTATCCGTCGCAATCGTGTCGGACTTGGCACACCGAACCGTCCGATTGGAAGTTTCCTCTTTGTCGGACCAACAGGGGTCGGTAAAACCGAGCTATCCAAGCAACTAGCCATCGAACTCTTTGGCTCAGCAGACAGCATGATTCGCTTTGACATGAGTGAATATATGGAAAAACATAGTGTCGCAAAATTAGTCGGAGCTCCTCCAGGCTATGTAGGCTACGAAGAGGCTGGGCAACTCACTGAGCGCGTCCGTCGCAATCCTTACTCCCTCATCCTTCTTGATGAGGTCGAAAAAGCCCATCCAGATGTTATGCACATGTTCCTCCAAGTTCTGGATGATGGACGTCTCACTGACGGACAAGGACGCACGGTCAGCTTTAAAGATACGATTATCATTATGACCTCAAATGCCGGTACAGGTAAGGTAGAAGCCAGCGTCGGATTTGGAGCAGCTCGTGAAGGTCGGACAAATTCTGTCCTAGGAGAGCTTGGCAACTTCTTTAGCCCTGAGTTTATGAACCGCTTTGACGGCATTATCGAATTCAAAGCCCTCAGCAAAAACAATCTCCTTCATATTGTGGATCTCATGCTAGAGGATGTGAATAAGCGCCTTTCTACAAACGGCATTCACCTTGACGTGACCGAAAAAGTCAAAGAAACTCTTGTTGACTTAGGCTATGATCCAAAAATGGGGGCACGACCACTTCGTAGAACCATCCAAGACCATATCGAAGATGCCATTACCGACTTTTATCTCGAACATCCAACTGAAAAAGACCTCAAGGCTGTTCTCAATAGCAAAGGAAGCATCATCATCAAATCCACTTCCAAAGAAAAAACAGAATAAAATTTCTCCTTATTTCTCCTCAAAATAGCTAGGTAATTTCTCCTTCTTGTGTTATAATATTCCTATACAAATCAGTGAGGAAATCCTATGAGCATTGCAACTTTTGGAGAGAAAAAAGAGGGAGTCACTTACTCCAACCGCTACGGAGTCTATGCTGTCATCCCAGATAGAAAAAAAGAACAAATCATTCTCGTACAGGCTCCTAACGGCGCTTGGTTCTTACCTGGAGGCGAGATTGAAGCAGGGGAAAATCACCTCTCTGCCCTTTCGCGTGAACTTCTAGAAGAACTTGGCTTTACCGCAACCATTGGCAACTACTACGGTCAAGCGGACGAATATTTCTACTCTAGTCACCGAGATACTCATTTTTATAACCCCGCTTACATTTATGAAGTAATCTCTTTTGAGCAAGCACAAGCTCCTCTTGAGGACTTTAATCATGTGGCTTGGTTTCCAATTGATGAAGCTCGTGAACTTCTCAAACGTGGTAGCCACAAATGGGGAATTGATCAGTGGAAAAAGCAACACTTATCCTAGAAATGTCTGCCTAGATACACCAAAAAGTGCTATAATAGAAAAAAAGCAAGGAGGAATTTATGAAACTCATCAACACAACCAATAGTCATGCCCACTTGGTACAAAGCCAGTTAGAAAGTACCGATGCTACACTGGTTGAGACCTTCTCTGCTGGAAATACCGATGTGGTCTTTACCCAAGCACCACTTCACTATGAAATTCTCATTTCCAACAAGCACCGTGCCATTCGTGACCAAGAAGTGGATAAAATCCGTGAATTCTTCCTCAAGCGAAAAATCGACACCGCACACATCGACCATGCAGGCATCCAAACAATCTACTCCAGCAATTTGATTGAAATCTCCATTCCGATTGTGTGATAGAAAACAATCCTCTAGGTAAATCGGCACTTTGTCAACTGTAGTGGGTGACGTATTATCCCATACGAGAGAGAATCAGGTTGGTTCTCTCTTTTTGTATGTTTAAAGCGATGAGAATTTTTGTTTTAAAGTTCTTAAAGTTTCGGAAACCGAAAGCTTGTCGTTTGATGTCCTTGATGAGTTTGTTAGTTGCTTCGAGTTTAGCGTTTGAATAAGGTAATTCAAGTGCATTGGTAATGTATTGTCTGTATTTGAGAAATGTTGTAAAGACTGTTTTGAAAGTAGAATTCACAGTAGGTAAATAGTCTTCTATCAGTCCGAAGAATGCCTCGCTGTTCTTCTCCTGAAAATGGAAAAGCAAGAGCTGATAGAGGTCATAATAGTACTTTAGTTCCTCTGACAAGTCTAAGGTCTTTTGAACTACTTCTCTAGGGGTTAAGGTTTGCCTAAAGGTTCGAGAATAAAAGAGTTTGTTAGAGAGTTTCCGGCTGTCTTTTTGGAGGATTCTCCAATGATGTTTCATAGCACGATAAGAAAGAGAGTCCTTGTCACAGTTCTTCATAATGGCAATTCGAGTAGCCATCATAGCTCGGCTCAGGTGCTGAATAATATGAAAACGATCCAGAACAATCTTTGCTTTTGGGAATAAGAAGTTAATGATGGGGATGTAGTTACCAGCCATATCTACAGTTACGACTTTGACGTTTTCCCTCACCTCTCTCGTGTATTTGAGGAAGTAGTTTTTAATGGTTGTTTGTCGATTATTTTCAAGAATAGTGATAATCTTTTTGGTTTGAAAATCCTGAGCGATAAATGCCAGCTTTCCCTTATTTCGAGAGAATTCATCCCAAGAGAGGATTTTAGGTAATTGTGAGAACTGTTCCTTGAAGGAGAATTGATTCAGTTTTCTCTGTACAACAGAGACAGAGATATGAAGTCTTCTAGCAATATCAGAGTTCGTTAGTTTTTCCGTATGTAGTTGAGTGATTTTGTCCCAGATAGGTTGAGAAATTTGATGATGTTTCTTGACGAGAGACGTTTGAGATACGGATACACGTAGACAACACTTGCATTTAAAGCGGCGTTTTCTCAGTTTTAGAAGAGTAGGAAATCCTTGAATATCAAGCATAGGAATAGAGGATTCTCGTTGGAAGTCATATTTTATCATCTTTCCTTGGCAGTGAGGACAAGGAGGAGCAGGATAATCTAAGGTTGCTTGAATGAGGATATGGGATTTAGACTTGTAAGCAGAAGTGATGGTGATATTTTTATCTTTAATTCCGATAAGATTTGTGGTATTATTAAGTCGTTCCATATGATTCTTTCTAATGTGAGTTTCGTCGCTTTTCATTATAGATTATATGGGACTTTTTTTCTACACTGAAAAAGCCCTATAATCTCTTCAGTGGAAGTTACCCACTACAGAAATTATAGAGC